>JAMXLN010000264.1 GCA_024281145.1 Hyphomicrobiaceae bacterium | reverse complement strand
CAGGTGCTGGTTGCGCGACCGGCGCCACCCGCCTGGACCGGACACGCCGACCGACGCAGCCCTCGCTGGACACCGCCCCATCCGTTCGTCTGAGCGCCGCCGAGTTCGGGGTCCTGCGCAGCATCGCCGCAGAACTCGATACCTGCCGGACCATGCTGGCCGGGGTGGTTGCGGTCGCCACACCGGATGCCCACGAGCGGGTCGCCTGAGCTGGCAACGACGGCTCTCCCGTTGTAAGGGGACGGGGCGCCCTTTTGTGCCGGGTCCCACCGCCGCTGCCCAGATGTCCCTGCCATCCTCCCATAACCTCCTCACCGACTTGGCCGGAGTGCGCGTCGGCCACGCGCATGACGCTCGTATCGCCAGCGGCGTGACGGCCATTGTCTTCGATACCGCCAACGTCGCCTCGGCGGTCACCCACGGTGGCGCCCCAGGTGCCCGGGATACGACGCTGCTGGAACCGGAGATGACAGTGCGGGGCGTCGATGCCGTGCTGCTCTCGGGGGGCTCGGTGTTCGGCCTCGACGCCCCCGGCGGGGCCGTCTCGCTCCTGCGCCAGCAGGGCCGCGGCATCACCATCGGCGCCATCAACATCCCCATCGCCGTTGCGGCCATTGTCTTCGATCTCATGAACGGGGGAGACAAAAATTGGGGCCGCATGCCCCCCTATTGGGAGCTCGGCTGGCAGGCGACCGAGACGGCACGTGGTGGTCCGTTCGCGCTGGGCACGGTGGGCGGCGGCTATGGTGCTACGACCGCCAACCTCAAGGGCGGCCTCGGATCGGTGAGCGCGGTGACGGCATCGGGGTTTGCGGTCGGCGCCATCGCCGTCGTCAATGCCGTGGGCTCAGCCGTGATCGCAGATGGACCGCACTTTTGGGGCGCTGCCTGTGAAGTCGGCGCCGAGTTCGGTGCGTTGGGCCTGCCCGCGCACCTGCCGCGCGAGGCCCTCAGACTGCGCATGAAAGGCGCGGTGCCGTCCACGACCATTGCACTCGTCGTCACCGACGCTGCCCTGACCAAGCCCCAGGCAAAACGCCTGGCCCTCATGGCCGATGACGGACTGGCGCGCGCTTTAAGGCCTGTGCACGCCCCCATGGACGGGGATACGGTGTTTGCGGTCGCGACCTTGCAAAAGCCCATGCGGGATGAGGTGTTGGAGCTCACCGACATCGCCACCACGGCTGCCGATTGCCTGACCAGGGCGGTGGCGCGCGGCGTCTTTGAGGCCACCGCCCTGCCTTTCCCTGGCGCGCTGCCCGCCTGGAAGGATCGTTTCGCAGGCCTTGTCGCGGCAGGGGTCACGCCATGAGCCGCATGCGACTGCTCGTGGCCTGCCTGATCGGGCTGATCTTGGTCCTGCTCCTCGGTTGGCAGGTGCAGCGGGAGCGGCTCGTCAAGGCGTGTCTGGAGAGCGGCGGGGCCTGGACGGGCAGCGCCTGCGGTCCGCTGCGCATCCGCCCCATCCTGCAGCGCGACCTTCGGCGGTCCTAAAGGGGCCAGCCGTAGCGAGCCCGTCGGGTTCAGGCCGTTGTCAAAAGATTGGCGCACTGGGCGACCAAGTTCGCGCGCCGGCGCGGCGGCTCATCCAAGAAGATAAGGCTTTGGCCAAAGATAAAGGCGTAGAACAGGACGGCCCGCGCCTCCGCTTGCCTGGCATCCAGTCCGAGCTGGCGATAAAGCCTTGCCACCCTTTGCAGTCTGGCCGCATCGACCTTGGCCGCTGCGGCGGCCGCCGCTGGATCCGATCGCGCCCACTGGCGGATCGCCAGCTCGATGGCAATGCCTTGCGCACTGACGCGCTCCGAGTAGAGCTGGATCAGCGATTTCAAGCGCTCGCCCGCACCATGCTTGCCAAGCTCCGTTTGCTGTTCGATCGCTGCCTGACGCCCGCGCACCCAGGTCTCCAACAGCGCATCGAGCAACGCCCTGCGGTCCCTGAAGCGGCGGTAGAAGCCTCCCTTGGTCACGCCCAATCTGGTCGCCAGCACCTCGACGCGGACCGCGTCGATGCCACCCCGTGCAAGCTCCGCCAGACCCGCCTCGACCCACCTTGCCATTGCATCGTCGACTTGCATTGTTCGCTCTCTCGATTGTGATACGGCAGCGTATTGCGAGCTGCACGGCCCTGTGATACGGCACTGTGATACGGCACCGTATCAGGACCCGCCGCGCGGTATTGTCCCCCTTGGTCTGCGACCACAAACTGGAGTTCGCTATGATCCGGCAACAGCAAATCGCCCTGTTGAAGCGGCTACTGCTGCATGTCGATGCGAAGACCACGCACCTGGCCGAGGCACCCTGGCGCAACGATATATCGGTCTACACCGATCCCGCCCATTACGCCCGCGAGCGCGCGATCCTCTTCCGCCAGCATCCGTTGCTCATGGGTTTTGCCTCCGAGTGGGCGGGACCGGGTGCCTTCCGCACCGATGACTCTGCGGGCGTGCCGATCCTCATCGCCCGCGGTCGCGACCAGAAACTGCGGGCCTTTCTCAACGTGTGCCGGCATCGCGGCGCCAAGGTGGTCGAAGGCTGCGGCAAGGCCCGCGTCTTCTCGTGCCCTTACCATGCGTGGACCTACGATCTGGCTGGCAGGGTGATGGGCATCCCCGACGAACGCGCCTTCCCGGGCGTGCGCAACGAGCGAGGCTCGCTCGCCGAGCTGCCACTGTGCGAGAAGCATGGTCTCGTCTGGGTGATCCCGACCGCGTCGCGCGACGCTTCGGCCGGGTTCGATATCGATCCTTGGCTTGGCGGGCTCGGACCCGAGCTTGCACACTACGATTTTGCCTCTTGGTCCTTCTACGACCGGCGCGTGATCCCCGAGAGCATGAATTGGAAGCTGCTGGTCGACACCTTCCACGAGGGCTACCACATCGGCTTCCTCCACAAGCAATCGCTTTCCGGCATTCTCTACGGCAACGTCACCGACTTCGAGGCGTTCGGCCTTAATCATCGTCTCACCATGCCTCGCAAGAAGCTCGAGCGACTGAAGGCCGAGCCCGAAGACACCTGGGACCTCATGTGGAACACGACGCTCATCTACTCGCTCATTCCCAACACGCTGCTGATGGTCCAGGGCGATCACGTTGAGCTCGCCCGCATCTTTCCAACCGAAGATCGCACAGACCGCGCCATCATGGACCTCGCACTCTACGTGCCAAAGGCGCCGAGCACCGAGACAGAGCGACAGCACTGGGACAAGAACATGCAGCTCGTTCTTGATGTCGTCACGGGCGAGGATTTTCCCGCCGGTCGCACGATCCAGATGGGCCTCAACTCCGGGGCGCAAACCCACACGGTCTACGGCCGTAATGAGCCAGCCTTGATCCACTACCACCAATCGATGCTGAAGGCGCTCGGCGTCGGGTCGACGGCGCTGCGCCAAGCGGCCGAGTAGTCGGATCTTGCTGCCTGCCCGCGTAGCGAAGCGGCGCGGCTGCCAGCACGCGCCCAGCCCGCTAGCGCTCTCCTGAGCGCAGCAGCCCTAAGCCACTTTGCCGGCAGCGACGCAACGACCGGCCTTAGAACCGGTCCGCCCGATAGGGCCGCGGATCGGTAAACGGGGCCTCACCCGTCATCATCTCGGCGAGCAGCCGGCCGGTGACGGGGCCCATCGTGAAACCCAGATGATGGTGGCCGAAGTTGAGCCACAGCCCCTCGTGCTTGGGCGCTTGGCTCACAATCGGCAGCATGTCCGGCAGGCAGGGGCGCCGCCCGAGCCAGGCCTGCGCGTCCACGCGCTCACCAAGCGGGAAGATCTCACGCGCCAACGGTTCCACCCGATTGAGCTGCACGGGCGAGGGCGGTGCATCGCGCAGCGCAAACTCGGCGCCGGTGGTGAGGCGGATTCCTTTCACCATCGGCGTCAGCGCGTAGCCATACTGCACATCGATGACCGGCCGGTTGAGCGTGGCATTACCTTGCGCCTTGAAATGCATGTGATAGCCGCGCTTCACGCCAAGGGGGATGCGGTAGCCCAGAGGCTCCAGCAGGTCGCCCGACCACGGGCCCAGTGCCACGACGACGGCAGGCGCGGTCACCGGCCCCTCGCTCGTGCGCACCTGCCAGCCCCCGCGCGTTGACGTGAGCGTGCGCGCATCGCCCGTGAGCAACCGTCCGCCGCGGTCGGTCAGCAGCCTGGCATAGCCCTTCGTCACGCCGCCCGGATCGCTCACGCTCACGGGCTGCGGCATCCACACGCCGCCGGCGTCCCCGCCCCGCAGGTGCGGCTCGAGCTCGGAAAGCTTACGGCCGTCAATCACCTCATAGGTGATGCCGTAGGTCTTGCGCCAAGCCTCGTCCTGGACGATCTCCGCGTTGAGCGCCGCGGGCGCGCGATAAAAGCGCAAATAGCCGGTGTGGCGCATCATGCTGGTGATGCCGGCGTCCGCCATCAACGCCTCGTGCTCCACAACACAGCGCTCAATGAGCGGACGTGCCGCCTCTGCCGTCGCCGCCAGCCGGCTCGGCGTCGAGGCCGCCCAATAGCGGTAAAGCCAGGGCGCGATCGTCGGCAGCGCGCTCCAGTGCAAGTTGGCCTCGGGACGCATGTTGAGGGCGTACTGCACCATGAGACCGATCTGGCGCGGGAAGGGGTAGGGCACCACGCCCTCGCGCTGGATGATGCCCGTGTTGCCAAAGCTCGTCTCCTCGCCGGGACCGCGCCTGTCGAGGAGGACGACCGAGCGGCCGCGCTTCTGCAGGTGCAAGGCCGTGGAGACGCCGATCATGCCGGCGCCAAGCACGATGACATCGGCGTTGGAGGGACCGTTCAAGTTTCTATCTCTGAGGTTTGCCGTGCCATCGGCCGCGGCGGGGTGGGCCTTTCCCCACTATATGACGAACTTGCGATTGATGCGCCAGACCGTCTCTGCTACTCGCTCTCGGCCAGAGGCGCTGGCCCGACGCCGCCCTCGCTTTGAGCTCCTCAGGCCGGGCGGCCCAGTTAGCTTGCGCAGCCGGCGGCTGGGGGGCCAGCAGCGGCCCAGCAGCGGCCAAGACGAACCCCGGGGGCTCGCGGCATCCAGGGGTGCGCGGCGCTCGCGTCCCCTGCAATGGCGTTCCCCCTTTGAGAGAGGCGGCCATGATCCCGCGCTACACCAGGCCCGAGATGGCCAAGATCTGGGCTCCCGAGACGCGCTTTCGCATCTGGTTTGAGATCGAAGCGCACGCCGCCACCGCCATGGCGCAGCTGGGTCTTATCCCCAAAAGCGCCGCCAAAGCGATCTGGGACAAGGGAGCGAAGGCGGTCTTTGATGTGGCCCGCATCGATGCCATCGAGCGCGAAGTCAAGCACGACGTCATCGCCTTCCTGACGCATCTGGCCGAGCACGTCGGGCCCGAGGCGCGCTTCGTGCATGCCGGCCTCACTTCTTCCGATATTCTCGATACCTGTCTCGCCGTCCAGCTCACGCGCGCAGCCGATCTCCTCGTGGCCGACCTCGACAAACTGCTCCTTGCACTGAAGAAGCGCGCTCATGAGCACAAGCTCACCCCCACCGTGGGTCGCAGCCACGCCATCCATGCCGAGCCTACCACTTTCGGTCTCAAACTGGCGCAGGCCTACGCCGAGTTCGCGCGCGCCAGACAGCGCATGGTGCTGGCGCGGGCCGAGGTCGCCACCTGCGCCCTTTCCGGTGCGGTCGGCACGTTCGCCAACGTCGATCCACGCGTGGAGGCCTACGTCGCCGAGCAGCTCGGGCTTACGCCAGAAACGATCTCCACCCAGGTGATCCCGCGCGACCGGCACGCCATGTACTTCGCCACCCTTGCCATCATCGCCTCATCGCTAGAGCGCCTGGCCATCGAGGTGCGGCATCTGCAGCGCACCGAGGTGCTCGAGGCCGAGGAATACTTCTCGCAAGGCCAGAAAGGCTCCTCCTCCATGCCGCACAAGCGCAATCCGGTGGGCTCAGAGAACATCACGGGGCTTGCGCGTGTTGTGCGCAGCTTTTGTCTTCCGGCCATGGAGAACGTCGCGCTTTGGCACGAGCGCGACATCTCCCATTCCTCCGTCGAGCGCATGATCGGTCCCGACGCAACCATAACATTGGACTTTATCTTACAGCGGATGGCGGACCTGATCGATCAGCTCGTCATCTATCCCGAGAGCATGGCTCGCAATCTCGACCGGCTGGGCGGCCTCATCCACTCCCAGCGCGTCCTGCTCGCCCTGACCCAGAAGGGCATCTCGCGCGAGGATGCCTACGCCATCGTGCAGCGCCACGCCATGGGCGTTTGGCAGGACCTCAACCGCGGCGGGCCCGACTTCCTGACGCGCCTCAAAGCCGATCGTGAGGTTACGAAAGCCCTGCAACCGGCGGAGCTTGAGAGCCTGTTCGATCTCGACTTTCACCTGAAACACGTCGACACGATCTTCGCCCGCGTGTTCGGCGCAACCGCACCCGCCTAACAGCCTTGGCCAGCGCGCGTGATCTGCCGCAAAAGGAGGTGAGCGCAGTGCCGCCGCTCCTCATCAAAGCGCATCCACGTGGTCGCGGATCGATCGCAGCACCGCCCGGAACATGGCGGGCGTGAGCTTGCCCGTATTCGTGTTGTAGCGGGAGCAGTGGAAACTGTCGAACAGCACCAAGTGCGGCCGCAGGGTGTGTTGGGCGCCGTGCGCAAACGGAAACGCCGATCTGCGCAGCGCAAGCGCGGCAAGGGCGCTGTCGTGGGCGATGCGGCCCAGCGCCAAAAGGGCGACCACGCGCGGCATCGCGGCTATGCGGGCAGCCAGATAGCGTCGACAGGTCTCAATCTCTGCCGGTGTCGGCTTGTTTTCTGGTGGCACACACCGCACCGCGTTGGTGATCATGCAGTCGATGAGTGTCAGGCCATCGTTGGCCTCTGCCGCGTAGCTGCCGCGGGCGAAGCCAAATTCAAGGAGCGTGGCGTAGAGGAGATCGCCCGCAAAATCGCCCGTAAAGGGCCGTCCCGTCCGGTTGGCGCCTTTGCGCCCCGGGGCCAGTCCGACGATCAGCAGCCGCCCCGCCTCAGAACCGAAGGACGGCACTGCCCCGTTATGCCAGCCCGGTTCGGCCGCACGATTGGCGGCGCGGTAGGAAACGAGCCGCGGACACAGCGCACAGTCGCGCGGCGCCTCAGCGACCGCTGTCACTGATGCCGTCGTGCCGGCTCGGTCCATAGGGGGGTGCCCGCGGCCTCAGCTGACGTCCTCTTCGTCATCGGGATAGTCGAGGGTCGCTGGCGCGGGCGACGGCACCGGCCGACGCGGGGGCATGCGGGTGCCGGGCGCAGGCCGCGTCGCCGGATCGCGGCAGATTTGGTCCTCAAGATCGGCAAGGTCAATGAACTGGTCCGATTGTCGGCGCAGCTCGTCGGCAACCATGGGTGGCTGCGTCTGCAGCGTCGAGACCACGCTGACGCGCCGACCGCGCAACTGCAAAGCGGCCACCAGCGCCCGGAAGTCGCCGTCGCCGGTAAACAGGATCACATGATCGAGGTGCTCGACAAGGCGCATGGCATCGACCGTGAGTTCAATGTCCATGTTGCCTTTGATCTTGCGGCGACCAAGCGCATCGGTGAACTCCTTGGTCGGCTTCGTCACCATGGTGTAGCCGTTGTAGTCGAGCCAATCCACGAGCGGACGAATCGAGGAGTACTCCTGATCCTCCGCCAGCGCCGTATAGTAAAGCGCGCGCACCAGCTGGCCTTTGGTGCGAAACAGCGCCAGGAGGCGCTTGTAGTCGATGTCGAACCCGAGTGCCTTGGCGGTCGCGTAAAGGTTCGCACCGTCGATGAAGAGCGCCAGGCGCTCATTGGGGTAAAAATGCATTAGTCGACCCTCTAATTGGCAACGCCGACACCCCGCCAAAAATCCCGGTGGGCTGTCCCGTTTCGTCTGTTGGATAGGTAGGTCTTGCAGGCTTCATCGCAAAGAGCAACAGTCCAGATGGAGCTCTGTCCCCCACGTTGTTTCATGGTAACAGAATTTCTAGTAGAGGTTGACACCGGCAGCTCAGCACAAACACCCAAGATCAAGTATAGCCGAGCCAACTTTTACACGAGAACTGTTGCCTTTTGCCTAAACTTGCCTCGGTTGCAGCTTACGCCGCCGCAATGTGGCACAAATATGGCGCCTGAAATATGGCACCTGAGGGGCCGGAACAAGGCAGGGGGAAGGCGGTGGCCTCGGCGCCACCGACACCACGGGAATTGACGCCACGGGAATTGAAGCCATTGAAGGGCGCGGCAGGAGGGTTGCAGCCCAATCCAAGGGCGCTCGGTGGTCAGGTATCGTGGGCGACGGCGTGGTGAGGGGACCGGCAATGGTCGTTCATACCCTGCTCCTGGCGCTGGGCGCCAACCAGGCGGGAGCCTGGGGACCGCCCGACCAAACCTTGGCCCGGGCGCGGCAGGAATTGGCCTGCGCGGGCGTGCGCGTCCTTGCGTCATCCTGCCTTTATGACACTTTGCCGCTGGGCCCTGGCCGGCAATCGCCCTACCTCAACGCCGTGCTCTTGTGCAGCGCACACATGGGCCCTGCGGCGCTGTTGCGGCTCGTGAAACGCCTCGAACGCCGCGCCGGCCGCCGCCTCAGCGCGCGCTGGGGTCCACGCTCCCTCGACATCGACATCCTCGATTTTGGCGGCCGGCGGCTTGGCTGGTCCCGGCGCCGCCTTGAGCGCCTGGTGCCCGGGCGCCTGATCCTGCCACACCCCCAGATTGACCGGCGCGCGTTTGTGCTCATTCCCCTGCTCGAGGTCGCCCCGCAATGGCAGCACCCAACCCTGTGTGCCGCCGGGCGTATCCTACTGGCGAGGCTGGCACCCGCCAGCCGTCGCGGCGTCCGCCGATCCCTTGCATTTGCGGCTGCGGCATGCCAAAAGCAGGGGGCATGAACGCGCACCCCGGGAGTAGTCTTCCGAGGGTGATGTTGCGCGTATGAAGTCCGATCCACTCAGAGGGATGCTCGCATGGCGCGTGTGACCGTCGAGGACTGCGTCGACAAGGTTCCCAACCGATTTGAACTGGTGTTGCTGGCCGCGCACCGGGCGAGGTCGATTACCAACGGGTCGCAAATCACGATTGAGGCGGAAAACGACAAGAACCCGGTCATCGCGCTGCGCGAGATCGCCGAAAAGACCATCCCTCCGGATGACATGCGCGAAGGGCTCATCCATTCCATCCAGAAGAACGTCGAGGTGGATGAACCGGAGACGGCCGCCGCGCCGATGCTGCCCGTGGATCGCCGTCCGGTGCTTGGTCGCGACGACCAGTCGAGCGACACGGTGGTGGACGTGATCACCGAGGAGCAGCTGCTGCGAGGTATGGAGAGCCTGACGCCGACGGAGCCGTCCGCCAACGGCGGCGGCGGCGGCAGCAGTGGCTCGGGCTCGCGCTGAGGCGGCGCACAGCCCCTTCTCAACTGGGGACGCTGCTCACACCCTGGGGGCCGTCCTTGCAAGGAGCCCTGATATCGGCGCAGGCCGGACCGCTCGAGGCGTGGCATGATGCGCCAATACGAGCTTGTCGAACGGGTCCAGAAATACGACCCCAGCGCCAACGAGGCGCTGCTCAATCGTGCCTATGTCTATGCCATGCAGGCGCACGGTCATCAAAAGCGCGCCTCCGGTGATCCGTACTTTTCCCATCCCCTCGAAGTCGCAGCCATACTGACCGAGCTCAAGCTCGACGATGCCACCATCGCCGCCGCGCTGCTGCACGACGTCATCGAGGACACCGACGTCACGCGCGCCGAGATCGATCAAAAGTTTGGCAAGGAGATCGGTGCCCTGGTCGAGGGCCTGACCAAGATCAAGCGCCTCGATCTCGTCACCAAGAAAGCTGAGCAGGCGGAGAATTTCCGCAAGCTGCTGGTGGCCATTTCAAGCGACATTCGCGTCCTGCTCATCAAACTGGCGGACCGGCTGCACAACATGCGCACGCTGGGCCACATGAAGCCAGAGAGCCGGCGGCGGGTCTCGGAGGAAACGCTCGAGATCTATGCCCCTTTGGCCGGCCGCATGGGCATGCAGACGCTGCGCGAAGAGCTAGAGCAGCTGGCGTTCAAGTGGGGGCAGCCCGACGCCTACAAGACGGTGGTCGACAAGCTCGACGACATCCACAAGCGCAACGCTGGCCTCGTTGAGGAAATCGTCGCCGCGCTCAAAGCCAAACTTGCCAGCGCAGGTCTGGCGGCCGAGGTTTACGGACGGGAGAAGAAGCCATTCTCCATCTGGCGCAAGATGGAAAACCGCCAGATCTCGCTTGAGCAGCTCTCCGACATCTACGGTTTTCGCGTCGTGGTGGATGGTGTCGACGCCTGCTACCGTGCGCTCGGCGTGGTGCATTCGGCCTGGCGCGCGGTGCCTGGCCGCTTCAAGGACTACGTCTCAACGCCCAAGCAGAACAACTATCAGTC
>JAMXLN010000263.1 GCA_024281145.1 Hyphomicrobiaceae bacterium | reverse complement strand
GCCAAACCTGAAACAGCCTCGCAGGCGCCATCCGCTCCGGTTGGAGCCGGTGCTGGCAAGTGATTGCTCCGGAGCTTAATGCTCCCCCACCCAACCTCGCCCCTTCGCGCGAACGTGGCCAATCGTTCCCCACCCTCGCGCAGCCTCCCTTGCTCAGGCCTTAAAGGGCTAGCTCAGCGCAAGCGTTCAGGCCCAGCCCAGCTCTTTCATGGCCCAGCCGGCATTCCAAATTTTTGTCATGTGCTTGATCATGTCGCCGTCGAACTCCATGACGTAGACGTAATCAGACCCCTTGTGGCGCTGGCCCGTCGGCGGAGTGGGACCGCCTTCGCCCGTGTGGGTGCCGGTAAAAACGCCCCAGGCGCAAACGTTCTTGCGCTCCTCATCGACGGCAAACGAGCGCACTTCGTATTTGCCATCGGGAAGAATAACCAGCAGTCCCTTCATCCAATCCGTATACTGCTCAAGTCTCTCAATACCCATCAGCGGTTCGGCCTGCGCAGAAAATGTAGCGTCGGGTTTGCAGAACGCTTTGCAGCCACTCCAACCCTTGCCAGCTTCGCACGCGACAAAGAACTCCTGCGCTATGTCTTTGATCGACGCCATCGGGGTCACTCCAGTGGGCCAACGATCAATAAAGCGTAGTCCCGGCACTGCGCACGTTCAATGGCGCTCTGCGTGAGCGCAAGGTCACTTGAGGCCAGTAACACCTCGCGGCGCGTCGCAACTCGCCCCAAGTGTGGGCCAAGTCTAAATCTTCAGGCCCACTTTTCGTTTTCAGATCCCAACCCGCAAGAAAAGCTTCGGGAAAAGGCTTCAGGAATGGGCATCAGGACAAGCCTTCAAGGACGAATCCTTAGTGACAAAGTCCTCAGGCAATGAGGCCCAGCAGCGGCTTGACGCCGCCAGAGCCCGGAAAAACCTTGTCCGCCAGGGTCGCAACCGAGAGGCCCAGCTGTTCGTTGAGGATGCCCTTGAGGACCGCGCGCAAATCGGTCGTGGGCTTGAGGTCCCGCCGCTCGTGCAGCTGTTCGTCTTTGAGACCGGGCCAGTCGGCGATGACCCGGCCGCCCTTGATGGCGCCCCCCGCCAGGAAGGCGACCGTTCCGGTGCCATGATCCGTGCCTGTGGTGCCATTGACGCGTGCGGTGCGACCAAACTCGGTAATGGCGACAATGGCCGTGTCTTTCCAATGGGGTCCCATACCCGTTTCGAAGGTTTCGAAGGCGCCATCGAGCCCGCCCAGGAGCTGGGCGAGCCGGCCGGTCGCGCCCCCCTCGTTGGCATGAGTATCCCATCCGTCAAAGGCGAGGGCTGCTACGCGCGGACCCTCGTCGGCCGCGATGAGCTTGACGGCGCCCTCGGCCGCGCGCCGCATGCCCGCCGCCGAATCCATGCCCCCGCGTGGGCGCGCCATCTCCCCGGACATGCCTTCGCGCGTGGCGATCTTTTCGGTTTCAAGGCCCTTGCCCAACGCGGCCTGCAAGACGGGATCACGGTGGGCATAAAGATCCAACACGCGAGCCGCCAAATCATCGGTCGCCGTCGGCAGAGCGTGCGGTGCCCAACCCAGCACCGGTGCCGGTCCTCTGATGATGAGGGGTGTCGAGGCCCCTACGGCGAGACCGCCTTTGGCCGCGATGCGCTCGCCCCTCGGCAATGCCTCAATGGCCCGGTTCAACCATCCCGATTGGACGAACCCGGGACCCGCATGCCCGCTCTCCAGCACGTCCTGGCCGTCGAAGTGGGATCGCTCTCGGTAGGAGGTAGCCGTGGCATGCACCACCGCCGCGCGTCCCTCCCGATAGAGGCGCGCGAAGACCGGCATGGCCGGATTGAGCGCAAAAAAGCTATCGAGCGGGAGTGCTGGATGTTCCCCGGAAAGCGAAAGCGCGATCTTGCCGTGGAGGGCCGCGTAGGTGGGATCTCCGACCGGTCCGACGGCCGAGAGACCATCGAGCGCGCCGCGCAGGATGATCACCACCACACGCGGATCGCGCCCCCCGGCGGCCTGGGCGAACCTCGGCAGGAAGGCCCAGCCAAACAGGGTTCCGCCGGCCGCAAGGAGTTGGCGGCGCGACAGTGAGGGCGCCTCGCAGCAGATTAAGCTCATGGGGCTACCTCCTCTGAAATTCCGGCGACATCAGCAACAGCGCCAAACCCTGCTGACGCGATTCCGCGCGCGCAATCGCCTGACGGGTCTCGGCCGAGGCGGCCTCGCCCGCAACCGTGTCGAGCAACTCCGAGGGGTTGATGAGGTCCTTCGCTCTGCCGGCGATAGCGGCCGCCACATCGAGGCGCAGCTTCATGCCCTCGGGCGAGGCCCACACCGCCTCCGTGTCTGGCCAACCGTTGGGCCCGGGTGGCTGCCATAAGGGCATCCCCATCGTATAGAGCGGGCCCAGAATGGGGCCCGGCTCCTCCGGCACACGGTCGACCGCCCGCATCGACGCCAGCAGGAACTCCTCGGGGGTGCGCATCTTTGCCAGCGGCGCCGACCAGGCATCGTCCCAATCGATCAGCGCAACGGCCAAGGCCTTGAGATCACCATCCGTATCCCGGAACACGGTCGCCAGACGGTCGATCAGGCCGTTCGGCGGTACGTCGGCCACGAAGTGGCGCGCGAGCTTGGTGGCGATGTGTTGGGCCGTTGCGGGATGGCGGGCAAGGTCGGCCAAGACGGCTTGGCCTTGCTCCATCCCACCGTCCCGATAGGTCTTGCCGAGCACGGTATGGTCACCGGGCTCGTGCGCCAGGGGAAAGAAGACGAAGGTGCCGGGCTCGCCAATGCGACCCTCCCGGCCCGCGAACGTCCAGCCGGTGATGATGCGAGCCAGCGCGGTCACGTCGGCCTGGGTATAGCCGCCGTTAACGCCGAGCGTGTGCAGCTCCAGGATTTCGCGCGCAAGGTTCTCGTTGAGCCCTCGCTGACGTCGCTGACCCGCGGGCGAGTGCGGCCCGAAGGATTGCGCGTTATCGAGGTAGAAGAGCATTGCGGGGTGGCTTTCGACGGCCTTTAGCATGTCGGCGAAGCGGCCGAGCACGTGGGGTCGGATCGCCTCGCGCTCGAAGCTTCCTGCGCAAGCCCGCACGAAGCCGCCCTTGGCGGCCGATATGCAGAAGTGGTTGGACCAAAAATGCACCAGGCGTTCGACGAACCCTACCGGCGCCTGCACGGCACGCTGAAAGCGGGCCATGGCTTCGGCGCGAAAAAGCTTCTGTGGCGGCGGCTGTTCCGGCGGCTTGGGTTGCGCCTCGGCGGTTGCCGCGGGAGGCGTCGCCAGAGTGGCCGGGGGGGAGGCCGGGGAAGAGGCTGAAGGAGAGGGCGGAGAGGGTTGGGCCTCGCTCATGGAGGGTCTTTGCGACGGCGCCGCGGGGGGAGCGTTGGCGGAAGTCTTTGCATCAGCCATGGCTTCGCGCTCTCTGCGCCGTTGCTCTTGGAAGGCAAAGAGCGTGGCGAGCGCCGTTTTCGTTTGCGGCAACCCCGGCGTGTCGAGATGGGCGATTGCCGGCTGCATTAACTCGGCTTTAAGGAAGCCCCGCGGGTCAGAGGCGGCACGCGCGAGATCGCCGGCGTAGGCCCCGCCGCGGGCCCCGAACGAAAACCGATTGAAGGCGATGAACGCAGCTTTTTGATCGGGTCCGATGGCCATCTCGACCTCCCTCTCGCTGCACGACGCCTTCAACGGTC
Organism: Hyphomicrobiaceae bacterium; assembly: GCA_024281145.1. GTDB lineage: Bacteria > Pseudomonadota > Alphaproteobacteria > Rhizobiales > Hyphomicrobiaceae > AWTP1-13. Next base: position 1,226 of record JAMXLN010000263.1, on the reverse strand, counting down.
CGGTGTCGGAGTTCCCGTCGAGGATAGCCTTGGAAATTCTCCGCAAGAAAGGCAAAAGGCAAAACCTTATTCCTCACGGGGTCTCTTGAGCTTGCGGGCTCCGGACACTCCAACCCACGCCGGGCAGGCCAACGGCTCGCGCCGCCGGGCGCCGAGTGGGGGTTCCCGCCCCTTCCCCATGAAGGCCTTTAGAATTCTCTGCGCAAAACCGCTCGCACCCGCGCGCAGTCACTAATGCGCCCTCCCCGTTCCGGCTTGCCAAACCTCTGCCGATGGCTTAACTCGCAATCGGACTGTGCGCCTCCGACGGCTCGCAGCCCCTGGAGAAGGCCCCATGAGCGCGGTCCGCTCGATCATCGGCGTGACGACGACGGTAGAACCGTCGCGAGCCCTGCCGCTGCTTGGCCTTCCTCTCCTCCTCCTTATGAGCCCCTGAGCGCGCCGCTCTCGGTCGTCCGGGAGGGTCGCTCAGGGGCTGCCCACTGGGCACCTGAGGTTTTCGCGTTCGTCGCAAGAGCGGCGATCGTCCTCTTCCAGAAATGCCAATCCCGTTCGACGTGATATTGAGGTCTTCCCATGCCCGCACCCCATCGCGCGCCTTCAGCGCATGACAGCGCCATTGTCGATCAGTTTACCCGTCAGGCCGTGCAGTTCGCGGCCTCTCCCGTGCACCACAACCAGGCCGCGCTCGATTTGCTGGTCGAATCGGCGAGCCCGCGACCCGAAGACAGTGCGCTCGACGTGGCCTGCGGACCCGGCAGCGTCGTGGTGGCATTCGCGCGCCAGGTGCGCTGCGCACGGGGTCTCGACGCTACCGAGGCGATGCTGCAGGAAGCGCAGAAGCTGGCGGCGCGAGAAGGCTTGCGCAATGTGGCTTGGCAGCGAGGTGACGTCTACACCCTGCCGTTTCCGACCGGGGCCTTCGACATTGTGAGCTGCCGCTACGCCTTCCATCATTTGCTGCAGCCGGCCCGTGCACTGGTGGAGATGGCGCGGGTGTGCCGAACGGGCGGCCGTGTCGTTGTGTGTGATGCCTTTGCCTCCGACGATCCGGCAAAGGCGGCAGCCTTCAATGCGATGGAGAGGCACCGCGATCCTTCGACGGTGGAGTTCAGGACCTTGCGCGTCCTGCGCGGTCTCTTCACCGAGGTGGGGCTGCCCAAGCCGACGGAACGCTTCTACGGGGTCCCCGCAGAGCTCGAGCGGCTGCTCGCCATGGCCTATCC
>JAMXLN010000262.1 GCA_024281145.1 Hyphomicrobiaceae bacterium | reverse complement strand
GTCGTCAAGATCGAGGCGCCCGAGGGGGACGTGATGCGCTCGCGTCCGCCGCTGCGCAACGGAGTGTCGAGCTACTTCGGTCAACTCCACGCCGGCAAGCGCAGCGTGGTTCTCGATCTCAAGGACGCGCGCGCCGTGGCTGTCGCGCGCCGGCTTGCGCTACAAACCGACATCCTCGTTGAGAACTACCGGCCTGGCGTTATGCGCCGGCTCGGTCTCGATTTTGCCGTGCTTGAGCAAAGCAATCCGCGGCTCATCTACTGCTCGATCTCGGGGTATGGCCAGACGGGCCCCTCCTCGGATCTGCCGGCCTACGCGCCAGTGATCCATGCTACATCCGGCTTCGACCTGGCGCATCTGGCCTATCAAAGGGGCCGCTCGCAGCCCGACAATTGCGGGATTTACGTAGCGGACGTCATCACGGGGACCTACGCGTTCGGCGCCATTGCGACGGCGCTCCATCAGCGGCAGACCCTTGGCCGCGCTCAGCATATCGACGTATCGATGCTTGAGAGCATGCTTTCGCTGACACTCACCGAACTGCAGAGCGCGCAGTTCGACGTACCGGCGCTGCCGAGCCGGCCGATTTTCGGTCCGGTGGCGACGGCGGATGGCTACCTCAACATGGCGGTGGTGAGCGAGCGTACATTCCAGGGTCTGGCTGCTGCGGCCGGCCGTTCGGATTGGATCAATGACCCGCGTTTTTCCGTCTACCTGAACCGACGCGCAAATTGGGGCGTGCTCATGGATGAATTCGAGGAGTGGTCGCGGCATCGTTCGACACCCGACTGCCTCGCCGTTCTTGACCGTCATGCGGTTCCGGCGGCCGCCTACCGCTCGGTCCGTGAGGCGATGGCTGATCCCCAGCTCAGCCATCGCGGGGCTTTTGTTGTCGTGACCGATGCTGGGGGTGAGTTCCAGGCGCTGAACCCGCCATTTCGCATGTCGGCCACCATGGCGGTCGCCGGAGCACGCGCGCCGGGGCTGGGCGAGCACACTAGCGAGGTGCTCACGGCCGCGGGGCTCAGCGGGGAAGAGATTAAGGCGCTGGCCGATCGATAAGAGTGGCGAGACTTGCGAGCGCGGTGCGGCGGTCGAACTGCAAGTGTGCCGGTTTGAGGGATGGTGCAAGCGGCCGGTGCGAGGGACAGTGCGGCTAGGGCTGGGCAGCCACGGCGGCGAGCAGGCCGCTCACAGTGTAGGGCTTTTCCAGGAAGCCGATCGGATTGGCCACGGACGCCTTGACCCTCGCTGCAGTGTCGAGGTTCGCCGAGACCAGCAAAGAGCGGATGGCAAAACGCTGCCAGATCTCGGTTGCAGCGTCGATCCCGTCCCGGTCGCCGAGCAGGCGCACGTCCATCAACACCAGATCTGGACGCTCCCGCTCGACCACTCGGACGGCCTCTGCCGCAGAATCGGCGGTGCCGACGATGGCATGGCCGCCTGACCGCAGATGCGCCATCAGGTCGAAACGAATGAACACGTCGTCCTCCACGACGACGATGCGGTGGTTGCCCATGGAGCAGCGGTCTCTCGTTGCCTCTGGTGCGCGACGCTTCTCCCCAAATCTGCAGGGCAGCCTACCTTCCCGGGACTAACGCAAAGCCCTAAGGCACAGGATGCGGCCTTCTGCCGCTCGCCGCAGCGGGAGGTGGAAAATTTGCAGGCCTGCCTTGGCGATTGCCAGGTCCTCGCCCGCTGCGGCAACGCCGATTGGGCGGCGGGCGAGCCAGAGCGCCAATCGATCTAAGCGATCGCATCGTCCACCAAGCCGAGGCTGCGTGGTGCGGGCGGGGGGACTCGAACCCCCACAGGCATTGCTGCCCTACGGCTTTCCTTACCAGCTACGGCTTTCACCGCCCTCGTCTCCCGGCACGGCACTGGGAGGCGGGTTTGTGGTCTGGACTATCCCTTCACCATGCTCCGGAAGAAAGGCAATCCGCCGGAGGGTAGGTGCTGCCCGTCTAGTCTCTACACCTTCCCATCGCGACGGCCCGGGCGAGGCCGTCTCTCAGGGCTTGGCTCGGGATTGCCAGGAACAAAGGTTTCCCCGAGTTTGGGCAGTTCTGCACCCGGGGTTTCCCCCGGGGCACTCAAGTTGCACCTTAAGTCCGTTGCGTCTACCGCTTTCGCCACGCCCGCGTGACCCGCCCTCTATATCGTTCCGCATTGCGCCATGGAAGGAGGAGCCCGATGAGCAGGATTACCGGCTATCACGCCCACGTCTACTTCGACGCGCCAGACCGCGAAAAGGCGGCGCAGCTTTGCGCTGAGGCCGGCCGTACCTTTCCGCTGACCGTCGGACGCATGCACGACAATCCGGTTGGCCCGCACCCGCGGGGCAGCTGCCAACTTGCGTTTGACGCCACGCTGTTTGGCGACGTCATCCCATGGTTGATCGAGCACCGCAGTGGCCTCACCGTCTTTGCGCACGCAGAGTCTGGGGATGCCAAAAAGGACCACACCGAGCACGTGCTCTGGCTCGGTCCCTCGGAGCCTCTCAATCTGGCTGCGCTCTCCTAGCGGCCGGGCGTTGCTGCCTTACGGCCTTTTCGAGGACGCCGATGGTGCGTGTCGGTCGTCATGACGACGCCGCTACAGTCCTCAAGTTATCGATGCCCGATCACCCGCGGGCGCGATGGGTTCGCAGCTTGCGGCAGGAGGCAATTTCGCATCGCGGCGATCAATCGATCTTCAAGCCGCGGCAACGCACGTTACGCCGCTCCCCGCAGCCTAGCGGCTTCATCGACGGTAATGCAGGCGTGGGACTGAGCGTGCCCAGCGCGAAAGCGCTGACGACGAGCACCGTCCGACGATCCGGACGGGTCCCAGACGTGTCCCAGACGTTCGACCGAGTTGGCCATCGCTGCGAGCATGGTCGCCGGGGTGAGCCCGGCCAACCAGAAGGCGCCGGCGGACAATGCATACCAAGCGCCAAGCAGCCATGTCGCAATCGCCCTAGCGCGCGAATCGAAGTTAGACGGTCGAAGGCGCCCAGCATGGACACCGGCGAGGGCAGCAAGATTTGTTGCAAGCGCAAGTCGGGGCGGCCATAAGCGGGGCCAACCGTTTGACGAGAGAGGGCGGTGAGGACCCGGGGCGGCCCAGGAGCATTCCCGCGCTTCGCGGCGGGGCCGGAGCCTTGTCACGGCTTCGTCAAAAGTTCCTGGCAAGCAGCGGCACATTGCTCTGCCCGTGGCGACCATGAGGGGATTGCCGCCCGGTGTTGAGCTCAGGGGGGTGCAGTCATGGCCGAGCTCTCACCGCCGAGCCCCGAGATCGTCGTCCTGATCGCAGGGGTGGTGGTTTATGTTTTCATCTGGTTTGCGACGCGCAACCTGTCGCGCGTGGGCAAGATATTGGCACGGCTGGCACCGCTGGGCCTCGTAATCCCTGCAATGGTCTATTTGTCGTCGTTGTCGGATACGCGGCCGGGAGGGGGGCCGATGGCACCGACGACGAGCCAGGCGCCGCCGGTAGACCGGCCCGGCAGCGACGCCGCCAAACCACAAGAGCGCGAGCGGCAGGAGACCGCGGCCCGTGAGGAGGCAAAGCGGCGTCTTGTCATGGCCGAGGAAGCACAGCGGCGGGCGCAAGCAGAGGCTCGTCGGAGCGCCGAGCAAGCCCAAGGCGCGCGACGGTCAGCCGAGGCGCCTGCTGCGGGAGCGCAAGCCCCCGACCCGCCAAAAGTGCAACCGCCTGCGTTGTCGGAGGCACCGCCACCTGCCGCGGCGCCCCCTGCGGGAGCCTCGCCTGCACCACCGCCGGGTGTGGCTGCCCAGCCGGAAGGTGCTTGGGACGTTGTACCGGTCTTTTACGGTACCGATCGCCTGCGCTCGGAGGAGGCCAAGCGCATCTCCTACGGCGCCGAGCGCGCGCGAAGGCTCGAGCTTGGGCGGGCGCTGGTGACGGTGCCCAAGACGCACCAGGTCCCCAACATCGAGCGGCCGTTCGCCCTCCGCATCCCCCTCACCAACATCACCATCTACGAGCAGGCCGAGGACCCCAAACAGCATTTTACCCTGCGCGAGCTCAAAGCCTTGACGCGTGAGCAGTTCCTGGAACTGGTGCGCGAGCGCATCAGCGGCAGTGTTGCCTTTAGGGACCAAGCAGTGGTGTTCGTGCACGGTTACAACACCACGTTCGAGTACGCAGTGTTCCGCACCGCGCAGATGGCTTATGATCTCAAGTTCGATAGCGCTTCGTTCCTGTACAGTTGGCCCTCTGAAGCTGGCATTACCGGCTATGGCTACGATCGGGAGAGCTCAGAGCAGGCCGAGCCCTATCTGCGCGAATATCTAGAGTTGGTTTTGAAGGAAACGGGCGCCAAGAGCGTCAGCGTGATCGCGCACAGCATGGGCAACATGCCACTTTTGCGCGTGCTGCAGGCCTTGGGGCCCAGCCTTCCGCCGGGCGTGCAACTCAACCAGATCATCCTGGCGGCGCCGGACGTGGACCGCAACCTGTTTGAGAACCTGGCGGCCAACATCATGCAGTATGGACGCGGCGTAACGCTCTATTGCTCCTCCAATGACCGGGCCATGGCTGCGGCGCGGCGCGTGGCGGGCGGCGTTCCGCGTGCCGGGGATGTGCCCGCCGATGGGCCCATCGTTTTGGCCGGCATCGACACCATCGACGTCAGCCAGACCAGCACCGATTATCTGGCGCTCAATCATTCCTCGTATGCTGAGACCGGAGCACTGCTGAACGACATCGGCCTGTTGTTGCAAACAGGCGAGCGCCCGCCGGAGAAGCGCATCCCCATCCTGCAGCGCATCAGCACACCCAGGGGCGATTTCTGGCGCTATCCGCTCATACCCCACTGAGCAGGGTCTAGCGAACCGCAGTGCTGGCGCCGACACCCGCGCCGGGCAGCCAACAGGCGACCGTCAGTGCGCGACCTCCCCCCCACAGATGCCGAACAGCTCGCGGTAGCTGCGCTCGCCCTTGGGTGTGACGGCAACGGCGCGCGTGCCGTCGATGCGGCGGATCCAGCCGTTGGCGAGGGAGAGCGAGCACAGCGCCGCACCGACGGCGCCGGCGAGGTGCGGGCGCCGCTCGCTCCAGTCAAGGCACGGCCGGCACAGCACCCGGCCGCGCGCGCTCGTGCTGCGGCGAACCATCGGGTCAACATCGATGCCGAGCTGGCGCAGCAGCGCCACCCCGGCATCCGTCATTAGCCCGCCGTCCTTTGCAAGCTCTACCTGACCACCGGCGACGAGCGCGTCCGCGAGCGCCACGCCGAGCCGACCCGCGAGATGATCGTAGCAGGTGCGAGCCGCGCGCAGAGCCGCATCGCGCGGACCGATCGTGAACTTGCGCCTGGCCGGTTCCGGGGGAGAGGCTACCAGCATGATGCTCTCCATCATCTGCGCCACGGCGGGAGAGGCGAGACGATGATAGCGGTGACGCCCCTGCTGCTCGACGGCAAGCAGCCCTGCGGTGGTCAACCGAGCGAGGTGACCGCTGGCGGTCTGGGGCGTGATGCCGGCAATGCGGGCGAGCTCGGAGGCCGTGAGCGCGCGCCCGTCCATCAGCGCTTGCAGCATGCCAGCGCGGGCGGGATCACCCGCGAGCGCGGCCACTTCTGCGAACATTGCGTTGCTTGCCACTGGCTGAGCTCCTGTGTGAGCCTATCTGATCCTACGCGTTTTGGCTGTGAGACGCTTCGGCAATGGCCGAAATATCTGCGATCAGGTGGAGCGGAACCGTGGCTGGCCGCCGCTCCCGCGCTTGCGGCACACCAGCAGTTTGGACAGATAGGCTGTCGATGCCGGGCCCGGGCTCAGTCCAGCAGCGCTGAACATGACGGCGAGGTCGTCCATGGCATAGCCGCGGTAATAGGGCTCGTGAAAGCGGGCAGGAAAGCCCTCGATGAGGCCGTCCCAGGCCGGCCGGTCGCCCATCTGCAAGCTATCGAGGAAGACGAACAGGCCGTCAGTCCTAAGGATACGGGCAATCTCGGTCGTCACCTGCCTGCGCACATCGGGCGGCAACTCGTGGTAGAGAAAGATGCACGTGACGATGTCGATGCTGGCGTCGGGCAGCGGTATCTTCTCGGCCGCAGCTTGTATCAGCTGAGCGCTGCGTAGCGGCTCAAGATGTCGCCGCGCCTCGTC
>JAMXLN010000261.1 GCA_024281145.1 Hyphomicrobiaceae bacterium | reverse complement strand
TGCCTTCACGGACAGGAAGGCCCCGGTCAGGTTGACGTTGATCATGCGCTGCCAGTGATCGAGGCTGGCCTTGCCCGCCGCCACGCTCTCCGCGCCGCCAGCGTTGGCGATTACGATGTCGATCGGGCCATGGGCCGCGCGCGCCGCTGTCACCATGGTGAGGCACGCCCGTTCATCGGTGACGTCGGCTGCCACGGCCTTCGCCCCGGGGATCTGGGCTGCTACCGCCTCGAGCATTGCCATGCGCCGACCGGCCATGGAGATGGCGGCGCCTTCCGCGCCGAGGGTGCGGGCGATCGCGGCGCCGATGCCGCTGCCGGCCCCGGTGATCAATGCGTGCTTGCCGGCGAGCTCTCCCATCACACGCGCTCCGCCGCAGGGTCGGCACGCCCCGTCAGCCGATGCAGCTGATCGCGCCCGGCGAGGTAGGGCTTGGGCCAAGTCTCGCCCTTGACATTGAGCAAAGCCGCCGCATGCAGCGTCCAATAGGGATCGGCAAGATGGGGTCGCGCCAGGCAGCATAGGTCGGCGCGTCCGGCCATGAGGATGGAATTGACGTGGTCCGGCTCGTAGATGTTGCCGACAGCGATGGTGGCCATGCCCGTCTCGTTGCGGATGCGGTCCGAGAAGGGCGTCTGGAACATACGGCCATACACGGGACGTGCGGCCTCTGACGTTTGGCCCGCCGAGACATCGATGATGTCGACACCGGCGGCCTGCAGCAAGCGGGCAATGGCGACGGCGTCCTCGGGCGTGATGCCATCGCTGCCGACCCAGTCGTTGGCCGAGATGCGCACCGAGATCGGCTTCGGCGCAGGCCAGACGGCGCGCACCGCCAGGAAGACCTCGAGGGGAAAGCGCATGCGGTTCGCGAGGCTGCCGCCATAGGCATCCCTGCGCCGATTGGTGAGCGGGGTGATGAACGCCGACATCAGGTAGCCGTGCGCGTAGTGCAGCTCCAGCATGTCGAAGCCGGCCCGCTCGGCCATCTGGGCGGCGCGCACGAAATCAGCGCGCACCTTATCCATGTCGGCGGGCGTCATCTCGCGCGGTACCTGGTTGTTCGGGGACCACGCCACCGGCGATGGACCCAGCACTGGCCAGTTGCCGTGCGCGAGCGGCGCGTCCATGGCCTCCCAGCCGAGCTGGGTCGAACCCTTGGGACCGGAGTGACCGAGTTGGATTGCAACTTTGGCATCGGTCTCGGCATGGACGAAGCCGACGATGCGCCTCCATGCCACCTCGTGCTCGGGCGCATAAAGGCCAGTGCAGCCCGGCGTGATGCGTCCCTCTGGCGAGACGCAGGTCATCTCCGTCTAGACGAGCCCGGCTCCGCCCTTGCCACGCTCCGCGTAGTGCACGAGATGCCAGTCCGTGGGCGTGCCATCAACGGCGCGGTACTGCGCCATGGGTGAAACGACGACGCGGTTTTTGAGATTGAGATCGCGCAGGCGGAATGGCGTGAACATGGGAGGGCGCGACCGATTGGGCTTTTCCCCCGTGGCCTGCTCCTCAAACCACATTTCCGCGCGCTCGAGCCAGGCCTTGTCGCGGGCGCGCAGGTTCTCGTGACCGATGCGCTGCGAACGCGTCAGCAGGGAATAGCTGAACTGCACGGAATCGAGATGGAGATAGCGCTCAATTGCTTCGAACCACTCGGTGGAATTGCGCGCCGCGCTCTGCAGGCGCAACACCTCGGTGCGGCGCTCGTCCTGGTAGCGTCGGAAGGCGGACTGCAGGGTGGGCTCGGTGTTGAGGTACTCCGCCAAGGCGATGGCGCTTTCCAAGGCCAGCTTGGTCCCGGAGCCGACCGAGAAATGCGCGGTCGCCGCCGCGTCGCCCATGAGCACGATGTTGTCGTGTGACCATGTCTCGCAGAGCACGCGATTGAAATTGAGCCAGGCCGACCCGCGCAAGTGTCGAGTGTTGCTCATCAGGCGGTGGCCGCCGAGATGGCGGGCGAAGACCCTCTCGCAGGTGGCGACCGTCGCGTCCGCGCTCATTTGGTCGAAGCCAAAGCGGCGCCAGGTCGTCTCCGAGCACTCGACGATGAAGGTCGCCGTGTCGGCATCGAACTGGTAGGCGTGCGCCCATATCCAGCCTTGCGGCGTCTCCTCGAATATGAACGTGAAGGCATCGTCGAACTTTGCCCGCGTGCCGAGCCAGATGTACTTGCAGGCCCGCACGTCGATGTCGGGCTTGAAGATGTGCGCCAGCCCGCCGCGCACCTTGGAGTTGACGCCGTCGGCCGCCACGATCAGGTCGCGGTCGTGATAGGCAGAAAGGCCATCGATCTCAGTTTCGAAGACCAGTTTCACATCGAGCGTCTGCGCCCGTTCCTGCAAGATGTTGAGGAGCCGCTTGCGGCCGATGCCGCAAAACCCATGGCCCGACGAGCGCGTGAGGGTGCCGCGATAAAAGACGGCGATATCGTCCCAGTAGACGAACGACTGGCGGATGGCGGCAGCGCTGGCGGGATCGGCGGCCGCCAGGTTCGTCAGCGTCTCATCCGAAAGCACCACGCCCCAGCCGAAGGTGTCGTAAGGCCGGTTGCGCTCGACGACGACGATGTCATGCATCGGATCGCGCAGCTTCATGGCGATGGCGAAGTAGAGCCCGGCGGGCCCTCCACCAAGACACGCAATGCGCATGCCGCGCCTCCCTGTGTCACGCCGTAGGGGAAAGCGTGCGCCCGACCCGAAGATATTTCAAGCTTAAAATTTCATGCATGAAATTTCTGGGCGGGGGCGGAGGGTGCAAGGAAGGAGCAAAGACGGTTGGCGAGAAGGGGGGCCAGACCTGAGGGTCAGACCTGGGACCAGAAACGGGGCCAGAAACGGGGCCAGACCTGGTGCCAGACCTGGGGCCAGAACTGGGGGTCAGACCTGGGGCCAGACTCAAGTCCAGACTCAAGTCCAGACTCAGGATCAGAATCGTGACTAGGATCGGGGCACGGATCGCCGCCACAGGGGCGAGCGCCACGAGGGAGAGGAGGCTCAGGGAGACCGCCGCTGGAAGTGGTTGGAAGTGAGAGGGAGGGATGGTCGAGGGGGTCGAGCGACGGCGTGACGATCACAAAGGTCGCTGGCGGCGGTTTTCGAAGGGGGGCGTTGGACTGACCCTGGGGCGCATTGCCGAGTGAGCGCGCTACCCCTAAGTTGCGGCGGAGCAAGCCCAATGGGGTGGCGAGGGGAGGACATGGCGATGACACTGAGCAGGGCCCTGGCCGGCGTCGGCATGCTGGCGGCAAGTGCGATCGCAGCAGCCGGAAGCGTTGCGGCGCAAGACCTCAAGATCGGCATCATGGCCGTGCTCTCCGGCCCTCAGGCGGTGCTTGGCGGACAGCTGCGCGACGGGTTCATGCTGGGCGTCAAGCACGCCGGCGGCAAACTCGGTGGCCTAACGACGACGATCTCGGTGCAGGACGACGAACTCAAGCCCGACGTGGCGGTGGGCAAGGCAAAGCAACTCATCGAGCGCGACAAGGTGGATTTTGTCGTCGGTCCCGTCTTCTCCAACATTCTGCTCGCCATCTCCAAGCCGATCACGGAAGCCCAAGTGTTCCTGATCAGTCCCAACGCCGGGCCTTCGCCGCTCGCGGGCAAGGGTTGCAGCCCGTACATTTTTGTCACCTCATACCAGAACGATCAGCCCCCGGAGGTGCTCGGCAAATACGCGCAAGACAAAGGCTTCAGCAAAGCCTTCCTGCTGGCGCCCAACTATCAGGCGGGCAAGGATATGATCGGCGGCTTCAAGAAGCACTTCAAGGGCGCGATCGCCGACGAGGTCTACGCCCCGCTGGGGCAGCTCGACTTCTCCGCCGAGCTCGCCAAAATCGCGGCCGCCAAGCCCGATGCGGTCTTCGTGTTCATGCCGGGCGGCATGGGTGTCAACCTCGTCAAACAATTCCGGCAGGCTGGGCTCGAAAGCATCCCCTTCCTCTCCGTGTTTACGGTTGACGAGGCGACGCTGCCTGCCCAGCAGGACGCGGCCGTCGGCTTCTTCTCTGGCATGACCTGGGCGCCAAACACCGACACGCCCGAGAACAAGAGGTTCGTTGCCGACTTCGAGAAGGAGTACGGCTACGTACCCGGCAGCTACGCCATGCAGGCCTACGATGCGGCCCAGCTCATCGACAGCGCGGTGAAAGCGGTGGGCGGCAAGCTCGACAACAAGGATGCGCTGAGGGCCGCCATCAAGAAGGCCGACTTCAAGTCGCCTCGCGGCCCATTCAAGTTCAACAACAACGGCTTCCCGGTGCAGGACTTCTACCTCGTCAAGGTGGCCAAGCGGGCCGACGGCAAGTTCGAGACGCAGATCGTGCAGAAGATCTTTGAGAGCTACGGCGACAGCCACGCCAAGGACTGCGAGCTCAAGTAGTTGGGCTCTTACGCTGTCTTAAGGGGGATGCTCCCAGCGAGCGACCCGCCGGCGAGCTCCGTCAAGGAGTGGGTTCAGCCCGCACACGAGGCCCCCAAACTCAGAGCGGCGGCATGCCCACCTCGCTAGTCCTCGTACAACTCTTCAACGGGCTGCAGTTCGGCGTGCTGCTGTTCCTGGTGGCGGCAGGGTTGACGCTGGTGTTCGGCGTGATGGACTTCATCAATCTCGCCCATGGCGTTCAGTACATGCTGGGCGCCTACCTGGCGGTGGCCTTCTATCGTCTGACCGGCAGCTTCTTCGCCGCCGCGGCCCTGGCGCTGCCGGCTTCGCTGCTGTTTGGCCTGGCGCTGGAAGTGGTGGTATTGCGCCACCTCTACGTGCGCGACCACCTTAGCCAAGTGCTGGCGACCTTCGGCGTGATTCTGTTTCTGAACGAGGGCGTGAAGATCGTGTGGGGCGCGGCGCCGCTCAATCTGGCACTGCCGGAGCTGCTGTCTGGATCGGTGCCGTTGATGGAGGGCCTGCGCTATCCCGTCTACCGCTTCGTCATCATCGGCGTGGGCTTGAGCGTGGCGGGCGGGCTCTACCTCTTTGTCAACCACACCCGGATCGGCATGTTGGTGCGCGCCGGGGCCTCGAACACGGCAATGATCTCCGCCCTCGGCGTCGACATCAAGCGCTTGTTCACCATCGTGTTCGGGTTCGGCGCCATGCTTGCCGGCCTTGCCGGGGTCATGGTGGCGCCGATCCTATCGGTCGAACCCGGCATGGGCGACCAGGTCCTGATCCTCGCTTTCGTCGTCATTGTGATCGGCGGCATCGGCTCGATCCGCGGGGCATTCGTTGCCGCATTGCTGGTCGGCGTCATCGACACGCTGGGACGGTCGTTCATGACCGACGCGCTGCGGCTCGTGCTGCCTGCCTCGCCGGCGCGGATGATCGGGCCGGCCCTGGCGTCGATGGGAATTTACCTGCTGATGGCTGCCGTTCTTGCCTTGCGCCCGGCCGGTTTATTCCCCGCCAAAGGCCGCGCGTGATGTTTGCGTCGGTGCGGATCGCGAGCCTCGTGGCGGCGCAATGGCAAGCGCTCTCGTTTGAGGAGCGCCTCGCCGTGGGGCTGTTCGTGCCGTTGGCGCTGCTGCCTGTGGCTGCGCCGGTGCTGGGGGGCTATGTCCTCATCATCGGTGCGCGGGCATTGATCCTCGCCATCGCCGCCCTGTCACTTGAGCTGCTGATCGGCGTCGCGGGACTGATCTCCTTCGGACACGCGGCATTTCTGGGCATCGGCGCCTATGCCGCCGGCATCCTCGCCAGCCACGACCACGGCACGCTCTCTCTGGCGCTTCCGGCCGCGATCTTGAGCTCAGCGCTGTTTGCCCTCCTCACCGGCTCGATCGCCGTGCGCACCCGCGGCGTCTATTTCATCATGATCACGCTGGCATTTGGCCAGATGGCGTTCTTCGTCGCCAGCTCGTTGGCGCCCTACGGTGGTGACGACGGTCTCACCTGGCCCACGCGCACCCTCGTCTTCGGCACCCGCGTGCTCAAGAGCGAGACGGTCTTCTACTACGTCGCGCTCGCCTCTTTGGGCGGTGTCTATGTGCTTATGGGTCGACTGGTGGGATCCCGGTTCGGTCGCGTCCTGCGCGGTTTGACGGACAACGAGCGGCGGATGGAGGCGATCGGGTTTGCGCCTTACCCCTACCGGCTCGCGGCCTACGTTATGGCGGGTGCCATCTGTGGGCTTGCCGGCTTCCTGCTCGGCAACGAGGTGGAGTTCGTCAGCCCCGCCTACATGCACTGGCAGCGCTCCGGGGAGCTGATCTTGATGGTGTTGCTGGGCGGTAGCGGTACACGCCACGGCCCGATTGTTGGAGCGATGACCTATCTGCTGCTGGAGGAAAGCCTTGCGCGGTTCACCGAGCATTGGAAGGTGATCCTGGGTCCGCTGCTCGTTGGGCTGGTGCTGTTCGGCCGCGGTGGCATCGCCGGGATCCTCGAGCGCTGGCGGCTGGGCGAGCTCGGCCCCGCCAAGCTGTGGGCGGCTGCCGTCAGAACCGCGCGCACCCAAGGCGCACGCGCCCTGCAGGGATTGCGGCAGGCCGAGGCCATCACCGTGGGGGCGCTCGAGCGGGCTATCCCACGCGCCAAGGCGAGCACCGCCACCTTGGCCGCACGCTGGAGGCGCCGCACGATCGGTGTCGGTGAGGCAGTCCATTCGCTCGTGCTGATCCTCGATCGCAGCATCAGCACAGCCATCGCACGCTGGAGGCGGCGATGAGGAAGGCGGTCCTGCGCCTCGAGGGCATCGAAAAGTCGTTTGCGGCGCTGAGGGTCACCGATCGCCTGAGCCTCGACGTGCGGGAAGGCGAGACCCACGCCATCATCGGACCCAACGGCGCCGGCAAAACCACGCTCATCCACCAGATCTCCGGAGCGCTCGCCCCCGATGCCGGGCGCATTCACTTTGATGGCTGCGATGTGACCGGCTTGCCGATGTCTGCGCGCGCCCGGCTCGGCCTGGCGCGCACCTTTCAGATCACGCACGTGCTCCCGAGCTTCACAGCGCTCGAGAACGTTGCGCTCGCGGTGCAGGCGCGTGCGGGCTCGAGCTTCCGCTTTTGGCGCGCGGCCGCGACCGAGGCGCCGCTCAACGCTGCGGCCTTGGCCGCGCTCGCTACCGTGGGCATCACGGCACGGGCGCCGATCCGCGCGGGTGCTCTCTCCCACGGCGAGAAGCGTCTGCTCGAGATCGCCATCGCGCTCGCGCAAGCTCCGAAGCTCTTGCTGCTCGACGAACCCATGGCCGGCGCCGGCGTCCAAGACACGCATCGGCTGGTGGAGACGCTCGGGGCTTTGAAGCGTCGCTACACCATCGTGCTGGTGGAGCACGACATGCAGGCGGTGTTTGCATTGGCCGATCGCGTCTCGGTGCTGGTCGAGGGCCGCATCATCGCCACCGGCGCGCCGCAGGCCGTGCGCAATGATCCCGCCGTGCGTGCAGCCTACTTGGGGCACGCAGCATGAGCGACGCCCTGCTCTCCGTTCGGGGACTGGAAGCCGGCTATGGCGGATCGCAGGTGCTGTTCGGCGTCGACCTGGACGTCGGCTGCGGTGAGGTGGTGAGCCTGCTCGGCCGCAACGGCATGGGCAAGACCACCACCGTGCTCAGCATCATGGGACTGTTGCCAACCCGCGCCGGCGAAATCCGCTTCGCCGGTCGCGCGATGACGTGCCAAGCGCCCTTCCGCATCGCCCAGGCCGGCATTGGGCTCGTTCCCGAAGGGCGCCAGGTGTTTCCCACGCTGACCGTGGAGGAGAACCTGATCGCCACGGCATCCAACCGGGGTGGCCGGGCCGCGCCCTGGACGCTGGAGCGCGTGTACGGCTTCTTCCCGCGCCTGGCCGAGCGGCGCCGCAACTATGGCGATGAGATCTCGGGTGGTGAGCAGCAGATGCTGGCGATCGGCCGTGCACTGATGACCAACCCCAAGCTGTTGCTCCTCGATGAGGCGACGGAAGGATTAGCGCCGCTGACCCGGCAAGAGATCTGGGACCGCCTTGCCGCGCTGAAGCGCGACGGCCTGTCGATCCTCATCATCGACAAGACCATCGAAGCGCTGCTCGTTCTCGCCGACCGCCACGTCATCCTTGAGAAGGGACGCAGCGTGTGGTCGGGCTCCTCGCGCGCGCTCGCTGACGATCCCGTGACTCGCGACCGCTATCTCTCGGTCTGATCGAGGTTCGGGCAGGCCCTTGCCTCTTGGGTCTGCCGGGAGCTTGAGGGGACCAAGGCGTGCGTTCTGTCCCCGGCATTGGCACCCAGCCCGCACGGGGCGCAGCAAGTAATTTCGTCGACGCGGCCAGCGCCGATGCATAAAGTGCGCGCCAGGACCTGTTGCACGCCGAGGCTTGGGGATGCGTGTAGATGAAGAGGTTGGCCATGAAACGGATCTCGTTCCTCGCGATCATCCTCGCCTTGGCGCTGCAGGCGCTGCCGGCCGCCGGGCAGGACAAGCTCGTCGTCAGCATATGGGGCGGAAGTTGGCGCGATCTGGTGGCAGATACCGCGGCCAAGAAGTTCACGCAGGAGACCGGGGTGGCCGTGGATTTCATCACCGGAGGTACCATCGACCGCCTCAACAAGGCCAAGCTCGCCAAGGGCAGCCCCGAGAGCGACGTCAATTTCACGACGTCGCACGTGGGCTGGCTCTATGCCAACGATGACCTTTACGAGCCGCTCGACCTGAGCAAGGTGCCCAATGCCGCCAACCTCGTCGATGAAGCCAAGATCAGCCCGTATCACGTGGGCACGTGGGCCTACGTCTACACCATCGGATACCGTCCGGACCTCATCAAGGACGTCACCTTTGAGAGCTGGGCGGATCTGTGGAAACCGGAGGTGAAGGGCAAACTCGCCGCGCCCGACTTCGATCCGAGCCACCTGGTGGTCGTCTCAGCCATCCTCTCCGGTGCGGATGCGGCGAGCTGGCAGAAGGGCGAGGAGAGGCTCAAGGCCCTGAAACCAAGCTTCAAGGCCTTCTACACCAACGACGCCAACAGCCAGCAACTGATCGCCAACGGCGAGACGCCGGTGCAGGTAATCCTCTCAATGAACGCGCACTACATGGCCGCTCAGGGCGTGCCCATCAAGCTCGTCATCCCCAAGGAGGGCGCGGTTCTCGGCATCGACACCATCGCCATCATGAAGGGTTCCAAGCACGTCGATCTGGCCTACAAGTTCATCAATGTTATGCTCGATCCGGCCGTTCAGGCCGAGGTCGCCAACCTCAAAAAGGGCAGCCCGGTGGTGTCGAACGCCAAGCTCGATCCGGAGGTGGCCAAGCTCCCCGGCGTGTTTTCCACCCCCGAGCAGTGGAAGAGGGAGGCGATCGTCATCGACCACAAACTGCGCGCTGAAAAGACGGCGGAGTGGCGCAAGTGGTTCGCCGAGAACATCATGAACTGATGCTCCGGTCGCCGCGTCGCTGGCGCGCGCAAGCGCGGGCCGTTGCCCGCGGTGGCCAGGCGCGCCGATGACGTCGCAGCCCTTCCTGCGCATTTTCGTGGCGCCTGGCGCGCTCGCGGCGCTCGCGTTGCTTGCAGCGTTGGCGACCGTGCTGCAGTACAGTCTGCGCCTCTATGTGCCCGGGTCACTCGAAGCGGGCGGCTTCACGCTTGCCAATTTCACCGCCCTGCTGAAGCCGCTCTATGCGCGCGTGTTTCTCGAGACGGTCTGGATCTCCTTCCTGACGGCGGCCCTGACCCTCCTTGTCGCCTATCCTGTGGCCTACGCTTTGGTCCACACGCAGAGCCGGCTCACCAAGGCTGCCATCCTCATCACCGCGATCACGCCACTGTTCCTGGGCGAGGTGGTGCGGACCTATTCCTGGATGGCCGTGCTCGGCAACAACGGCTTCGTCAATTCGCTTCTGCTCGCGCTCGGGCTGATCGATCGGCCGCTGCAGATCATGTTTACAAGAGCCGCGGTCGTGACGGCGCTGGTGCACGTCACGTTGCCGGTGATGGTGATCATGCTGGCCGCGGCCCTCTCGCACATCGATCCCAATTACGCCAAGGCCGCACAGAGCCTGGGGGCCGGCCCCATTCGCACGTTTTTCACCGTGACTTTGCCACTCTCCATGCCGGGCGTGGTCGCCGGCGTCACGACGGCGTTTGCCTGGACCTTCAGCGCCTTCGCGACCCCGCAGCTGATCGGCGGTGGGCGAGTGAACATGATCGCCAATCTCGTCTATCAACTGGGCCTGGCGAGTTTCAATTTCCCGTTTGCGGCGAGCCTGTCGGTCGCGGGCCTGGCGCTCACGTTGGCCACGCTCGGTCTCGTGCGCCTGGCCACCAGGCCGCTCGACAAACTCGGACCCCCCTGACATGTCACGCTCTCGCCAACGCGCCTTGCACGTTGCCGGCACGCTCGTCGTGCTCGCCATCTTGGGCTTCGTCGTGCTCCCCGCCCTCGTCGTGACGATCGCTGCCTTCAATGACAAGGCCATCCTGGCGTTTCCGCCGCAGGCGTGGTCGTGGCGATGGTTTGCCAAGGCGTTGGCTTACCCCGACTTCCACTCGGGCTTTGGCAATGGCCTCATCGTCACCGGTTGGGCATCGTCGATCGCCTTGCTCGTCGGGGGGGCCTTCGCGTTTGCCCTCGATCGCTACGCGTTCGCCTACAAGCGCACCATCGAGGCAATTCTGCTGTCTTCGCTGATCGTGCCGCACTTCACCATCGGCCTCGGCTTTCTCATCCTGGCGGCGCAAATCGGCCTGGCGCGCGGCTTCGCGGTGGTCGTGGTCTGCCACGTGGTGCTGGTCTTGCCGTTCGTGCTCAAGAGCGTGTACGTCTCGCTGCGCAACCTCGACCGCAGGCTGGAGCTCGCCGCCGCCGGCCTCGGAGCCTCGCCGAGCCGCGTTCTGATCACCGTAACCTTGCCATTGCTGCTCCCGGGCCTGGCTGGCGGTTGGCTGCTGGCGGCGATCCTCTCCTTCAATGAGTTTACCGCCTCGCTCTTCGTGACCGCGCAACGCACGCAGACGCTGCCGGTGGCGATGTACAATTACGTGCGCGAATATGCCGATCCCTCATTGGCCGCGCTCTCGGTGATATACATCGCTGCCACGGCCACGCTGCTGATTGTTGCCAACGCCTACCTGGGTCTTGGAAAACTGCTCAATGTCGAGCCTCGCCGCTGAGCGCCAACCCCGCCTCGCCTCGCAGGTCGCCGCGGATACGACCGGCGGCGATGTGGCCGTCGAATTGCGGGACGTCACGAAGACCTTCGGGCAGGTTCACGCGCTCAAGGAGGCCACGCTTTGCGTGCGCCGCGGCGAGCTCATGACGCTGCTTGGACCTTCCGGCTGCGGCAAGAGCACGCTGCTCAACCTCATCGCTGGTTTCCTCGCCCCGGATCGGGGCGAGCTCGAGATCGACGGCCATCGGGTCAACGACACCCCGCCCTACAAGCGGGAGATCGGCATGGTTTTCCAGAACTACGCGTTGTTTCCGCACATGAGCGCTGCCGACAACGTCGGCTATGGCCTGCGCATGCGTAGGCTTGCCAAACAGGAGGTCGGGCGCCGGGTTGCCGACGCCTTGGCGCTGGTGCGATTGAGCGGCATCGAGGAGCGTCGTCCCCACCAGCTGTCCGGGGGACAACAGCAGCGCGTGGCGCTTGCCCGCGCGCTCGTCATCTCTCCCAAGGTGCTGCTGTTGGACGAGCCGCTGTCAGCGCTCGACCGATCCTTGCGCGCCTCCATGCAGGTCGAGATCAAGGAGATCCAGCGCCAGCTCGGCGTGACCACGCTCTTTGTGACGCACGACCAGGGCGAGGCGCTCAGTCTGTCGGACCGGATTGCGGTCATGTTTGACGGCCAAATCCACCAGATCGGCAGCCCCGCCGAGATTTACCGGCGACCGAAGGATCGGCTCGTTGCCTCCTTCGTGGGCGATGTCAACGTCCTGCGTGCGCGCCTTGGCTCGATCGACCGAACGACTGCAACGATCAGCCTGGGCGGCCAGAGCATTCCAGTTGCAAGCGAACCGCTTGCCGGCTGCAAGCCCGGCGATCGCGCTGATTTGTTCGTCCGCCCCGAGCAGTTGCACCTCTCAGAGACAGGTGAGCTCGTCGCAGCGCAGGGCACCGTCACAACGCATATCTACCAGGGAGGCCATGTTGACCTTTACCTGCTGTCGCCGGTCGCCGCGGGCGGGCGCCTCCTGGTGCGGTCGTCCGAGCCAGATGCTATCACGCGTTGGCCCGTCGGTGCTGCCGTGGGCGTTACGGTGAGCGGCGCCGACGCGCTGGCATTTCCGCCGCAGGACGACAAGCCTTAGGGAGGCAGCAATGGCCGTGCCGAAATCCGTCAGTGTCGCGGCAGCCTACCTTGAGCTCCTGGCCGACCGCGGTGTCGCCTACCTCTTTGGCAATGCCGGAACCGACTTCGCGCCCGTCGTGGAGGCCTACGCGCAGGCCGAGCAGCAGGGCACCAAGGTTCCTGCCCCGATCCTCGCCACGCACGAGAACCTCGCGGTCTCGATGGCGCATGGCTATGGGATGATCACCCGCAAGATCCCGGCGGTGATGGTTCACGTCAGCGTCGGAACGGCCAACATGGTCTGCGGTGCCATGAACGCCGCGCGCGAAAACGTTGCCATCCTCCTAACCGCCGGCCGCACGCCCCTCAACGAGGTGGGACCGCTCGGCGCGCGCGACGGTTATATCCATTGGGCCCAGGAGATGTTTGACCAGGCGGGGATGCTACGCGAGCTGGTCAAATGGGACTACGAGCTGCGCAACGCTGAACAGCTCGAGACCGTGGTTGACCGCGCGCTGGCAATTGCCGCCAGCGAGCCACGCGGCCCCGTCTACTTGAGCCTGCCGCGCGAGGTCATCGCCGCGCCTGCCAGCAACGCCCGCCGGTCTCCAACCCGGCTGCGCGCGCCCGCGCCGTTTGCTCCCGACAGCACCGCCGTCGCTGATGGCGCGCGCATGATCGCGAGCGCCAAGCGCCCCCTCATTTTAACGTCGAGCGCCGGCCGCGATCCGGCCGCGTTCGCCGCGTTGGCGCAGTTCGCCGACCGCTTTGCCGTTCCCGTCGCCCAGCACCATCCGCGGCACCTATCGCTGCCCTCGTCCCACGCCATGAACCTAGGCTATGAGCCGACCCCGTTGCTCTCCGACGCCGACCTGATCTTGGCCTTGGAAACCGATGTTCCGTGGATCCCCGCCCATGGCGCTCCGCCAGAGCGATGCAAGGTTATTCAAGCCGGCTTTGACCCCTTGTTCACGCACATCCCCGTGCGCGGCTTTGCCTGCGATCTCGGCATTACCGGGGGCGCTGCCGCCATCTTGAGGGCCTTGGCGAGGGAGCTGGAGCCGACCATCGACCCCTCGGTGGTCGCCGAGCGTCGCGCTTGGGTCGCAGGCAAGCGCGGCGCGCAGCTCAAGGAGCGAGAAAGCCTGCGCGAGCGCGTCGCCAATCGCCGGCCGATCCATCCGGCCTGGGTTAGTCACTGCCTGGGTGCGGCCATGGATCCGCGCTCCATCGTCGTTAACGAGTACACCCTGCGCCTCGATCACTGCGGCTTCGATCATGCCGACAGCTATTTCGGGTCCAGCTCGGCCTCGGGTCTGGGCTGGGGAACGGGTGCGGCGCTCGGCGCCAAGCTCGGTGCTCCCGAGCGCCCGGTCATCGCGGTTGTCGGCGACGGCGCCTACCTCTTCAGCAATCCCGCCGCCGTCCACCACGCCGCCGCGCTGCATGAACTGCCGGTTCTGTTCGTGGTGATGAACAATGCCATGTGGAACGCCGTGCGTCGGTTCACGGTCGGCATGTATCCTCGCGGCAAGGCTGCCAAAAGCAATCGCTCGGCCTTCACGCAGCTCGATCGGCTGCCGGCATTCGAGCAGATTTGCGCGGCGGCAGGCGGTTATGGTGAGCGCGTCGATGATCCGGTCCAACTGCCGGGCGCCGTCGAGCGTGCCTTGGCCGTGGTGGCCAACGAGCAGCGACAGGCGCTCCTCAACGTCATATGCAGTCCCGATTGATTGAGCCCAACTATTGGATCTGCCAACGCAGCAGCCGCGCCGCCACGCCATCCACCCCGAGCGCGTGGAGGATGAGGTCGGTGTCGATGGAGACGGTGCATGCTCCGAGGATCGAAATGGCAGAGCCCGCAATCACCTTCCAACCGAACACTTCGTGCTCCGGGTTCAGCCACATGGCGAAAATGATGCGAAACACCAAGGCCAGCTGCAGCAACGGCATCACGAACATGATCGGCGCGATCGCCACCGCCGAGTAGAGAAACCCCTGTGCCATCGCGACGAACACGCCCGAATAGATGAACCAGGGAACGTTGTCTCGCCTCACTGCCATCACGTTGCGCCGCAGCGGTGTTGAGACGGCGAGCATCAGCACGATGGCCGCGGTCGCCGCGCCGTAGGAGATCACGCCGCCCAAGATCGCGCTCGAAGGTCCGGCATGGCGCAGCGCGGTGCGCACCATGATGGGCGTGGTGCCATAGGCGAACGCAGCGAGCAGCGCGAACAGGTACCCCTCGGCTTGGCGTGGCACGAATTTAGGCGTGGCG
>JAMXLN010000260.1 GCA_024281145.1 Hyphomicrobiaceae bacterium | reverse complement strand
AGGACGGGTTGTCTGGATTGATGCGGATCAGCACGCTGTAGAAAGGCGCGGTCGCGTGCACCACGGCGTAGGTGGTCTCCCGGTGACCATCCAGGCTCGGTCCGCCGTCAGCGGGGATCATGTACGTGAAGATGCCGCCGCGTTTGGGAGCCTCTGCGAAGGCGGCCGAGGCGCCCACGCTGAGGCCGATCGCCAACGCCAACTTCATGCCCGTTCGAAGGTTACCCATGCTGCTATCCATTTTCCCAGAGTGACTTGCGCGTCATGTGCGGCGTCATTTGCAGCGCCGCCGCAGGCCTTCCCAACCCGGACCGAGCCGCCCCGTGTGGGGCGCGAACCCGTCGAGCCTGATCGGGGCCCTGATCTAAGCCGCGCCAGGCGAGGATATCCGTCAACGCCGACAGCTCTCAGGCATGGAATGAGAATGGGGTGCACGGACCCGGACGCGCCCGGCTTGAGCAGTCCTCATGGCGTCTCCCTTCCATTGTGAAATGCCTTTCTGCCTCCACCGGCGGGCGCACCCGCGGGGGATGTTCGGGGAGGTGGCATTCCTTCAACGGACCAATCCTTCAGGGGATCAATCATTATCGACGGCAGGATGTTCCATACCTGGGTCCTGCCAGTGCCTGTCAGTCTAACAAATCGGCCGGTGACTGCCCAGCGGGGAAAATCCCCTGGCGCGCGGGTTACCCAAGCCAGGCGGTCGTGGCGTGGACCGGCCAGCTTTTCGTGTGTCATAGTCCCGGCGCGGGTGAGCGCGGCAACAGTCGACACGCGAATGTTGGCTGCAGCTTGTGACCGCAGCGTGAGCTTGAGGAGGTGTAATGTTCTTGCAAAGAGGTGTGGTGGCGGTACTCGGCGCGGCGCTGTTGGCCTTGGGCACCGCGCAGAATGGGGTGGCGCAACAGTCGGTCAGGATCGGCGCCATCTATCCGCTGAGTGGCAATGCGGCAAGCGCCGGCAGTTCTTCGAAGGCCGCCATCGAGCTCGCCGTCGATCTCGTCAACCACGGCAATCCCGATCTCAAGGACGTCCCGCTGGCCGACGGCAAAGGTTTGCCGGGGCTCGGCGGGGCCAAGATCGAGGTCATCTTCGCCGACAATCAGGGCACGCCCGCGGCGGGCCAGAACCAGGCGCTGCGTCTCATCACCGAGGAGAAGGTCGTCGCCCTCATCGGCGCCTATCAATCGGGGATCACAGTGACCACCAGCGCCATGGCCGAGCGGCATGGGATCCCGTTTATGGCGCCGGAGTCGGTTGCCGCCAACCTGACGGAACGCGGCTTTAAGTGGTTCTTCCGAGCTACTCCCGTAGCGGGCGATTTCGCCCGCGCTTACTCTGAGTTTCTCAAGGAGCAGCAGGCGGCGGGACAAAAGACCGCATCGATCGCCGTCGTCAACGAAAATACCGAGTATGGCAATTCGGTCGCCAGTGTCATCAAGGAGCAATTTGCCAAAGACGGCCTCAACATCTCGCAGGTGATCCCCTACTCGGCCAACACCACGGACGTGCAGCCCCAGGTGCTTCAGCTCAAAGAGAAAAACCCCGACGTGGTGATCTTCATCTCCTATACGTCCGATGCCATCCTCTACGCCAAGACCATGAAGGACCTGAACTGGAAGCCCGCAATCATGATCGCCGACGACGCGGGCTTCAACGACCCTTCGTTTGTTGCCACGTCGGCAGGACTGGTCGAAGGCCTCGTCAACCGCTCGTCGTTTGCGGTGGGCAAGCCGGGTTCGGTGAGCGCAGTGATCAACGATCTCTACAAAAAGAAGACCGGTAACGATCTGGATGATCCCTCCGCCCGCGCCATGCAGGGCATGCTCATCCTGGCTGATGCTATTAACCGTGCAGGTTCGACCGAACCGGCCAAAATCCAGGCCGCCCTCAAGGCGACGGACCTGAAGGCGAGCCAGGTGATCACCGGCTACAATGGCGTGAAGTTCGATGACAAGGGCCAGAACGTCCTCGCCTCCAGCCTCATCACGCAGATGCAGGGGGGCAAGTACGTGCCCGTCTGGCCCAAGGACAAGGCCGCGGGCGAGCTGAAACTGCCGTACAAGGGCTGGTAATCGGCTGCAACTTGTCGAAAATGGAGAGCGGCCGCATTGGCCGTTCTCCAAACCGCAGCGAAGACCCGCTGTTCCATGTCCTCCATCCTCCTGCAAGTCATCGTCAGCGGCCTGTTGATCGGCGCGGTTTATGCGCTCTTCTCGTCCGGTCTCACGCTCATTTGGGGCATGATGAACGTGATCAACTTCGCCCATGGCGATTTTGTCATGCTGGCGATGTATACGGCATTTCTTGTGTGGACGGCGTTCGGCGGCGGCCCCGCGGCTTCCGTGCCGATCGCCGCGGTGGTCCTGGCAACAATCGGCGTTCTGAGCTATTTTCTGCTCGTGCGCCACATCATGCGCGGTCCGATGTTGGCGCAGATCATGGGCACGTTCGGCCTGGCGCTTCTGTTGCGCTATTCGGCGTTCTGGTACTTCGGTGCCAATTTCAAGACGCTGCCCGATACCCTGCTGGGTCCGCCGTTCGTCTTCGGCAGCATCCGGGTCGATGCACCGCGCCTGCTCGCCGGCACCATCGGGCTCATCGTCACGCTGTCGCTGCATCTGATCCTCACGCGCACCGCCCTCGGTAGCCGCATGCTGGCCGTCTCCGAAGACGCCACCGCCGCCCAGCTGATGGGCATCCGGCCCGAGCACATGCAGGCGGCGGCCTGGGCGTTGGCCGCGGGAGCAACCGGCATTGCCGGTGCGCTGATCGCCACGTTCTTCTACACCTCGCCCACCGTGGGTGAGACCCTGGCCATCGTTGCCTTCGTGACGGTGGCCTTCGGCGGCTTCGGCAGCGTCCCGGGTGCGCTGTTGGCCGGACTGCTGATCGGCGTGATCGAAGCGGTCTCGGCCTTTATGATCGGCCCCGTCTACAAGGACGTGATCGTCTACACGCTGTTCGTGCTGGTTCTTTGGACGCGGCCGCAGGGCCTGATGGGCAAGGCATGATGCGGCGCGCTCTCCCCCTGCTGATTGGCGCCTTGGCCCTCCTTTACCCCCTGTTGGTGTCCGGTTCGGCCGTGTACCAGCGCCTGGGCGCCCTCGTCCTGTTGTCTGCGATCGGGGCATCGGCCTGGAACCTGATCGGCGGCTACGCGGGCCAAGTGTCGGTGGGGCATGCCGTGTTCTTCGGTGCCGGTGCCTACGCCGCGCTTGCGGGCTACGCGCAGTTTGGAATGCCGCCCATCGCCGGGGCGCCAATCGGGGTCGGCGTGGCGATCCTCGTCGCGGCGCTGATCGGCGTGCCGACCTTGCGCCTGTCGGGTCACTACTTCAGCATGGCCACGATCGCCGTTGCCGAACTCGTGCGCGTGCTCGTCACCAATTGGGAGTGGCTGGGTGGCGCCCAGGGCATCTCCGGCCCGGCGATACCGCGCACGGTGCTCGACCTATCGTTCACCTCGGCGGTGCCTTACTACTACATCTTTCTTGCGGTGCTGGTGTCGATCCTCTTCATGACGTGGCGCATCGAGAAGAGCCGCATGGGGTTCTATCTGCGCGCGATCAAGGATTCGGAGCGTGCCGCCCGCTCCCTCGGGGTCGCCGCCGGTCGCTACAAGCTCTACGCCTACATGCTGAGCGCGGGTCTCACGGCGGTGGCCGGCGCCCTCTACGCCATCATGTTCGGCTTCGTCGATCCGGAATCGGGCTGCGGCATCCTGATCTCCGTCAAGATGTTGATCATGGCCGCGCTCGGTGGGGCGGGTCTGCTGTTTGGACCGCTGGTGGGGGCGTTGATCCTGGTGCCGCTGGAGGAGATTTCCAACAGCCTGCTCGGCGGCAAAGGCGCGGGGCTCACGTTTGTGGTCTATGGCGCAATCATCGTCGTCATCGCCCGCTTCCTGCCGAGCGGATTGCTGGCCCTGTTCACCGGCCTGCGTTCCCCGCGCAAGCCTTCCGCAACCGAGCCCAGCCATGCTGCTTAAGGCCAGCCAACTGACGATGGCCTTCGGCGCGTTTAAGGCCGTCGACGATGCCTCAGTTGCGGTCAACGAAGGCGAGGTGCTGGGGCTCATCGGGCCCAATGGCGCCGGCAAGTCCACGTTCTTCAACTGTTTGACGGGCGATCTCCACCCAACCTCCGGCACGGTGCACTTTGAGGGGCGGGACGTCACCCGACTGACCCCGGAGCAGCGCGCGCGCCTCGGCATTGCCCGCACCTTCCAGGTGCCGCTGACGTTTGAGTCGATGTCGGTGCTGGACAACGTGATGATTGGCGCCTTCCTGCGCCACCACGCCGCCGCTGCCGCTCGCGACAAGGCGCTTGAGGTGATTGGCGAAGTGGGGCTTGGAGGGGCTGCCGAGGCTTCCGCCAAAAGCCTCGGAACCCCCGGCCGCAAGCGACTTGAGATCGCCAGGGCCCTCGCCAGCGAACCCAAGGTGCTGCTGCTGGACGAGGCCATGGCCGGCCTGACGCCGGCCGAGATCCGCGCTGCCATCGACCTGGTGCGGCAGATCCACCGACGCGGCATCACGCTCGTCATCGTCGAGCACATCATGGAGGTCATCGTGTCGCTGGCGGACCGTGTGGTGGTGTTCCACCAGGGTCGTGAGATCGCACGCGGCACCCCGAGCGAGGTTACCCGCAACGAGCTTGTCATTGAGGCCTATTTGGGCAAGCGCCATGCCGCCAAGTTGAGCGGGGGCACGACATGACCGCGCCGCTGCTCGCGGTTCGCAATTTGCAGGTGCGCTACGGTGATCTCATCGGCGTGGCCGATGTGTCGTTCGAGGTGGCACCGGGCAGCATCGTCGCGCTGCTGGGCTCCAACGGAGCCGGCAAGACCACGACGCTCAACGCCATTGCCGGCATCGTCCCGGCGAGCGCGGGCCAAATTGAGTTTGCGGGTCGCGCCATCGCTGGCGAGCCCGCCTACGCCATTGTGCGCAAGGGATTGGCCTTGTCGCCCGAGGGCTGGCGGCTGTTCGTGCAGCAGAGCGTGGAGAAGAACCTCCTGCTTGGCGCGACCCCGGTGGGGGACAAGGCGCGCATCCAGCACCAGTTGCAGCGCGTCTACGCGGTCTTTCCGCGGCTGGCGGAACGGCGCAAGCAGCAGGCGGGCACCATGTCGGGCGGGGAGCGCCAGATGCTGGCAGTGGGCCGCGCGCTGATGAGCGAGCCCAAGCTGCTGCTGCTCGACGAGCCGAGCCTGGGGCTGGCGCCGGCCATCATCGAGACCATGTACGAGACGTTCCTGCGCCTGCACAAGGAAGGCCTAACCGTGCTGCTGGCGGAGCAATCGGTGGATCTTGCCCTCGAGGTCGCAAGCTACGCCTACGTGCTGCAGGTGGGTCGCAGCGTGCTCTGCGGCCCCGCGCGCGATCTGCTCAACAACCCCGAGGTGCAGCGCATCTATCTTGGCGTGGGCTGACCCGGGCGCCGCGATGGCTCACCTTCGCCAGCTGGTGACAGCGCACCGATTGTGCCCATTTGCGTGGGTGCGAGGGACGCGGATAGGCCAGAGATGGCAAAGCCGGGCCAAGGTTGGGCGAACGGCGGCAACACTGGGCTCCCTCCCGCTGCGCCGGCATCGGATGCTTGACTTTGCCGCCGCCCGTCCGTCTCATTGGTGCTGATCGATGGCAAGCGAGCCCGCCAGATCAGGGGAGGATCACATGTCGCTGCGCATGAGGGGCGCGCGCACCGGGCAACGCCTGATGGGTTGTCTCGTCGCGGTGCTCGCCGTCCTTTATTTGGCGCTTCCCGCCGCGGCCGAGCCCAAGATCAAGATCGGCGTCATCTTTGATTTGACCGGTCCCCTCGCCGGCGGGGGCTCCGAGCTCCATCACCTCGGCGTCAAGATCATGATCGACCGCTTCATCAAGCAAGGCGGGGTCGAGGGCTATCAAATCGAGGCCATTTACGCCGATGCCCAGAGCAAGCCCGATGTGGCGATCAACGAGGCGGTGCGACTGATCGAGCAGGAGAAGGTCGATATGGTGCTTGGCTTCTTCTCCTCGGCCCAGTGCGTGCCGGTTGCGGCACGCGTGGAGCAGCTGAAGAAGTTCATGTGGATCACCACGTGCATTTCGTCTGCGGTGCTCGAAAATCGCAACCTGAAATACGTGTTTCGCCCGCAGCCCTCAGGCGCCCAGTTCGGCGAGCTGTCGATGGACTTCATCGCTCAGAACGCCAAAGAGAAGTTCGGCAAGGACCCCAAGGACCTGCGCGTTGCCATCATTCACGAGGATGGCGCCTACGGCGTCGATGTTGCCAGGGGCAATGAATCCGGGGCCAAGAAGGCCGGGTTCAATGTCGTTCTGAAGGAAGGCTATTCGGCCACGGCGCCCGATCTGTCGGCGCTCATCACCAAGCTCAAGCGGGCGCGGCCCGACGTGATCTTCCATACCGGTTACAACCCGGACATCACTTTGTTCCATCGCCAGGCGCGCGAGAACGGCCTCAAATTCAGCGCGCTCATCGGTCAAGGCGCCGGCTATGGTGTTTACGCCAAGCTCAAGGAAGGATTGGGCAAGGACGTCAACTACCTCTTTGACGTCGATCCGATCTCGATCTGGAATACCAACAAGCAGGTCCTCAACCCCAAGCTGCCGCCGCTTATCGACATGGTGGGCGAGGAGTATCAGAAGGCCAAGCCTGAGACCACGATCCGATCGGCGCATGTCGGCATGGCCGCCTCGAACACCTACGTGTTCTTCACCGAGGTGCTGCCGCGTGCCATCAAAAAATATGGCGGCATCGATGCGGACGCGCTGCGCAAGGCGGCGCTCGATGTCGATCTGCCGGAAGGCGGCACCATGTTGGGGTTCGGTGTGAAGTTCGCTGGCGAGGACACACCCGTTGCCGGCCAGAACCTGCGCGCCTTCCCGGTCATCACCCAATACATCGATGACAATTCCTACGTGGTATGGCCGAAGAGCCAGGCGCAACGCGAGGCGGTCCTCCCGTTACCTGCGGGCACGACCTATTCGCCGAAATAGCTTCGAGCGGGACTGGTGGGCTGTGCTCTTCGTCAAAGGATTGGTCAAGCGCTTCGGCGGTTTCGCGGCCGTCAACAATGTTTCCTTCGAGGTCGCACGGGGCGAGATCCTTGGGCTGATCGGCCCCAACGGCTCTGGCAAGAGCACGATCTTCAACGTGCTGTCGGGTACGTATCGGCCGACCGCCGGTTCGATCCTGTTCGACGGTCATGAGATTGCCGGGCTTGCCCCCCACCAGATCATCAACCGCGGCATTGGCCGCACCTTCCAAATCCCGCGGCCGTTCCGTCGGCTCTCGGTCTTCGACAACGTGGCGCTTGCCGGCTACTACGGCCAGGGCCGGCATAGCCGGGCTAAGGCCCAGGCTTCGGCCGAGCGCGCCCTCGCGGTCGTCGGTCTGCCAACCGATCCAAGGGCCGAGGTCGGCGGCCTCGGCGCCGCCGGCCTGAAGAAGCTCGAGCTCGCCAAGGCGCTGGCGACCGAGCCCAAGCTGCTGTTGGCCGACGAGAGCCTCGGCGGACTTGACGAGCACGAGATGAGCCGAGCCGCCGAGATGCTGCGGCGCATTCGCGACGAAATGGGCATCACCATTATTTGGGTAGAGCACATCATGGGCGTGCTCATGCGTGTGGTCGATCGCGTCATCGTTCTCGATCACGGCGAGAAGATTGCCGAGGGGTCGCCCGGGGCGGTGGCGAACGATCCCAAGGTCATCGAGGTCTATCTCGGCACGGAGGCGCAGGCGCAGCAGGAACTCGCCGCCGCATTGCACGCTGAAGGAGCGCCGTCGTGAATTTCGCGTTCTTCGAGGTGTTCGACGTTTATCTGCTGGAAGCTGTCGTCAACGGCATCCTGCTCGGCGGCGTGTTGGCACTGATGGCCCTCGGCCTCAACCTTATCTTCGGCGTCATCGACGTCGTTTGGATTTGCTACGCCGAGCTCATCATGATCGGCATGTATGGCCTTTACTACGCCTACGCGGTCTATGCCCTGCCGATGTGGATCGCCGCGCCGATGTGCATCGCCCTTGTCGCCGTCCTCGGCCTGTTGCTGCATTACATCGTCATCCGCCCGTTGCTCGACGCGGCGCCGATCAACCAGCTGCTGGCCACGGGCGGCGTGCTGTTCTTCCTGCAAAGCTTCGCCACCGTGGCGTTCGGCATTGATTTCCGCAACCTCGGCATTCGTCTGCCGGTGCTGGCGATCGGCGAAATGCATTTTAGCTACGCGCGCCTGCTCGCCTTCCTCGCTGCCGTTGCCGGCATGGTGACGATCTATCTATTCATGACCCGAACCTACATCGGCACCGCCATCCGGGCGATCGCCCAGGATCGTCAAATCATGGTGTTGATGGGTGTCGACTCGCGGCGGCTCTATCTCGTGACCTCCGCGCTCGGCGGGGCGCTGGCGGGCCTGGCGGCCTGCCTCCTGGTGTTGCAATACGACGTCCATCCCTTCGTCGGTCTGTCGTTCGGGCCCATTACCTTCATGATCGTCGTGCTGGGGGGCCTTGGGAATTTCATTGGCGGGTTCGTGGCCTCCTTCGTGTTTGCCGAGATCATCTCGCTCGGCGGCCTCTACTCCGACCTGGAATGGGGCTACGTGCTAGCCTTTGCGTTCTTTATCCTCATGATGTTTGCGCGCCCGCAGGGGCTCTTGACGAGGCGCTCGTGACTGCACGCAAGCCCCTTATCGGTGTGACCGCGCTCGCCCTCATCGCGCTGCCATTCGTCTACAAGCAGCCCTACCATCTGCACTTGTTGGTGCTCATCCTGATCTGGTCGTTCGCCTACACGTCCTGGTCCGTCATGGGGCGGTTCGGCTTGGTGTCGCTGGGCCATGGCGGTTTCATGGGCGTGGGGGCCTACGTGACGGCGCTGTTGTGGAACCATCTTGGCGTGTCGCCGTGGATCGGCATTCCGCTGGCGCTGCTGGCAGCCGGCCTGCTGGCCGTCGTGGTGGGCTACCCCTGCTTTCGTTTCCGCATCATCGGGCACTATTTTGCCCTGGTGACACTCGCCTTGTCCGGCATCGTGCTGCAAGTCATCACCGCGACGCGAGATTTTACCGGCGGCTCGCTTGGCTACACCCCGGAGCGCACGAAAGGCAGCGTGTTGGCGGCCGTGCAATTCGTGGACAAGGAAACTTGGTACCTCATTGCGCTCCTCGTCTGGGCTCTAGGCCTGCTCATCTGGTACCTTGTCGATGGCAGCATGTTGCGCCACGCCATGGAAGCGATCTCGGAGGATGAGGATGCCGCCGCCGCGGCCGGCATCAATGTGACGGCTGAGAAGCTCAAGATCACGGTGCTGAGCGCCGTGATGACGG
>JAMXLN010000259.1 GCA_024281145.1 Hyphomicrobiaceae bacterium | reverse complement strand
CCAGCATGGCCGAGGTCGAACCTTTGCCTTTGGTTCCGGCGATGTGGGTGACGCCGTATGCCCGCTGCGGATTACCAAGGTGCGCCAGCAACGCGCGCTCGCGGGCGAGATTATCTTCGCGGTCGTGGACGAATGCGCCGGTGCGCTCGGTGTCGCTAAAGCCGTAGATCCAGGCCAGCATCTCTGCCCAGGTCTCGGGCCAGGTCTCGGGCCAGGTCTCGGGCAAGGCTTTGGGCCAGGCATCACGCAAGTCGCTGCTCCAACCGCCCCCGAAGCCGCCCGCTCGCCGCTCGACGGCTGAGGCGCGGCGCCAGTCGATACTCGCCGCCGCGCTCACGGTGTTTGCCTCCCACGGCTTTGCCGCCGCTCGCCTTGACGACGTGGCAGCGCGCGCCGGCGTTGCCAAGGGCACGCTCTATCTTTACTTCCGCGACAAGGAGGCGCTGTTCGAGGCGCTCGTGCGCAGTGCCGTCTCGCCGCTGCTGCAGCACATGAGCAAGGTGGCCACCGCCCCTGAGATCTCACCGCTGCAGGCCCTCGAAACCTTTTTCGCGCTGTTTGCGAAGGAAGTACTGGGCACCGAGCGCAAGTTGTTGCTGCGGCTGATCGTGGCGGAGGGGCCCCGCTTTCCAGCCATCGCCGAATTCTACTATCGCGAGGTCGTCGCCCAGGGGCTTGGCATCATGCGGGCACTGGCCGAGCGCGCGGCCCGCGAGGGCGTGTTCCCCAGCGATGCAGTGGCACATTTTCCCCAGCTCATCGTCGCGCCGCTGCTCGTGGCGGTGCTCTGGGACGGGCTGTTCGCCACGATCGATCCCCTCGATGTGGATGGCTTGCTCCGCGCGCACCGCCAGGTCCTGACTGGCAAACCCGAAAAGGATGTGCCATGAGGAGCTTGCGGGGGAAGGTATTCGCTGCGGTCGTGGCGGCAGTCGGGCTCGGCCTCGCCATTGGCAGTTATGAATATTTTCGTGGGCGCGCCACGCCGCGCGGCTTTGAAGGTTGGATCGAGGCCTACTTTATTTTCGTGAGCCCCGACGAAACGGGGCGCGTGGAGACGCTGGCGGTGCGCGAGGGCGATGCGGTCACCGTGGGAGCGCCGCTGTTCACGCTCGATTCGGATTTGCAGCGAGCAGCGGTGGCCGAGAATGAGGCGGCTGTCGCCAACGCCAAGGTTACCTACGACCGCGCACAGGAGCTGTTGAAGAAGGCGGTCGGCTCACAGAAGGTGTTCGACGACGCCGAAGCGGCGCTGCGCAGCGCGCAAGCGAGGCTCAATTCGGCGCGCACGCGTCTTGAGCGACGTCATCTTGCAAGCCCTGTCGCAGGCACAGTTCAAGAGGTCTACTTTCGCGTCGGCGAGATGGTACCGGCCGGCCGGCCGATCGTGTCGCTGCTGCCGCCCGAGAACGTCCGGGTGCGCTTCTTTGTGCCCCAGGCGATCCTGCCGCAGGTGCACATCGGCGACCGGATCGTGGTTGATTGCGACGGTTGCGCGCCAAACCTGGCGGCGCGGGTGAACTTCATTTCGGCGCAGGCCGAGTTCACCCCACCGGTCATCTACAGCTTGGACGAGCGTGCGCGGCTGGTGTTCCGGATCGAGGCAATTCCTGAGCGGCCTGGCGATGTGCGGGTCGGCCAGCCCGTGTCAATTGCGCTGCAGCAGCCGACGGGTGTGAGCCATGCCCGCCGATGAAGCCGCCGACGAGGCGATTGCCGTCGAGGTGGAGGGGCTCACCAAGTCCTTTGGCGGCAAGGTGGTCGTGCGCGACCTCAGCATGCGTGTGCGCCGCGGCCAAATCTACGGCTTTCTCGGCCCCAATGGGTCCGGCAAGACCACCACGCTGCGCATGTTATGCGGCCTTCTCACTCCCGACAGCGGCCGGGGCAGTGCGCTTGGCTACGACATTCGCACCCAGAACGAGGAGATCAAACGCCACGTCGGTTACATGACGCAAAGGTTCAGTCTGTATCAGGACCTATCGATTCAAGAGAACCTCGAGTTTGTGGCGCGGGTCTATGGGCTTGCCAATCCCGTGCGGGAGGCACGCGACGCCATCGAGCGGTTGGGGCTTGTGGGCCGCGAGCATCAGCTGGCGGGCGAGCTCTCCGGCGGGTGGAAACAGCGCCTGGCGCTCGGCGCCTGCATCCTGCCCACGCCCGAGCTGTTGCTGCTCGATGAGCCGACCGCGGGTGTGGATCCCAAAGCGCGGCGCGAGTTTTGGGGGGAGATCCACAAGCTTGCGGCCCAGGGCATGACGGTGCTCGTTTCCACGCATTACATGGACGAGGCCGAGCGTTGTCACGAGATCGCCTACATCGCCTACGGTGTGCTCTTGGCGCACGGCACCATTCACGACGTGATCCAACAATCACATCTGCGCACCTACAGTGTGAGCGGGCCTGATCTGTACTCACTATCGGAAAAGCTGCTCGGGCTGCCGGGCGTCGACATGGTGGCGCCGTTCGGCAATAGCCTGCATGTGGCCGGCCGCGATGGCGAGGCCCTCGACAGGGCGGTAGCCGATTTCCGTAACCGCCCCGATCTCCATTGGAGCGTTTCCCAGCCCTCGTTGGAGGACGTATTCATCAGCCTGATGGGCAAATCGCGGGACAATTTTCAATGATCGATTTGTCGCGAACCCTTGCCATGCTGATCAAGGAGTTTGTCCAGCTGCGCCGCGATCGCCTCACATTTTCGACCATGATTTTCATTCCGGTCGTGCAGCTGTTGTTGTTCGGGTATGCCATTAACACCACGCCTCGGCATTTGCCGACGGCCGTGCTGGTGCATGAGGAAAACGACCTCACCCGCTCGGTGCTGGCGGCGCTCGGCAACACCTCCTACTTCTCGGTCACACGCATCGCCAGGTCCGAGGCAGAGATGGACCATTGGATGCGCTCGGGCGAGGTGCTGTTCGGGGTGGAGATCCCGGCGGGATTTGAACGCGGGGTGCGGCGCGGCGACCGGCCGGCCCTGCTGGTCGCTGCTGATGCCAGCGATCCCGTCGCCGCGGGGACGGCGCTGGCGGCCCTGGAAGGCATTGTGCAGACCGCGCTGGTGCGCGACCGCGGCCTCCCTGAGAGCATCCAATCGGTACCCGCCTTTGAGATCCGTCAGCACCGCCGTTACAACCCGGCTGCGGTGACGAGCCTCAATATCGTACCGGGCCTGCTTGGCACCATCCTCACCATGACCATGCTGATCTTTACGGCGCTATCCGTGACGCGCGAGATCGAGCGCGGCACCATGGAGAGCCTGCTGTCGATGCCGATTAGGCCGCTGGAGATCATGCTGGGCAAGATCGCGCCGTATGTCCTGATCGGGTTCCTGCAGGCGGCGCTGATCCTGGTGCTTGCTGTCCTGTTGTTTCGAGTGCCGATCGAGGGCAGCGTGCTACTGCTCTCGGGCTTGAGCACGCTGTTCATCGCAACCAACCTTTCGATCGGCTACACGTTCTCGACCATCGCGCAGAACCAATTGCAAGCCGTGCAGATGTCGTTCATGTTCTTCCTGCCCAATATCTTGCTGTCGGGCTTCATGTTTCCGTACGCGGGCATGCCGGGCTGGGCGCAGGTCATTGGCGAATTGTTGCCGCTCACACACTACATCCGGATCGTGCGCGGCATCATGTTGAAGGGCGCCAGTCTCTACGATCTGCACATCGACGCGGCAGCATTGGCAGGGCTCATGCTGCTCGCCATGACGTTGGCCGTGCGACGGTTCCGCACGACGCTCGATTGATCGGGCCTTGGCGCAGCCGCCCGCTAGCGCCCGGTGGTCCTGCCCTCCAACTGAGGCGTCCGGCGTGGCCCGGGGTGGTTTGAATGGCCACGATTTCGATGCCACCATGCGAATCATGGCCCTCAAGGATCCATCATTCAGCATTGGCATCGAGGAGGAATACTTGCTCGTCGATCGGACGAGCCGCGATCTGGTGGGCGACATGCCGCAAGCTCTGTTTGAGGCTGCACAGGAGGCGTTGCAGGAGCGGGTCGCGCGCGAGTTCCTAAAATCGCAGATCGAGGTCGGCACGAGCGTGCACCGGACGCCGCGCGAAGCAGGCCGGGAATTGGCTAGTCTGCGAGCGGAGATGGCCAGACTGGCGGGCGAGCACGGCCTGGCGCCGATCGCCGCCTCCACGCACCCCTTCGCGCGGTGGAGCGCGCAGGAGCCCACCGAGCGCGATCGCTACCAGGCCATTGCGCGCGACCTCGCCGGCGTGGGCCGGCGGCTCGTCATCTGCGGCATGCACGTGCACGTCGGGGTCGAGGACGATGAGCTGCGCATCGACCTCATGAACCAGGTGCGCTACTTCCTGCCGCATCTTTTGATGCTCTCTACCTCCTCGCCGTTTGCGGAAGGCGAGGACACCGGCCTCAAGTGCTACCGGCTCGCCGCCTACCAAGAGCTGCCGCGGACGGGGCTACCGGGCAGGTTCGAGAGCTGGGAGGAGTACCGCCACACCGTGGATCTGTTGGTGCGCAATAACATCATCGAGGATGCGAGCAAGCTCTGGTGGGACGTGCGTCCATCGTCGCGCTTTCCCACGCTCGAGATGCGTGTGACCGACGTGTGCACCAGGCTTGAGGACGCGACATGCGTGGCAGCCATGTACGTCGCCATATTGCGGATGCTCTATCGCATCCGCCGCAACAATCAGACCTGGCGCACGTATCCGCTGTTTCTGTTGTCAGAGAACCGCTGGCGCGCGCAGCGCTATGGCGTCGCCGGCACATTGTTCGACTTCGGCAAGGGCGAGCTCGTGCCGTTTCGCGATCTTGTCGACGAACTCATCGTTCTGCTCAGGGAGGATGCCGAAGCGCTGGGATGCCTGCCGGAGGTCGAGCACGCGCGCACCATTGTCGCGCGCGGCACCAGCGCTGACCGGCAGGTGGCGTGTTTCGAGCAGCGCCTAGCCCGGGGCGCGTCACGTGCCGAAGCGCTTTCGGCCGTGGTGGATCATCTGATCGCTGAGACCAGCGGCCAGGCGTGAACCAACCCGCGTGTCGCCGGCTGTGGTCGGGCACGTGGCGGCGCGTTCATGCGTCAGCCATCGCGCCCGGCCTTGTCGCACGGGAGGGCCACCCCGCCAGCAAGGGCGCCGGTTAGGCGCTCTGCTGAGCGTGCAGGCGTCCGCGCTTGGCGAACAGTTTGTTGAGAGCCGAGACATAGGCCTTGGCACTGGCCACCAGCGTGTCCGGATCGGCCGCGCGTGCCGTGACCGCCCGGCCGCCCTCGATGGCTTCGTCCTCGAGCCGCACCGAACCCTCGGCCTGCGCATCCGTACCCTCGGTGACGGCGTGTACCTGGTAGAGCGCCAGTTTTGCCTTGTGCGGCACGAGCTTGGTGATGGCGTTGAAGGTTGCATCCACCGGACCGTTGCCGGTGGCTTGCACGGTTTGCTGCTTGCCCTCTCCCATATCGAGCGTCAGCGTTGCCGACTGCGGACCAACCGTGCCGGCGATGACCGTGAGCGCCACCACCTTGATGCGGTCCTGCTGCGTGGCGATCTCTTCGTCTACGAGGGCCTCCAGATCCTCGTCGTAGACGTGCTTCTTGCGGTCGGCCAGCGCCTTGAAGCGGTTGAAGGCATCCTCAAGCGCATTGTCGCCCAGTTGATAGCCGAGCTCTTTGAGCTTGGAGCGGAAGGCATTGCGGCCCGAGTGTTTGCCCATCACCAGCGAGGTCTTGGAGACGCCCACCGATTCCGGCGTCATGATCTCATAGGTTTGGGTGTGCTTGAGCATGCCGTCCTGATGGATGCCGCTCTCGTGCGCGAACGCATTACGACCGACGATTGCCTTGTTGTACTGCACCGGAAACGAGGTGGCGGCTGCCACGAGCTTGGAGGCGCGATTGAGCATGCTGGCGTCAATGCCCACCTCGTAGGGTAGCACGTCGCCGCGCGTCTTGATGGCCATCACCAGCTCTTCGAGCGCGGCGTTGCCCGCCCGCTCGCCGATACCATTGATGGTGCATTCCACCTGCCGACAGCCGGCGCGGACCCCCGCCAAGGAGTTGGCAACGGCCATGCCAAGATCGTTGTGGCAGTGCACGGAGAAGATGGCCTTCTCCGAGCCTGGTACCTTCTCCATCACGGTTCGGAACATTTGGAAGTATTCCTCGGGTGTGGCGTATCCCACCGTGTCCGGCAAGTTGATGGTACGGGCCCCCGCCTTAAGCGCCACCTCCACGCAGCGGCACAGATAATCGATCTCGGTGCGGGTGGCGTCCTCCGCGCTCCATTCCACGTCCTCCACCCAGTTGCGCGCGCGGGAGACTTGAAACTGCACGAGCTCCAGCACCTCCTCGGCCGACTTCTGCAGCTTGTGTTTGCGATGTACGGGCGAGGTGGCGATGAAGGTGTGGATGCGCGGCCGAGCCGCATGTCTCACGGCTTCGCCGGCGCGGTCGATATCGAGCTCGCCAGCGCGCGAGAGCCCGCACACCACTGAGCGTTTCAACCGCTTTGCGATTTCCGACACGGCATGGAAGTCACCCTCCGACGCGATGGGGAAGCCGGCCTCGATGATGTCCACGCCCATGGCGTCCAAGAATTCGGCGACCTCCAGCTTCTCCTCGAACGTCATGGTGGCGCCAGGGCACTGCTCGCCATCGCGCAGGGTCGTGTCGAAGATGAAGACCTTGTCGGTGTTGGTGGTCTTGTGTGGATGTTGCACAGCGGTTGGCACCGCCTTGCTCGCATCAGTCATGATCGGTGGTCCTTGTCTGCGGCGGCCATGCAGCCGACACGCGGGAAGAGTTTCAGGTGGCTGGTGTTTCTACCCCTGAGCGGCCGTCCCGGACATATGCCGAGTTGGAGAGGCTCAGGGGCCGGTAAGGAGGAGGCTCAGATGGCCGAGCGCCGACGCCGCGGTCCGTGCCGCCGTCGTTTCGCCGATCCTATAGCCAATCGAGCTCACGGGCCTGCTCTTGCTGTCCCGGGCTGGCGCTCGCGCCTGCACCGGAGGGTTTCCTCACTTAAGCCAAATCGCGCCCGAAATGGCAAGTGTCAATCGCGGGACGGAGGCACATTTGTTGGGTTGGACGGTCGGGAGCATGGCGGGTCCCCTTCAACATTGCACCACCGCCTGCGGCGGGTCGCGGCGCCAAGTGTGCCCCCGCCTGATGATTGGCGATCGGCCGTCACAAGCACCAACGCGCGATGCGCGAGCTGCGGGTGCACGCTTCTGGGGATCGCCCGCCCAGTGCCGCGAGGCCAACGCTCACGTGGGCTCCGCGTCCCGCATGGGCCATCCGCATTGGCGCGCTAACGCTTCCTTAAGTTTACGGTTTCATAACTCGACCCTTGGGATACCCGGAAAATGCCATGTTCCGTGGTTATTCCATAAGACTGTCCCGCCATTCGTAGTGCGTTAGACGGGGGTCGACGAAATGGGATTTGGCAGGCTGCGGCGCTATGCTTTGCGCTGGCTGCTCCTGGGAGCGGTCGCGTGCGGAGCCGCATGGCCGATTGCGACCTTGGCCCAGCATCTCGCTTCCGCTCCGCCCGCGCGTGCGGTGGCGCCCACGAGCGGCAATGAAACCTCGCTTAAGGGCGACGGCGCCCGCACCAAGTTCATCATTGGCCTGGAGCGCACGGTTGATTTCCAGGTCTTCTCCCTCTCCAATCCCAACCGGGTCTTCGTCGAGCTGCCGGAGGTCATGCTGCAGCTGCCGCCGGAACCCGGCACGACGCCCATCGGGCTCGTCAAGTCGTTTCGCGGTGGTGTGTCGGCGCCGGGCAAGGCGCGCATTGTCATCGACGTCACCGGGCCGGTGGTCGTGGACCGCGCGGCTATTGAGAAGAGCAAGGACGGCAAGCGCGTACAACTCGTGCTGGAGATCGTACCGGTGGAGCCGCTTGCCGATGCCAAGGCCGAAGCCAAGCGGGCGGCCATGCAGGCCGGTGCTTTGGGCCTCGGGGCCATCGGGCTGCAGCCTCCCATTCCAAGGCCTGCGGTATCGCCGCAGGTGCGCGCGCAGAGTGCCTTCAAGCCCGTCATCGTCCTCGATCCCGGACATGGTGGCGACGACACGGGGGCGCAGAAGAACGGCACGGTGGAGAAGGATGTGGTGCTGGCGTTTAGCCTCATGCTGCGGGACAAGCTCAACGCCACGGGCCGCTACAAGGTTTTGATGACGCGCGAGACAGACGTGTTCGTAGAGCTGCACGCGCGGCGCGAATTCGCGGAGCAGCATATGGCGTCCCTCTTCGTAGCCGTGCATGCCGACTACGCGCAAGCTTCGGCCCGCGGCGCGACCATCTATTCATTGCGCGAATCGGTCTCGAACGCACTGCAGCGCTCGGCCAGGGGTGAGGTCGCCGAGAGTGTGCTGTCGGGTATGGAGCTCGACAAGGTCAAAAAGGTGGAGGGCGATGTCGGTGCGGTCCGCGAGATTCTGGCCGACCTTGCGCGCAGCGAGGTGGACGCCACGCGCGATCGCACGGGTGTGTTCGTCAAGTCCGTAATCGAGTTCATGGGCGAGAGCACCAATCTCAAAGACAACCCCGACCGCTCGGCGGCCTTCGTGGTGATCAAAAGCGCAAAGATACCCTCGATCTTGATCGAGCTTGGCTATGTCACCAATCAAGAGGATGCCGAGCTGCTCAAATCCGAGCGGTGGCGCGAGAAGGTGTCGAGCTCGATCGTCACGGCAATCGACAACTACTTCAGCCACCAGGTGGCCCGGTTGCCGATGTGACGATGTGACGGTGCTGGTGTCGGGCTTGATCTCAGGAATGAAGGCTCTTGAGGGCAATTGCGTGCAAGGCACAGATCGGTTGAACGGGGACGTCGATCCCGCGTTGCGCTCGTCATATGCCATGGCGATGGTCTGCTCGTTTGGAGCAGGGATGGCCGAGCGGATCACCAGTGCGGTCGCATTGGCGCTTGTTGTCCTGCTCATTGCAGCCGTGCCTGTCAGCCGTGCACAAGACGCACGCCAGGGTGCTCACCTCCTCAGGGACAGGAACATCGATGTTTCGCGTGCCGGGGCTGCTCAGCTGCCCCGCAGCGAGGG
The DNA here is from genome assembly GCA_024281145.1 of Hyphomicrobiaceae bacterium. Lineage (GTDB taxonomy): Bacteria > Pseudomonadota > Alphaproteobacteria > Rhizobiales > Hyphomicrobiaceae > AWTP1-13. The sequence continues at coordinate 25,934 of JAMXLN010000259.1, read as the reverse complement.
CGATCAGGCGCTCTTTGAGGGGTGGCCGCTCTATCGTACGGAACGGGGTCAACAGGCATTCAATGATGCGATGGCCACGCTGCGCGCGAGCGATGGCGCAGCCCCGGCCCCGGGGGCGTTTCAGGGATGCGCGCATCTTGAGTGCACTCCCGGCCTGCCATCCATCGGTTCGGACGGCTGGATCCCGCCCGGACGGATATGGGTGTCGCCGACGGAATACGTGCTTATCGTGCACAGCCCGCGGCTGCACGAGGGACAGCCCTATCGCCGGCGCGACAACAGGCAGATGCGGTACTTCGTCTTTCACGAGTTCCACAACAGCACGCGCAACACCGACCCCTTCGACACCATTTCCTCGCATAGCGGTTCCGTGTTCGTGCCCCTCTACATGAGCAAGGAATGGGCCGATGCGCGAGGTCGGCGTTTCGTCATCGTGGTGCAGGTGGCGCCCTATGACGTCGTGAGCTTTCACGCCACGGACTGGGGAAGCGCCGGTCCCGGCATGGAGGTCGCCAAAAACATGACCGAGGAGCTCGAGCCACTGCAGGGGCTCGCGGGCATTGTGGTGGCGACGATCTTGAAGACGGCGGCGCCGCAGCTTGAGGTCGTCAACCACGGGGGCAACGAGGGCCTACCGATGCTCAGGCAGTACGAGCGTTGGCTCACCGCGCGCAAGGCGCATGCGTCCACGCCCGCGGTGGTGCTGCCGTTCGTGGCTGCGCGCAACGAACGCATGGCGGCAGCCGTTGGCAGGCTTGAAGACCTGATCGTGCGGCGCGGCGCATCCCTCCTCATACCGATCGCCGATCGTGGCTTCGTGCCGCCGAAGACAGCATTATCGGCTTCTGCGCCACTCTCGGCGCCCGCGGGCTTGCTCGTGGTTGACCCCGAACCCACGCTCATCGGGCCCATACGGCCAGCCGTGAGACCCGATCCGGGGGCGCTGCCGCGTCTTGTGGAGCCGATCCGACCGGCCCCACGCCCCGGCAGCGATGCGGGCGGATAGGGTGGTGAGGGCGCCGTGCGCGATCTCGCCTTTCTTCGAGAACCCGGGCCAGAGCAGAGCGGATTTGGCCACAAGAAAAAAGCCGGCCATTGCTGGCCGGCTGCATGCTGCCTGGCTGGCGGGGCTCGCACGACCCACGCCGGCAGAGCCGAATTAGCGCTTACTTGGCGGGCGGTGACGTTGGTTGTCGCGCCACAGGAGCACCCACTTCCAGTCGGGCTCGGGTCGAAGCGTGCGGCTCGCATCGGTCGCGAACCGATCTGAGATCACGCCACACCTTTGACAGAGGCGCTTCATGTGCCACTCCATCTCGAGAGGTCATGCTGCGTGGCTCCGTGATAGGTCGCCTTGGCATGAGGCTCGAGCCCCAGGGCTCGAGGCCAACACGCATTGGCAGCGGCCTCCACTGGTTGCAACACAGCGGTTCGGGAGGGGGCCGCGGCAATCCGCGGCAACGTGAGTCCGAGAGCTACTAGCGGCGGCCCCATCCATGCCCGTCTCGCCCCCGGCAATTCGGCAGTTTCTTGTCTGCGCATGCTCCGCTCAGACGCGAGGGTCGGGTTGAGCAGACCCGCCGCTTCTGATCGCGCACCGCGCTGGAGACCACCCCAGCCCCCAAATGTTGGGGCCGGCGCCAGGCCCGCCTCCAGCTGCTTGTAGGCCGGCGCCGGGTGCCACGGTTGGCTGATTTGGTTAACGAAACGTTAACGCACGGCTGCGGTCGCTCGCGGCGGGCAGGATCAGTCGGACATCGCGCGTGCCGGCATGCACCTCGATGGGCGTGGTGCCGAAAGCATCACCGTCAATTTGAACGGGCACCGGCCGGCGCGCCCGGATCGTGGCGTGCGCACAAGGGAGCATGGCAATGTCGCCGCCGTGGGCCGTGCCGGGCCCGAGGCGTCCAGCCGCCAGGCTCATGAGTTGGGCTAACAGCACGGCACGATTGCGGGTCTTGAACAGAATCGCCTCGAGCCCGCGCTCTAGGATGCCGGTGCGTGGCGCCAGCACGAAGCGGCCGCCGTAATGGCGGGCATTGGCGATCACGGCCCAGGTCGCAAGGTGGCGTTGGCCATCGACCGCAACACTCAGCGTGTCGACGGGGCGGATGATGGCGCCAAGAAGCGGGCCGGCGTAGGCGGCCTTGCCGAGCCTGCTCTTCAGGCGCTGATCGAGCGCTCCCACCACCCGGGCGTCGAAGCCAGCACCGACCATCAGCAGGAAGGGTTCGCCATTGGCCTCCGCACACGCCACCGTAGCAACAGGGCCTGCGAGCAGGGTCTGCGCGATCGCCGCTGGCGTGCGTGACAAGCCGATCTCGTGGGCGAGCACATTGCCGGTGCCGACGGGAATGATCCCGAGGGCATGATCGCAACCCATGAGGCTGGCGGCGGCGTGGCGGATGGTACCGTCGCCGCCCGCGACGATGACGGCGTCGTAATTTCCACTCAGGGCTGCCTTGCGCACTGCTGCGCGGGCACTCGGGATGTCGATGCTTTGGCTGCGCGTGATCGTCGCGCCGTCGTTGGCGAGGCGGCGCAGGACGTCCTCGATGAGCGGCGAGCCGGCGACCCCGGCACCGGGATTTTCCACGAGGAAGAAGCGACGGCGCATGCTGGGGAGTGGCCCGCAGGAATTGGCTGATGGCCGATTATAGCACCAACCGCGCGAGGCCCGCCGCGTCCCGGAGGGTGGGTGACACCTTGGGCGGGGCTTTCGCGCGGGCCGGCCGAGCCATCCCCGTGCCGACGGCCTACCAAGCAAGGCGCTGTGGTGGGTCCTGGGGCGACCCCCCAAGTGTGTTGCCCGTGGCGCGCGAGCACACCGCGCGACAAGCGCCTGCCGGCGAGCCCGTTACAAGAGCTTGTCACGAGGCTGTGATGCGAATCCGGTTCTGTCGGCGCCATGACCGCGGCGCTGGCAGATGAGACAGTTCGCTACAAGTTCCGCACGCGCGTCCGGGCCCTGTTCATTTCGGATGTGCACTTGGGGACCCGCACTGCTCAGGCCACGCGGCTCCTGCAATTTCTCAAGGCGTACGAGGCCGACACCATCTACTTGGTGGGTGATGTAATCGACTTCTGGAAGGTTCGGCGCGGACCGCATTGGCCGCAGTCGCACAACGATGTTCTGCAGAAACTGTTGCGTCGGGTGCGCAAGGGAACGCGTCTCATATACATCCCCGGCAACCATGACGAGGGCTTGCGCGATTTCGTTGGGCTCAGGTTCGGCAGCATTGAGATCCACCGCGACATCATCCATACCACGGCGAACGGGCGGCGCTATCTTGTCCTGCATGGCGACGAGTTCGACGTGGTGGTGCGCGCCGCCAAGTGGCTCGCCTGCTTGGGTGACCGAGGCTATGAGCTCGCTTTGTGGCTTAACAACCCGCTCAACTGGGTGCGCCGGCACCTGGGGCTCGGCTATTGGTCGTTCTCGGCCTATCTCAAGTATCGCGTCAAGTCGGCCGTGGCCTTCATCGGGGCTTTCGAGGAGGCTGTGGCGAGGGAGGCCAACCGGCGCGAAGTCCAAGGTGTGATCTGTGGCCACATCCATCATGCTGCTGACCGCATGCTTGCCGGTGCGCACTATCTCAACTGCGGCGACTGGGTGGAGAGCTGCACGGCCATCGTGGAGACGCTGGAAGGCCGGCTGCGCGTCGTTGCCTGGTCTGCACGCGAGGCGGTCCCAGCCTGAGGCGCTGCCAACCGGCCTTTAAGCGGCGTGCACGGCGGGCTCTGTGAGCACCGAGTAGAGGGCCGCGCGGTCTTTGGAGGCTCTTAGCCTCTCGATGGTAGAGGGTTCGCGCAGCAGGCGAGAGATACGTGCCAGCGCCTTCAGGTGATCGGCGCCGGCGTGCTCGGGCGCCAGCAGCAGGAAGATCAAGTCTACCGGCTCACCGTCCAGAGCCTCAAATTCGATCGGTTCGTCGAGCCGGGCGAACACAGTGACGATTCTCGGCAGCGCCGCCAAGCGACCGTGGGGTATGGCAATGCCACGCCCGACGCCGGTTGAGCCGAGCCGCTCGCGCTGCAACAGCGTGTCGAAGATGCTACGCGCCGCAAGACCTGTCAGGACGGCGGCCTTTTGGGCAACCTCTTGCAGGGCTTGTTTTTTGCTCTTTGCTTTCAGGGACGGGTACACCGCCTCCGGTGCAATGAGATCAGCAAGGTCCATGTCCGTCTCTCGTCTCCGGACGATTCAACGCCTGCCAGCGCACCCCAGTTCATGCAGCTTTTGTGCCTACGGATTGCCCGCGCGGTTTAGGAGGGACCCACGATGAGTCCCGCCGCCGGCGCCGAGCATCACTGCCGTCCGACCTGTCGGATATCCCCCGAGGATTTGCATCACGATATATCGTTCGCGGGGCGTCTTGTGCGTCCCTTTGTTGTTGAACCGCAAAAAATCCCCTGCAAAAAGCGCCACCCGACCCCCGCCCGGCTCTTGGCCGTGTTGGTCTTCAGTCGCTTTTGGGCAGTACATGCAGGGCTCGTCCGACCGATCGGGAGCATCTGCAACGCGCGCGGACCGTAGATCAGCGGCCCCTCACTGTCAAACAGGCTCTCAACGCGCTGCAACGACAAGGTGTGGGGTCAAGTTGGCACGGCCCTTAGCCGGCGCCGAGCCGGGCGGCCATTTGCTTTTCGCGGCGCCTCTGGACCGAGGAGGGGATGCGCAGGGCCTCGCGGTATTTGGCCACCGTGCGTCGCGCGATGTCGATGCCATCGCGTTTGAGCTGCTCGACGATCTTGTCGTCGGAGAGCACTGCGCTTGCGGTTTCGGCCTCGATCAGCTGCCGGATGCGGTGGCGTACGGCTTCCGAGGAGTGTGCCTCTTCCCCGTCGGCCGAGGCGATAGCCGAGGTGAAAAAATACTTGAGCTCGAATACCCCGCGCGACGTTGACATGTATTTGTTGGAGGTGACGCGGCTCACCGTTGATTCGTGCATCGAGATGGCATCCGCCACGGTCTTGAGATTGAGCGGCTTGAGGTGCTCGATGCCATAGGTGAGAAAGCCGTCCTGCTGGCGAACGATCTCCTCGGCCACGCGCAGGATCGTGCGGGCGCGCTGGTCGAGGCTTTTGACCAGCCAGTTGGCGCTCTGCAGGCACTCGAGCAGGTAACCGCGATCCCGTTCCGAATGCGCGCACTTGCTAACCGTCGTGTAGTAGGTGCGATTGACGAGCACGCGCGGCAGCGTGTCGTTGTTGAGCTCCACGACCCAGCTGCCGTCGCGAGCTGGGCGTACCATCACATCGGGCAGCACGGGCTGGATTTGCACGGTGCCAAACTGCAAGCCGGGTTTGGGATTGAGACGCTTGATCTCGGCGATCATGTCGGCGAGCTCTTCGGCATCAACTCCGATGGCGCGCTTCAAGGCGGCGAGATTGTGGCCGCCAAGGAGCGCTAGGTTGTCGAGCAGTTTGGCGATCTGGGGGTCGTAGCGGTTCTGATCCTTGAGCTGCAGAGCGAGGCACTCGGCGAGGTCGCGGGCGAACACGCCGGGCGGATCGAAGCCTTGCAGGACGTCCAACACCTTGGTGATGAGCCCGGTCGGTGCGCCAAGCTTGTCGGCGAGATCGTCGAGGTCGAGGCGCAGATAGCCGGCCTCGTCGAGCGCGTGGATCAGGTGGGCGCCGATCAGCCGCTCGGCGGGATCGGTGAGGACCACGTGGAGTTGCTCGGTCAAATAGTCGGCGAGCGACAGCCCGGCGGCGAGATAGTCTTCGAGGTTGGCTTCCTCGCCACCAAAGGCGTTGTCCCTGCGCGGGCGCAGCGAGCCCCAGCCAGCCGCGTCGTGGTCGGCGCCATTGGTTGGCGGCGTACCAATGGGCTCGCCCTCCTCGCGTGCAGTGTTGGTGCCGGCAGAGGGTGCATCGCTGGGTCCCCAGCGCACGCCGGGCTCTTGGTCCGGAAGGTTTTTGCGCGCTGTCTCCGGGCCCGGCTCGGGTCCAACCTCCTCACGCTCCAGCAGCGGGTTGCGCTCCACCTCCGCCTCGACGAAGGAGCACAGCTCGACATTGGACAGTTGCAGCAGTCGTATGGCCTGCTGCAGCTGGGGCGTCATCACCAGCTGCTGGCCCTGCCGAAGCTCCAATTTGGGCACAAGTGCCATGCTACCCCTGATCGTCGCTAGGACGGGTCACGGGGTCAAGTTATACGGTCGCCGCATTAATTGAACATATCCCCCAGGTAGACGCGCCGCACGTCTTCGTTGGCGATGATTTCCCGAGGATTACCGTGCGTTAAGACCTGGCCGTCGTAGATGATGTAAGCGCGATCGACGAGGCTCAGCGTTTCTCGGACGTTGTGGTCCGTGATGAGCACGCCGATACCCCGTGCGGTGAGTTGGCGCACCAGCTGCTGGATGTCGCCGACGGCCAGCGGATCGATGCCAGCGAACGGCTCGTCGAGCAACATGAACGATGGCCGGCTGGCGAGCGCCCGGGCGATTTCGCAGCGGCGGCGCTCGCCGCCGGAAAGAGCGAGCGAGGGCGATTTTCTGAGCCGCGTGATGTTGAACTCCTCAAGCAGGCTGTCGAGCTGCTCTTTGCGGCGCCTGCGCTTAGGCTCCACCAGCTCCAGGACGGCCATGATGTTTTGTTCGACCGTAAGTCCCCTGAAGATCGAGGCTTCCTGCGGCAGGTAACCGATTCCCAGGCGGGCACGCCGATACATGGGCAGGCGCGTCACGTCGCGGCCGTCGAGGGTGACCTGACCGGCATCGGCTGGCACCAGCCCGGTGACCATATAGAAGACAGTGGTCTTGCCGGCGCCGTTGGGACCGAGCAGGCCGACCGCCTCACCCCGTCCGGTTTCCAGGCTCACGCCCTTGACCACCATGCGGCCGCGATAGCTCTTTTTGACGTCGACGACCGTGAGCCAGCCTGAGCCGCCGTAGGGCACGCTCGCCTCGTGGTGGTCGCTAGCGCCGTGGCCGTTGAACCGGTGCGGGCTTGCCAGCTTGGCCGGACGCGTCTTGGCTCTGGAGGGGAAAAGCCGCATGGCCTCAATCGGCCCGTTGCGGTGGACTTGCGCTGGTGCTGGGCTCCCAGCCGCCACCGGACCTAGCTGCGGGACCCTCGGGGAGGAACTTGTCCGTCGCCTTCTTTGCCCGTTCCATGGCGTCCTTCGGATAGACGAGCAGACACTGGCGGCCCGGCGCGCACGGGCGCTCGGCGGGATTGGCGGCGGGCGCGGTCAATGGGGGGGAGGCAATGACTGCGGGAGCCGCCTGGGCAACCGCGGGCTCTTGCTCTAACTCGAAGCGGTACATCCCCGTGTTGAGATCGATTTTAAGACGCGGCCCCTGCGCAACATCCTTGCCGCGCGACACCGTGACATCGTCGCCCAGAAGCACCGTATTCGCCTTGGTATCGAAGATAGCCCAGTCGCCGGTTGCGCTTTGCCCCTCCTTAGAAATGATGAGGACCTTCTGCTTGCATTCCACACGGGTGAGCTGCGATGGGGTCCTATTGGTCTCCTCACCTGTCGTGGCAAGAAGGCCTGTCTGACCCGAATAGAAGGCGACCATCTCGACGGTGCGTACGAGGAAATCGCCCTGTTTCGACTTGACGTTGCCGTGGAAGACGGCCCGCTTTTCCCCATCGTAGACATCAAGCGTGTCGGCCTCGATGTCCATGGGGGCCGCTGGATCGAGTTTGAATGAACCCATGACCCCCTCCGGGGAGGTGGGGGCCGTGGGCGACTTGCGCTTGGCCGGGGCGCCGGCTTTGACGTCGCTCTCCTGGTAGAACGTGGCAGCGATGCGGCCGGCTGGTTGGCCATCCTCGGCCGGGGTCTCCAGCCGACTGGTGCCGGTCTTGCGGTCTATGAACAGACGCGCTCCGTGCAAGACGTTCTTTTGCTGGTGTACGATGACGTCGCCCGAGAACAGCGCCGTGTCGGCTTTAGCATCGAACTCGACCCTGTCGCTGGAGACGCGCCGGTCCGCTCCCATGGTCAGGACACTGCCGTTCTTGGCGACCAGGCGCGACAGCTGCGAGCCCTGCGTGGGCTCCGGGGAGGCTGCGCCGGTGAGTTGTTCGACCGCCGCCTTGCCTTCGTAGGTGATGTGCAACTCAGGGGTCTTGAGCGTGGAGGTGCCTTGTTGCGCCACGACTTTGCCCATGAACAGGGCCGTTTTGTCGTTGTCGTTGACGTAGAGCTGGTCGGCGCTGACATCCACGGGGTCCTTCGCATCGCGCCCGAACGGCGCTGGCTGGGCCGAGGCCTGGCCCGGCTGCTCCGCGGCAACGAGATGGGCTTTCACGTTGCCCACGAAGGTCGCCTCCTTCGTGTCGGTGCGCAGGGTCATGGATGCGCCCTTCACGCTGCCCGTGGGCAGCCACAGGTCGACTGGGTGCTTGGAGACGATCCGATTTTCCTTGTTGTAGACTGTGGCGCGTGACAGGCGCGCCTTCATGCCGTTGGATGCGTCGATCTCGATCCCATCGTAGAGCTCGAGCTCTGCCTTGGCGTTGTCGAGCAGGCCGTGCTTGGCTTTGAGTTTGGTGGTGACGTCGTTGGCCTGTAGGAGATCGCCGTCGACATCGACGAGCTTGATGGGCGCATCTTTGGCAAACTCGAGGATGGCTTTCTTGGCGCGCACTTCGTAGCGCCCACCGTCCTTGGTCAACCCGAAGTAGGTTGGGTTTTTCATGGTCAGGTCGTCCGCATTGACCTGCACCTGGCCAACTTTGAGGCGGCCGGGTCCGAACTGCCAGCTGACACTTAGGGTGAGCGCGTAAAAGAGGCTGAGGCTCAAGGCCCCGATCGGCAGCACCAGCCGGAGCATCTTGACGAGCAGGGAGTGCCGGCGCGCCAAGCGGAAGGCGCGGGCGCGCTCCTTCACATCCGACGCCTTCCGGGCCGAACCCATCGGCGCCGCGCGCGCGCCCCTCGTGATCGCCATGGCGTTAGGTCCCCCCTTGGGGAGCAAGGGCCCGCATTAACCGGCGCTGATTGCCCGGAAATTTGGGTGATATTGGGACTAGTTGCAAGCCGGGTTTGCGGCCGCCGCCTGCCGCCCGGGAACGGCAACCCGCCTGAGGCGCGATTGGACCGGACGGGAGCCCCTCTAAATGCTGGCCGAATACTGGCCGAGGACCCCCACCGCCAGGTCCGGTGGTCGAGCCTCGATTCTGCGGTCATCGCGCAGTCACCCGGCCGTTGCCCATGTTGGTGCCCAGGGACCCCGTGCGGAGCTGCAATTGCCACGGGCCGCTCATCCCAGCGCCGCCTTCACCACCGAGCGGATCTGCTCGAGCGTGAATGGTTTGCTAATGATGCGCGCAATCCTGGGTTTGAGATGAGCGGCGCGGCCGATTTCATCGGCAAAGCCCGACATCAGCACCACGCGCAGCTTGGGGTGCAAGGCCAGGCCCCTTTCGATCAGGGTGACGCCGTCGAGGCCTGGCATTTGCACATCGGTAATGAGCACATCGAAGCGCGCGTTCCCCGCTTGCAGCTTCTCGAGCGCCTCGGCCCCGTCTTGCGTGGCGGCCACATCATGTCCATCGACGCCCAAGGCGCGTTGCACCAAGGCCCGCGTTGCCGCGTCGTCGTCGGCGAGCAGGATGCGTGCCATGTTGGCCTCCCCCAATCCGGCGCCGCGCACGAGGGCTCGCGCAGCGGGCGCTACGTCCCGGGCCGCAACCTAGCACAAAACGCGCTCGCGAAATTGCCCCCCTGTGGAAATCTCCGAGCCCGCACGGCCTTTTGCGCAAGGGTGTGCTCTGCATCAGCTAGCTCCTTCTGGGGCCATCACCCCTGGGGCCATCACCTCAGTGGGCGTGGTCATGACGGTGAGGCGGCCATCAGGTCCAAGGCGATGCCGCGGGCGGGCGTCCGGGGTGACGGTCCAGGGGACGGACCTTGCGGCGCAAGCGGTTGCGAGCTGAGCTCGTGTCACCTCGCCAATGCTGGTCTGGTCATCCTTGGGATCTTCCGGCCAGCAAAACTAGGTGGCCGCGACGCCTGCGCACCCCCAATTGTTGTCGCTGGACCGGCAGAGTGCTAGGGCCGTCAAGGGGCAGGGGCGCACATCGTCGCTAGGAGAAGCCGATGACGGCATCCTTCGTTCCCCGCGCACTGCTCTTCGGCAATCCAACCCGCGCACAGGGCCAGATTTCGCCCGACGGGCGCTGGCTCTCCTGGCTCGCACCGGAGCGTGGCGTGCTCAACATTTGGGTGGCGCCTGTGGGGGACATGAGCGGCGCGCGGGTCATCACCGCCGACCGGCAGCGTGGCGTGCGCTTCCACGCGTGGGCCAACAGCAGCGCCTTTGTCCTCTACGTCCAGGACGAGGGTGGCACCGAGGACTGGCACGTCTACGCGGTCCCGGTTGCGGGCGGCTCGGCCCGGGACCTAACGCCCCTGCGAGGGGTGAACGCACGCATCCAGGAGCTCGGCCTCGATGAGCCCAACGTGATCGCAGTTGCCCTCAATGATCGCGACAAGGCCTGGCACGACATCTACCGCATTGACGTCGCAACGGGCGCGCGCGAGCTCCTCTATGAGAACCGCAAAGAGCTGGCGGAGATCGTGCTTGATCGTCAGCTGCGCCCACGGCTCGCCGTCAAGACCCGCGAACGCGAGGGCGGGCACAGTGTGTTTCGGATCGTCGGCACCGAGCTGGAGCCGATCATGGTGGTGGAGCACGAGGACGATCTCACGACCCGTCCCGTGGGCTTTACGCAAGACGGGGCGAGGCTCTATTGGATCTCCTCGGTGGGGCGCGACAAGGCTGCCCTGCTGGCGAGGGATTGGCCGTCGGGTACCGATCGGCTCCTTGCCGAGCATCCCAAGGCCGACGTCAGCCGCGTGCTGACGCACCCGCGAACGCGTGTGGTGGAGGCCGTCGGCGCGCAGCATCTGGCGCTCGATTGGATTGCGCTCGATGAGGGCATCGCCACCGACCTCAAACGCCTGCAGGGTGCCCTGCCGGGCGAGGTTGAGGTCGTCGACCGCACGCTCGACGATAGCCGCTGGATCATTGCCGCTGGCGCGGCCGAGGCACCCACGACCTATCACCTCTACGAGCGCGGCAGCGGCCGGATCGACGAGCTCTTCGCCAGCCGGCCGGAGCTCAAGGTCTACCGGCTGGCGCCCATGCGCGGCGTAAGCATCTCTGCACGTGATGGACTTGAGCTGGTGTCGTATCTCACGCTGCCGGAGCAGGCGAGGCCGCGGCCGAAGGTGCCGTTGCCAATGGTGTTGCTGGTGCACGGCGGCCCCTGGGCGCGCGATGCGTACGGGTTCAACCCGCACCATCAGTGGTTCGCGGACCGAGGCTGGGCCACGCTTTCGGTCAACTTTCGCGGCTCGACCGGTTTTGGCAAAGCCTTCGTCAATGCCGGTGACCTTGAATGGGGTCGCAAGATGCACCAGGACCTGCTCGACGCGGTGGCCTGGGCCGTGCACGAGGGTATCGCCGACCCTGCGCGCGTTGCCATCATGGGTGGCTCCTACGGCGGCTATGCCACGCTGGCGGGCCTGGCCTTCACGCCCGGCGTGTTCTGCTGCGGCGTCGATATCGTGGGTCCCTCCAACCTGGAGACGCTACTGGCCACGATCCCGCCCTACTGGGCGGCGTTCTTTGAGGTTCTGGCACGGCGGGTCGGGGACCCACGCACGGAAGCGGGACGTGCGCTGTTGCGTGAGCGCTCGCCGCTCTACGCCGCCGGGGCCATAGCCAAACCACTGCTCATCGGCCAGGGCGCCAACGATCCGCGTGTGAAGCAGGCCGAATCCGACCAGATCATCAGCGCCATGCGCGCGAAGGATCTGCCGGTCACGTACGCGCTCTATCCCGAGGAGGGCCACGGTTTCGCCGTGCCGGAAAACCGCATCTCCTTCTTCGCCGTTGCGGAGGCGTTCCTAGCGGCGCACTTGGGTGGCCGCGCCGAGCCCATCGGCGACGATTTCGCCGGCGCCAAGTTCGAGGTCAGCGAGGGTGCTGCCCACGTGCCGGGCCTGGAGGCTGCGCTGGCCGCGCGTGGCTAGGGTACGATCAGCGACGGCCTGCGCGCCTCTGCCACCTCGTTGCCATCAGGCTGTGGCGACATGGGAAGAGATGTTCTGCTAATTGTGCGCATTGAGACGGGGTGCGGGCGCGAGCCTAAGCGAACGGGGGGTCGTCATGGATCAGAATGTCGCCAAGGCCGGCGCGGTGACGGTGCTTGCCGCCGGTCTCGGGATCGGCGGCCTGGCGGTTTTGCACAATTCTCAGCAGCTTGATTATGAAGGCAAGATCGTGATTGGCGCCAGCAATGCGGAGTACTACGAGCTGGCAAGCCAATACCAGGAGGAGCTGCGCCAGTACGGGGTCCAGGTCAACATCCGGCGCACCGTCCGCTTGAACGACAAGGAAGGCCACAGCCGCATGCGGCCGCTCGAGGGTCGCATCCTGTTGCGCGCACTGGTCGACGACGATTCCGGCGTCACGGCCGGCTTCGTGAAGGGAGCGCTGGTCGGCAGTTTGCAGGGTCGCTTGGCCAGTGAAAAGCAGAAGGGCCGCCACGCAGAGTACTCCAAGCTGCGCTCGGTCGGGCGCCTGTTTCACGAGCCGGTCTGGGTGTTCACGCGCGGCGATCTGCCCGTCACGACCCTGCGTGACCTCAAGGGCAAGCGCATTCTGATTGGTGCGCGCGAGAGCGGCGGGCGAGGCATCGCCAGACTGCTATTGCGTGCCAATAACGTCATCGACAAGGAGAATGCGATCTTCCTCGACGAAGATCTAATGGCCGACGCGAGCCCCCTCCTGTCTGGCGCCGCTGACGCCGGTATCATCGTGGTGCCGGCCGACAGCGATAAGATCCAGGCGCTCTTGCGGGTGCCCGGGATCCGCCTCATGGATTTCACGCCAGAGGCCGACGCCTACGCCAATCGCTTTCCTGCACTCAGCAAGGTTGTCCTGCGCCAGGGCGCGGTCGAATTCGATCCGCTCATTCCGTCCGCCGACATCACGCTTTTGTCCACCAGCGTCGCCTTGGTGGTGCGTCCGGACATGCAGCCGGCGCTTGTTTCCCTGCTTGCGCACGCGGTCGTGCACAATCCCAAGCCAGGCTTCGACAAGAACGGCGATCCGGTGCTGTTTTATCGCGCCGGTGAATTCCCGTCCGCCAACGATCCCGAATTCGAGGTCGCGCCCGATGCGCGCGTCGTCTACAAATCGGGTGAGCTTCCCGTGGTCTTGAAGAGCATTGCCCCGCGAGCGTATAGCCTGCACGTACCCTTCTCGTATACGGCCTTCATCAGCGATCATGTGGGGACGCTGCTGGGGGCGATCGGGATCTTGGCGATCGTGCTGCCTCTGACGCGGGCGATCCCTTCGCTCTACGTGTGGATGATCAGGCGACGGCTGGTCTACTGGTACCGGCATCTCAAGGCGCTCGAGCGAAAGATTGATGCTCGCGGGCCCGATTATGATGCCGATGCGGTGCAGGCCGAATTCGATCGCATCGATTCGCACGTACGAGTGATGCGCGTGCCGGCCTACTACTCCAACCAGCTCTACGATCTGCGCGGACACATCAGCCTCGTCCGGCAGCGGCTGACCGGCAGATCCGAGCCGATGCGTATGGCGGCGGAGTGAAATGACGCCATGAAGATTAGCCGCATCCGAGAAGCCACTGCGCCCATCGCGTCCGAGATCCGCAACGCCTTCATCTCCTTCACGAGCATGACCATCAGCCTGGTCGCGGTGGAAACGGACGTGGTGCGCGACGGCAAGCCCGTGGTGGGCTACGGCTTCTCCTCCAACGGGCGTTACGCGCAAGGCGGCATTCTGCGCGAGCGGTTCATCCCGCGTATTAGGGCGGCCGATCCCAAATCGCTCATCGATGAGACAAACGACAACCTCGACCCGTTTGCCATATGGAAGGCGTTCATGGCCAACGAGAAGCCGGGCGGGCACGGCGACCGCGCGCACGCGGCCGGCGCGCTCGACATGGCTGTTTGGGATGCCGTGGCCAAGATCGCTGGCCTACCGCTCTGGCGGCTGCTGGCGGAACGCTACAACGGCGGTCGCCACGACAAAAAGGTGTTGGTCTACCCGGGAGGCGGCTACTACTACCCTGGCAAGGAGCTGGAGGCGCTGAGAGCCGAGATGCTCGCCTACCAGGCGCAGGGCTACAAGATCGTCAAAATGAAGATCGGCGGCGCCGACCTTGCCACGGACCGCAAACGCATAGAGGCCGTGATTGACGTGGCGGGCGGGGGAGAGAACGTTGCCGTTGATGCCAATGGCCGCTTCGATCTAGCGACCGCTGTCAGCTATGCCAGGGCCATCGAGGGTTACGGCCTGTGCTGGTATGAAGAGCCTGGCGACCCGCTCGACTTCCGGCTCAATGCCGCGTTGTCGGAGCAGTATGGCGGGGCCATTGCCACGGGCGAAAACCTGTTCTCTGCCACGGATGGCCGCAACCTCTTGCGCTACGGCGGTTTGCGGCCCGACCGCGACTGGGTCCAGCTCGATCCGGCCCTGGCCTATGGGCTTACAGAGTACTTGCGCTTCCTGGACCTGGCCAAGCAAATGGGCTGGTCGCGGCGGCGCTGCATTCCCCATGGCGGCCATCAGCTCGCCCTCAACATAGCGGCCGGACTTGAACTGGGCGGTAGCGAGAGCTACCCGGGTGTCTTCGAACCCTACGGCGGCTTCGCCGACGCCAGCCCGATCGTCGACGGCTACGCCCGGCCCCACGCCACGCCGGGGATCGGCGTGGAGCTCAAGTCCGCCATGTTTGCGGAGATGCGCAGGCGCCTTGAGATCGAGTGATCGCCCGCGAGCTGCCAAGGTCGGCGATTGCTGCTGTGCCTTCCGAGAGCTGGATTGGGGCTGGGGCCTCTGCCACATTGGAGGCGCCGTTCTACGCTATGGCGGGCCGAGCCGACCCTGGCACCTCCACCCATAACGTGCGATAGGTGGTTTTGGCGGCGGATCGCCGTTCGTTCTAGGGCGGCGATGAACGCGAACTGAGCGACGAACGCGCATCATGAGAGCTCTAGTTGCCATTGCTGTCGTGCTGGTTTTGGCCGCGGGGCCCGCAGGTGGGGCGCGTGCTGATTCCGCCACCGACTGCTTCAGCGAGGACATCGAGCGGCGGATTGAGGGATGCACGGCGCTGATCGAACGGCGTGACGAGAGCATGGCGGATTTGAGCTTCGCGTATGCCATGCGCGCTTTGGCCTACTCGCTCAAGGGACGATATGACACGGCCATCCGCGACTATGATGCGGCCATTGCCATGAAGCCGGATTTCGCGGTGGCGCTCAACAACCGTGCATGGGCTTATTTCCGCTGGGGTCGGGCGGCAGTGGGTTTGCCCGATGTGGAGAAATCGCTGCAGCTAAGTCCCACCAGCGCCCACGCGCTCGACACACGCGCCCATATCCGCCAGACGCTGGGGGATCCGCAAGGGGCGCTGCATGATTATGACAAGGCCATGTGGCATGGCGGCGCGCGCATGATCAAGCTCTATCAGTGCGGGCTCACCGAGGCGCGTCTTTACAATGGTGAGATCGACGGCAACTTGCGCCCGGAGTTGACGCAGGCGCTGGAGCAATGCGTCCACGACAAGGCCTGTGATCCGCTGCCCGCGGACGAACAATGCCGGGCGGCGACGAGCTGAGCGCGGGCCCGCCGCCAGAGCCGCCGATCCCAAATTGCAGGAAGTCGAACCGCTTCAAAGCTTAACCGATGCGCTCACCGAGCGGCCCGCGCGCCGTTTGCAAATTTTATCTCTGAGTCGCAGCCGGCTCAGTGCTGCTGACCGTTACCTTGCAGCTTAATCATCTCTTCCTTGATTTTGAGCTTTTCCTTCTTCAGCCGGCTGATCTGGAGATCATCGGCGCCAGGTCGGGCCATCTCTTCTTGGATCCTCGCCTCCAGTATGCGGTGCTTTTCGGAAAGCTCCGCGAGATGTCCGGCAAGCGTCATATTGCCCTCCGTTTGGGTGTTGAAGGGACGGGAAGTGTGACACGAAAGTGACGCCTTGTCCAATTGCGCCAGGCGCCCTGTGCACGATTTTCCGTAGCCGCTGCTCTGATTTTTGCCTTTGCTCGTAAGCACTTGTCGCGGAATTTGGGCGGGCTTGCTGACGGCCCCCAGGGGCGATAGTAATAGAGTTCGAGTGCAGGCGGCTTCCCGGCGGAGGGCCCAAAGGGCCGATGCAGCGATCGGACGAGCGCGAGCTGCGCGAACAATTGGTGCGGCTGAGGTCCGAGCACCGCGATTTGGATGTCCGGATCGTGGCGGAGGAGGCATTGGCGCATGCCGACCAGTTGCTCATCCAACGTCTGAAGAAGCGCAAGCTGGCCTTGAAAGACCGCATCACCGCCATCGAGGATCAGCTGCTGCCGGATATAATCGCGTAAGTTGTGCACGGCGACGCGATGGCTTGCTCTTGCCAGTCGCGCCTGTCTTCTCTTTAAGTGCGCGCTTTCGCCGGGGCGGTGGACGCAATGGCTGGGCAAGCAAAGATTGGCATTATTATGGGCAGTCTCTCGGACTGGCCGACGATGAAGTGTGCCGCCGATGTGCTGGATGGACTGGGGATCCCTTACGAGGCCAAGGTGGTGTCCGCCCACCGTACTCCCAAGCGGCTTTACGATTATGCAGGGACGGCCAAGGCGCGGGGTCTTGCGGTGATTATTGCCGGGGCCGGCGGGGCGGCGCACCTACCCGGGATGACGGCCGCTCTCACCCATCTGCCGGTATTGGGCGTGCCCATTCCGCGGGATGTGCTGTCGGGACAGGATAGCCTCCTGTCGATCGTGCAGATGCCAGCTGGGGTGCCGGTGGGTACGCTGGCCATCGGCAAGCCCGGCGCCACGAACGCTGGCCTGCTGGCGGCACAGATCCTGGCGCTGCACGATGGCGAGCTTGCGAAGCGGTTGGAGGCATATCGGGCTCGGCAATCGGCTTCCGTTCCCGAGGCACCGAAGGGCGATGCCTGAGGATCCGGGCCGCGCGCCCCTGCCTCCCGGCTCGACCATAGGAATTTTGGGCAGCGGCCAACTGGGGCGCATGCTAGCTGTGGCGGCGGCGCGCCTCGGGCTCAAGACGCACGTCTATTGCGCCGACAGCGGGCCTGCTTGCGATGTGGCAACGCAAACGACCCGAGCTGGCTTTGAGGATTGCGCGGCGCTGGCAACCTTCGCGAGCGCTGTTGATGCTGTCACCTTCGAATCGGAAAACGTGGCGGTGGAAGCTGCGCGTTACCTTGCGGACCGCGTGCCACTGCGCCCGAGTGCCAAAGCGCTGGAGGTGGCACAGGACCGCCTCGTTGAGAAGGAGTTCATTGCCGAGCTCGGCATCCCCGTTGCGCCCTTCCTCCGCATTGATGGCCCGGGCGATATGGCAGCTGCACTTGTCGCGCTCGGCGGCCCAGCCATCTTGAAGTCGCGGCGTTGGGGCTACGACGGGAAGGGACAGGCGGGGGTTACTTCGCCTGCCGATGCCGCCGCCGCCTGGGCGGCCGTTGGTGGGGTGCCAGCCGTACTGGAGCGTCGCATCGCCTTTGCCTGCGAGATCTCGGCGCTTGCCGTGCGTGGACACGACGGCGCCATCGATTTTTATGAGTGCCCGCGCAACACGCACGAGGGGGGCATCCTGCGCCGCTCCGTGGTCCCAGCGGGCCTACCAGCGGCCGACCTTGCACGCGCCAGTGAAATCGCCGGCACCGTGGCGCGCGCGCTCAACTATGTGGGTGTGCTGGCGGTCGAGATGTTCTACCTGGGTGCGGATATTGCGTCCGAGCAACGCCTGATGGTGAACGAGATCGCTCCGCGCGTGCACAACTCCGGGCATTGGACGATCGAAGCTTGTGCCATCAGTCAGTTCGAAAACCACATGCGTGCGGTTGCCGGCTGGCCGCTCGGCTCGACCTGGCGGCACAGCGATGCCGAGATGGTTAATCTGATCGGTTCCGAGGCGCTTGATTGGCACAGGCTCGCGGCGGAACCAGGTTTAGCGTTGCACCTCTACGCCAAGCGCGAGGCGCGGGCGGGGCGCAAGATGGGGCATGTGACGAGGCTGCGGGGTTCGCCGCTGAGATAGGGTCAGCCCCGGTATTCGGGTGTGTGTTGTGCTTGCAACCTATAACAGGCATCCTGCGTCGATCACGAAGCGAGACGACACTCATGCGTGCGCGAGGTCCTCGCCTGTTCGCGGCCCTCCTCGGCGCCTTGCTGGTTGCGCCGGCCCTTGGCCTCGCGCAGGAGCCACCTGAGATGTTGGCCCGTGCCATCGTCGAAAAGCTCGTCGCTGGACAGGTCTCCGAGGTCGTTGCCCAGTTCAATCCGGAGATGGCGGCGGTGGTGTCTGGACCCGCTCTCAAACAGATCTGGGATCAGCTGACGGCGACGGAGGGCCCCGTGCGCGGGTTGGGTGCGCCACGCACCAGCCGCCAGGAGGACGTTACGGTCACGATTGTTCCTGTGCAGTTCGCGCGGACCTCATTCGACGTTCGGGTGGCGATCAGGGCCGGGCGCGTGGCGGGATTGCTCATCGTTCCTGCGGGGCGTCGTGCAGAACCCTGGAACACACCCTCCTACGTCGACGAGGCGGCGTTTTCCGAAACAGAGGTCCAGATCGGCAGGGCGCCGTTGCTTTTGCCCGGCACGCTATCGCTGCCTCGTGGCGGCGGTGGGGTGCCTGCGGTCGTCCTGGTGCACGGTTCCGGGCCCCACGACCGCAACGAGGCCATTGGTCCAAACCGCCCCTTTCAGGACCTGGCACAGGGGCTGGCCTCGCGCGGCATCGCCGTCCTGCGCTACGAAAAGCGCACCAAGGTATACCCGGAACGCTTTGCGCCTACGCAGCGCTTCACCGTCCGCGAGGAAACGATGGAGGACGCGGCGGCTGCGGTTTTGTTCTTGCTTTCGCGGCCCGAAATCGACGCTCGACGCGTGGTGTTGGTCGGGCACAGCCTAGGGGGAACTCTGGCCCCGCGCATTGCCGCGGAGGCGCCTGGCCTCGCTGGGCTTGTCATTCTCGCGGGGGCCACTCGTCCGATCCCCGATCTGTTGGTCGAGCAGAGCGAGTATATCGGCGCCTTGGCTGGGCGGCCGGAGGCGCAAATGCGGGAGGTAAGTTCCAAGCTCAGAGCGGAAGCCGCCCGCGCCCAAAGTGCCAAGCCGGACGATGAGGGCCCCCCGATCCTCAACTGCCCGCCTTCTTACTGGGCCGACCTTAACGCCTATGATGCGGCGGCGGCAGCGGCAAAGCTGTCGCTGCCGATGCTCATCCTACAAGGTGGGCGGGACTATCAGGTGACATTGCAGGACCTCTCCCGGTTCAAGGTGGCGCTCGCCGGGCAGGCCAATGCCACGGTTCGCGAATTGCCGAGGCTCAACCATCTGTTCATGGCCGGCAACGGCAAGAGCCGCCCGGAGGAGTACGATCGGCCAAGTCACGTGGATGGCGAGGTGATCGATGCCATCGCGGCCTTTGTCACCGGGCTCCCTCCCAAGTGATTTGGGCATGTGGGTGTGCGCAGAAATGAGGAGGCTGGCATGGTTCGCTATTTGAAACGCGGGATCGATGCGGGAGCGATCAAGGCGGCCGACGCGCAGGTGCGCGCAACGGTTGAGTCCATCCTGGCCGATGTCGAGTTGCGGCGCGATCAAGCGGTGCGCGAGCTGTCACAGAAGTTCGACACGTGGGCGCCGCCGTCGTTCAAGCTGACACCAGGGGAGGTTGAGCGCGCGATCGCCCAAGTGAGCAAACGTGATCTCGATGATATCAAATTTGCCCAGACGCAGGTGCGCAACTTCGCGCAAAGGCAGAAGGAGACATTGCGCGATCTGGAGGTGGAGACGCTGCCGGGCGTGATCCTCGGTCACAGGCACATCCCCGTGAATTCAATCGGTTGCTACGTGCCGGGTGGACGCTATCCCATGGTTGCCTCCGCGCACATGTCGATCGTCACCGCGCGGGTTGCGGGCGTAAGGCGCATCATCGCGTGCGCCCCGCCGCACAAAGGTGGTCCGCATCCCGCCATTGTTGCAGCCATGCACTTTGGCGGAGCCGATGAGATCTATGTGCTGGGTGGTGTGCAGGCCGTTGCGGCGATGGCGCTCGGGACCGAGACGATCGCTGCGGTGGACATGCTGGTCGGTCCCGGTAACGCCTATGTGGCGGAGGCCAAGCGACAACTCTTTGGTCGCGTCGGCATCGATCTACTTGCCGGTCCCACAGAGACCTTGATCATCGCCGATGACAGCGTGGATGCGGAACTGTGCGCAACCGACCTGCTGGGCCAGGCTGAGCACGGCCCCACCTCGCCCGCCGTGCTCATCACCAATTGCGAAGCGCTAGCGCGGGCAACTATGGCTGAGGTCGAACGACTGTTGAAGATCCTCCCCACGGCTGATGCTGCGGGCAAGGCTTGGGCCGACATGGGCGAAGTCATTGTTTGCGATAGCGAAGAGGAAATGGTGGCTGAAGCCGACCGCATCGCCTCAGAGCACGTGCAGGTTATGACGCGCGATCCCGACTGGTTCCTCGCCCGCATGCAGAATTATGGTTCGCTGTTTATGGGGCCGCGCACCAATGTGGCCTATGGCGATAAGGTGATTGGCACCAACCACACCTTACCCACTCGGAAGGCCGCGCGTTACACGGGCGGGCTGTGGGTCGGCAAGTTCCTCAAGACGTGCACCTACCAGAAGGTGCTGACCGACAAAGCCTCGGCCGAGATCGGGGAGGTGTGCTCGCGCCTGTGCATACTCGAGGGCTTCTCTGCCCATGCCGAGCAGGCCAATGTGCGCGTGCGCCGCCACGGCGGTCGGAATGTGCCGTATGCACGGGCGGCGGAGTGAGCTGGGTGTGATGGCGATAATGGTGAACTTCTCTGCCTCGCCTCAAGCAGTGCTCACCTGCGGATACACCGGAAGGCAGTGATTGTTGCGCGTTTCATTCGAGCCATAGCCTGCCGGTTCTGGCGGGCTGAGTTTGAGCTTCATCGGCGCCAGTGCGTCCAAGGAGGTCAAGGCGGCATGTCCGGAGTGCACGTCCCACCCGCCCCCTCCTTTCGCCTCGATGGCAAGCGCGCGCTGGTGACCGGTGCAGGGCGCGGCATAGGATTGGCTGCGGCCTCGGCATTGGCGGACGCGGGTGCCCATGTGACGTTGCTGGCGCGCACGCGTGGGGAGGTCGAGGCGGGCGCGGCTGCGATCGGCGGCCGTCATCAGAAGGCGGAGGCGCTCGTCCTTGATGTCACGGATCTGCCGGCGATGCAGGCCACCATCGCGCGGGCAGGGCCCTTCAACATCCTTGTTAACAACGCCGGAACCAATCGACCAAAGATGCTGCTCGATGTCACAATCGAGGATTTCGACGCCATCATGGATCTTAACGTACGTGCCGCCTATTTCGTAGTCCAGGCCGTGGCGCGCCGGCTGATCGAGGCCGCACAGGCGGGATCCATCATCAACGTCTCCTCGCAGATGGGCCACGTGGGCGCTGCGCGGCGAAGCGTTTACTGTGCGTCTAAGCACGCCATGGAGGGATTCACCAAGGCGATGGCTATCGAGCTCGCCCCACACAACATCCGCGTCAATACGCTTGGGCCGACGTTCCTCGAGACGCCGCTGACGAAGCCCTTCTTCGAGAACACCGCCTTTAAGTCCGAAGTGCTGGCCAAGATCAAACTCGGCCGGCTTGGTACGGTGGAGGACGTGCTGGGCGCGATCCTCTTTCTGGCCTCGGATGCGTCCGCGCTTGTGACCGGCACGTCGCTCGTGGTCGACGGCGGCTGGACCGCCGAGTGAGCCGCGATCGCAAGGTTGGCCGATCACTCCTGGGGATAGCGCCAGGGATTTTCGGGCTGCTTTGCCGTCTCGTCGATGATCCACTGCGGCAGAGCCAGGCCCGGCGCGACATCGGTGAAAACCATGCGGACGCGTGTTCCGATGCCGACGCGCTTTACCATCTCGGGTGGGGCGAGCTTGCCGTCAGGGGTGGTGAGGTTGCCGACGACGCGTAAGGCCTCGTGCTCGGTCGGTTTGCCCAGCTGCCGGTCGAGATCCACCAGCAGGACCAGGTAGGGCGTGTGGCCCTTGAACGCCGGCTGGATGGGATGATGCACCTCCGTGTAGGAGTGCACCGTGCCCTGGCCCTCGACCGGCACCCAGTTGGCTTCTCGGCTCGTGCACCAGGGGCAGGCGGTGGTGGGCGGATAGCGCAATAGCGAGCAGTTCGCGCACGCCTGCAGATGGAAGTCATGAGCCGCGCAATGCTTGAAGTAGGTGAGGTTTTCTACCTCGAGGTCATCGAGGCTGAGGGGCATTCCCAGGTACTGCGCTTGGATTGGCATGGTTCTCTTCCCCTTCAGCCGCGCCGCATGACCATGGCCGAGCCGGTGCCTGGCATGGCCCAGCCAAGGTTCGCGGTGACCTCGCACCCCTTCACCTGCCGGCAGCCGCCTTCCTTGTGGTCGTAGGTGTGCTTGCGTTTGCCATCGGATCCTATGGGACAGCGGTCGTCGACGTCATGACGCAGCTGGCGCACGTTCTCGATCACCATGTTCATGCCGTGCGTGTAACCCTCGCACAGATGCCCGCCGCTGGTGTTGTTTGGCCGCCTTCCCCCGAGGTTAATGGTGCCATCACTGACGTAGTGCCCACCCTCGCCCTTCTTGCAGAAGCCGTAGTCCTCGAGCTGCAGCATGGTCGTGAACGTGAACGCGTCGTAGGATCCCGTCACATCAACGTCCTCAGGGCCGACGCCCGAATTGGGCCAGAGGATCTCGCGGGCATACCTGCCGGCTACGGTAGAGATTGGACCTGCCTGGTAGTGCATGTCGATGCGTGGCTTGCACACCCGACCCGCGACGCCGCGAATGAGCGCGGGGGTGTGCTTGAGATCGCGTGCGCGATCGGCGCGCGCGACGATGATGGCGGTGGCGTTGTCGGTCTCTACGCAGCAGTCGAGCAGGTGCAATGGCTTGCAGATCACCCGGCTCGCCAGCACGTCCTCGACGGTCACGCGCTTCTGATAGAAGGCCTTTGGATTGTTGGAGGCATGATTGCTGTGCGCGGCACGCACTGCGGCAACCTGTTCGGGTTTGGTGCCGTAATCGTACATGTGACGCATGAAAGTGGGGCTGAACATTTGCCCAGCGCTCTGCCACCCGTAGGCACGGCTGTGCAACATGTCGCTCGTCACCGGCACTGCTGAGCGCGCGCCGGTGCCGCCGATGCGCACCTGGGAGAAGCCGTTCATGGCGCGGAAGATGGCGACCGTCTTGCACATGCCGGCCTCGATCACGCCCATGGCAATGCCGATCAGGGCCTCTGTTGAGGAGCCGCCCCCGAAGACATCCATATAGAAGTTGAGGCGGATGCCGAGGTCGCCGGCGATGAAGGGAGCAAACGTGGAGTCGCCCGACTGATAGGATAGCATGCCATCCACATCGGCGGCCTTAAGCCCTGCATCGAGCATGGCATTGCGCACCGCCCAGGTGCCGAGCGCGCGGGTGGTCATTCCGGAACCACGGGTGTAGGTGGTTTCGCCTACCCCGACGATGGCGTACTTATCCCGCAGATGCTTGGGGCTCGAGACGTCCGTATCAGCGGGCATCGGCATGGGGCGGGATCCTCCTGCGGCATCCTGAAGGGCCTGAGGGCCGGTTGATGCTCAAGACTAAGCCGGTATCATTGCACAGGCCAATGCAACCCGGCATGGGAGATTGATCGGTGCGGTGCTGCCATGACTGTTGGTAGCGCCTGCGCGCTCGCCCGCGGACAACTGCATAGCATGGGGGCGCTGGCGCGGCGCCAGTTGACGGTTGGGCCGGCACGGCGAAGCGCAGCCTGGTTAGGGCACTCGTACGGGGTGGCTAACCCTTGAGAAACACCGAGTTTTTTTGTCTGCGCTGGTCCCTCACCATTCGCCGCCAGCCGCGACACTCTCCTCCAAATGAATACCAAATTGGACCTCCCCACCGATCTCACTCTGCGGAGCGTTGTCGCGCGGCGGCTTGTCCTTGAGGAGTGCCAGCTGACGTCACAATGGGGGGCATGGTCTTGGCCGGTGCGCTTGACGGGAGCTTCGGGCGCAATCTTCGGCGGCGGCGCAACCGGAAGTAGATCAACCGGAAGTAGATCATGGCGAGGCGTGTTATCAACCCACGATGCTGGCGCAGGAGTGACGTCCCGCCCTCCGCCCATGCGACCTCTATAGTCCTGCATGGACCGACGCGGGCCGGTGGGCCAACACGCTGGACAAGCGACCCCTAAGCCTTGACGCGCAAGACCACGCAGCCACGGGCTCGTAGCCATTCGCTCACGAGGTCATCAGTTTGGTGCTTGGACCAGGCCGGGGCGGACGACGCCTTGGCGGCCCAGCTGCTCGATCCGGCGCCTCGCGAGATTGGCGAGGAAGGTATCTTTGTGGCGAGCTATCAATGCTTCGAGCTCGGACACATCGTTGGAGCGTTTGATGCGGTCCCAGGTCTTGAGTTCTTCTCCGACATCCTGAGGCGGTGGGCCGGCCTCCGCAGCAACGAACGCGTTCCGCGCGCCAGCTTCGGTCGAGGTCTGGTTGTCACCTTGTTCTGCATGTGCATGCGATGAAAATAAAGCCAGCAGAAAAACGACAGCCACGGTCTGCAGCATCGACACCCCCTAAAATCTTATCCACTAGGGTAGAAACCCAAGGGAACGGATGCTCCGACTGCGCCCAGCTGTCATTGGCTTTTATCAACCAGGACAGAGAAACAACGATCTTCAACCCGAGAGGGCACAAAGTGTTGGATCGCTCCTGGCAGCGCTCACAGTTCACCGCAGCCACGTCGGCGAGGGGTTGCGAGCGATGTGGCGGCCGCCAGGCTCAATAGGAACGATCCTTGGCGATGGGCGTTGCTCGGAAATCCGAAACGCCCGATCCGGCGTTAGGACGTGAAACTGGCGCACCTGCGCAGGCTGCGTCAGCTCAAACTAGCTTTTTTGGGCTGATGTACATCTTCCTATTGTGCCTCTCCGCACTACTCACCGTCTTCAAGCTCGCTGGCCTGCATGTTGCGTCCTGGTGGCTCGTCCTCTCGCCGATCTTCCTGCTGTTGGCAATCCGTGTCGCGATCTCGGCCGTCACCGCCTGGATCAGCTGGATCATCCGTTGATGCGCATCCTGTAGGGGGCCTCCATCCCTTCTTTCACGTGAGGCATGGCGCAGTTATCTCATTTGGCCACCCCGAGAGTGCCCGGATTGGAGGCAGCGGTGCCGCCGGTTTTTAAAGGCGAGTTGGTAGCCGGCACCTGGGCGGGTGGATCGTGGCTAGCGACCGGTTGCCGGCTCGTAACCCAATCCCACTCCAGTCCCAGGCAATGATGCTAAAGGCAGCGGAAAAACCACTCGTTGATCTTTTCTCTGAGACCAACCCGAAGACCTTGCGCCGGTTTCCTCCCCGGCGACTTCCCGTTACGCAATGTTAAATAGGCATTGCAACGCGAGTCCGCCTCGAGGACGGCTGCCACCGACTGCTCTCCACTGTCTCGGCTTCTCATGGATCGGGAAACGTGTGGCCGTGGGGACCGTCGGGGCGGCCTCAACAATTACCACCAACGCAATGACAGCCGTGTAGCGCCCTTGGTGCCAATGCGAAAATGGCCGCGCGAGTAACGATGGCAGGCAAGGGCGAGACGCAAAGACGCTGTATGCCCTGAAGCGAACGGTGCTGGTTTATCTAAGTAGTGTCACAGAAACCACCGCGATTGCGAGCGGGGTTCCCGAAGTAATAATGGTAGTGCGGAGGTGTCATGCTGCTTATCAGCGACATCTTGAATGTCCTGCTGGGTCTTTGGCTCGGCAAGATCCTCGGCGGTGCAATGATGGTGATGTCGCTGCATCATTAAAGAAGTGCTGGGGAGTTCCCGAGGAAATCGCGGGAAGGGAATAAGCGGCCTGCAATTCACAGCGCCTCGG
>JAMXLN010000258.1 GCA_024281145.1 Hyphomicrobiaceae bacterium | reverse complement strand
GCGCGTCAGAGGCCAGTGCACCAGGGCCGGAGCCGAAGATGGCGCGGCCGCCGGTCATGTGGTCGAGCTGCACCATGCGCTGTGCGACGTTGAAGGGATGATGATAGGGTAGCGAGATGACGCCGGTACCGAGGCGGATGCGCTTGGTGCGTTCGCCGGCGGCGGCCAGAAACATCTCCGGCGAGGCGATCATTTCCCAGCCGCTGGAATGGTGCTCCCCGCACCAGAACTCGTCGTATCCCAATCGGTCTAGGTGTTCGACGAGGTCAAGGTCGCGCCGGAACTGCAGCATCGGGTGCTCACCGATGGGATGATGAGGGGCGAGAAAGGCGCCAAAACGTAGTCGCGGCATCCGATGCTCCTGGGTGGTATTGTTCGTGGGATGAGAACGTTAGGTGCCACGGGCGTCGGGGGCAAGCCTGAACGGCTCACGCGGAGCAAGGCGTGCTTGTGCCGATGACGTTCGTGGAGGCCTTAGCAGCTTTGCAGGAGGAACGCATGTCAGACGCCGTCAAGCTGGAGCGCGCGGGTGCCATTGCCATTTTGCGACTGGATGATCCGAGCACGCTGAATGCCCTGTCTCCAGCAATAAAGGAGGGGCTCGCAACGAAGGTGCCGATGCTGCTCGCTGACGCCGCCGTGAGCACGATCGTTCTCACCGGTACGGGTAAGGCATTCTGCGCTGGCGGCGATATCCGGGCGATGGCGGACCCTGAGGGCCGAAAGGCACCTGCCGTGCGCGCGCGCATGCGAGCGGCACACGCTTGGGCGCGCGCGCTGCTTGACTGTGACAAGCCGGTGATCGCGGCCGTGAACGGGGCAGCCGTCGGCGGAGGTCTCGCGCTGGCGCTGCTTGCCGACATCATCATCGCCAGCCGCGACGCCTATTTCCTCAGCGGTTACTCCAGGCTCGGGGCGCTACCGGACTTGGGTCTGTTGCAAACGTTGCCCTGGGCGATTGGCAGCCTGCGCGCCAAGGAAATGATCATGCTGAACCGGCGCTATGACGCCCTCGAGGCCATGGCAATCGGCCTCTGCAATCGAGTGGTCGCTCCCGAAGAACTCATCGTCGAGGCGCTCAAGGTAGCCGAGGAGATCGCCTCGGGACCAACGGCGATGTTCACCATGAGCAAGGCCATGATGAAGCGCGCCTACGAGACGAGCGTGGAGACCTTCTTCGAGCAAGAGGCCATTGCGCAAGCCGTCACTTTTGGCAGTAAAGAGTTCAGCGAAGGCGTCGATGCCTTTCTGGCCAAGCGCAAGCCGCGATTTTAGGAGGGTGGCCGCGCGACTGGGGTCGTGCCGCCACGGCGCGGCGCTGCCTCGTATCCCCCGACTTCCACAACGCCGGTCCCGGGCATGCCTGTTGCCATCTCCTGTCTTGCTGGCGCGGGCCCCCGCACTCTCGCAGTACCGGCGCGACGCGAGGCCAGCCTTGGGATCCACGTGCAGATGATGGGCTCGCCGTTGCGTTGGGATTACCGGCACCGAATGACCCGAGGCATGCTCGTCGGTCGGAAGGGGCTGGACGTGGGGCTTTCACCAATGCGATGAAGATGCCTGCGCCGTTGCTAAGCGGTATCGGCGGTTGCGCAGTCTCGACGGATGGCCTTGCCACGAGCTGTGAGCGCGCTTTCTCGCGCGCGGCAGCGTCACGTTAGCGTGGTTGCGAGGGTGCGCTTGGCCAGCATCGTTGCGTGCCAACCTTCCCCAACGGGTACGCCCGGCGGGTGCGTAACTCCCGAGGAAGGCGTGGGCGTTCAGAGGCAAACCAGGCAAGCCACCATGGAGAGGACATGATGCGCGCGTTCAATCCTTCTTGACGAAGGTTTCTTTGCCGCTGCGCGAGCCGCGCTCGTGCTATACCCTCAGAAAAGGGGGCTCGCTCTTCTGCCCGGATCCATTGGCCACACAAAGAATTGCCATGCCGATCATCCCGCATCTGCCGACCTTGGTGCTTGCTGCGGTGCTTGCCGGGAGCTCGACAGCACCCGTCTCGGCTCAAGCCTTGCGCATCGCCTTACAGGAGGACCCCGATCGGCTCGACCCGGCGCAAGGCGGCACGTTTGTCGGTCGCATCGTGTTTGCGGCGCTGTGCGATAAGCTCATCGATATCGACGCAAAGCTCAACTTTCGGCCGCAGCTCGCAACGCAATGGGACTGGAGCCAAGACGGTAAGGCTCTGGTGATGAAGATAAGGTCGGGTGTCAGCTTCCACGACGGCACGCCGCTCGATAGCGAGGCCGTAAAAATCAACATCGATCGATACCGGACGGCCGACTATTCGCGTCGCAAGAGTGAGGTGAAGTCGATTGCGAATGTCGTGGTCGTCGATCCGTTGACCGTCCGCTTCGAGCTGTCCGAGCCCGATGCCCCGTTGCTTAGCGTGCTTGCGGATCGTGCCGGCATGATGCTCTCCCCCAAGGCGCTCGCCGCACTTGGACAGAACATCGCCAATCAGCCCGTCTGCGCTGGACCATTCCGTTTTGTCGAGCGGGTCGCGCAGCAAAAGATCACGCTGCAGCGATTTGAGAATTATTGGGACGCGTCGCGCATCCACATAAACCAGGTGGTCTTCCAGCCCATGCCCGACACGACGGTGCGCACCGCCAATTTGCTTGCGGGCAGCCTGGAGCTCGTCGAGCGGCTGCAGCCGACCGATCTGAAGCAGCTCAAAGCGGATCAGCGTGTCAAGGTCGTTACCAGCACCGCACTCGCCTACAACACCTTGTCGATCAACCTCGGTCATGGCCCTCGCGCAACCCAGTCCGCACTGGCCAAAGATGCACGCGTGCGCGAAGCACTCGAACTTGCGCTCGATCGTGAAGTCCTCATGCAGGTCGTCTTTGATGGTGAGTACATCGCCACCAATCAGCCTCATGCAGTGGACAGTCCGTGGTATATCAAAGAGCTGCCAATCCCTCGGCGCGACCTGGTGAAAGCGCGCCGCTTGCTTGCCGAGGCCGGCGTCGCACGGCCAGCGTTCACGCTTTCGGTGGTCAACAGTCCGTTGGAGACCCAGGTCGCACAAGTCCTGCAGTCGATGGCCGGCGAGGCCGGGTTTGACGTGAAGATCGAGGTCCTCGAAGCCAACACTCTCACGAGCAATGCCACGAACGGCGACTACGAGGTGGCGCTCGTCATCTGGTCGGGCCGTGCGGACCCCGATGGAAATATCAGCATTTGGCTCGCTTGCGATGGATTTCTCAATTGGGGCAAATACTGCAACCGGGACCTTGATGCGCGGCTCGCCGCCGCACGCCACAAGACGGCCCCTGCCCTTCGTTTGGACGACTACGCGGCCGCCGCGCGGATTTACCTTGCGGACCGCCCCCACATCTTTCTTTACAACTACAAGTGGCTATGGGGGGTTGCCGAGAAGCTCGACGGATTTACGCCCCATCCCGACGGTATCATCAGACTGCAGGATGTCAGGTTTAGATCCTGAAGCAGCCGCGTGGGCCAGAGGGCAAGTTATAATGCCCGGCCATGGAGACTGCGATTGAGTGGAGAGCCGCGGCGCAGTCTGCGCTGTCGCCCCCCTGCCCGTCAGGGGATCGCCGACTTGGTTGAAGGTTAAGGAGGTTGCGCAATGTCGGAAGCCAAGCCGCAAGAGCCATGGCAATGGTCAGAAGCGCATTGGCGCCGTCTCGTCAATCAGGTTCGGGCGGGACGCAGCTATCGGCCGAAGATGTGGAAGGGCAAAGCCCGCTGCGCAGTCGCTCTGTCATTCGACAGCGATCACGAGACCAATGAGCTGCGTGATGGAGGCAAATCCATCGGTCGCATGAGTTGGGGTCAATATGGCAATCGAGTGGGGGTTCCGCGCATTCTAAAGCTACTCGATGGTCATGGCATTAAGGCCACTTTCTACGTGCCGGCAGTTGCGGCGCTAATCCATCCCGACGAGCAGCGACGCGTCATTGCCGAGGGACATGAGATCGGTATTCACGGCTGGATTCACGAGTTGAATTCGGTGTTGCCATACGATGTCGAGCGCGACCTGATGCTGCGATCGGCAGACACGCTCGAGAAGGTCACAGGCAAACGCTCCGTCGGGCTCAGGACCCCATCGTGGGACTTCAGTCCCAATACGCTTCGCATCGAGAAGGAGCTCGGCCTTGCCTATGATTCCTCCCTAATGGCGGACGAGGACTGCTATGAGCTGCTGTTGGAGGGCGAACCGACCGGCATCATCGAGCTTCCGGTGGAGTGGGTTCGCGACGACGCGGTCTACTTCATGATGCACCGCTTCTCTTCGCTGAGGCCCTATACACCACCCACGGACGTACTCGACATCTTGCGCCGCGAGTTGGACGCGGCGTGGGAGGAGCGTGGCATCTTCCAGCTGACCTGTCACCCGCATGTGATTGGCTACCGCTCACGCATCTGGATACTCGACGAGCTGATCCGGCACGCCAAAGCCAAAGGCGACGTCTGGTTCGCGACACACGCCGAAATTGTCGACTGGGCCAGGAACCACTCTGCTTAGACAGAGATATTTGCAGGGCGAGCCAATACCGGCGGACTGCGAGATCGCCAACGCACAGGGTTGATCGGGAGTTGGACAGTCATGGCCGACCGACGCATCGGCATTATCCTCAACGGCGCCACTGGGCGTATGGGTACCACCCAGCACGTGCCGAATCTCATGGCGATTGCCGCCGAGGGTGGGCTCAAGCTGCGCAATGGCGATCGGCTGGTTCCCCACCTCTTGATCGTCGGCCGCAATCCTGACCGCCTTGCGGCCCTTGCTGCCGCACACGGCGGTTTGCGCTGGACGACCAATCTGACCGAGGCTTTGCACGCGCAGGACGACATTTTCATGGACTGCGCAGCAACGGGGGACCGCTCGTTGCGAGTTCGTCGAGCGATTGCCGCTGGCAAGCATATCCATATTGAGAAGCCGACGGCATCCACAGTGGACGAGGCGATGGAACTCGCTCGGCTGGCCCACAGGGCCGGCGTCAAGCACGGCGTTATCCAGGACAAGTTGTTCTTGCCGGGATTTGCGAAACTGCTGTTCGTGAAAAATGCCGGGTTCTTCGGTCGTATTCTTTCCATCAAGATCGATGCCGGATCCTGGATCTTCGATGGCGCGACACAAGAGTGTCAACGACCGAGCTGGAACTACAAACGTGGGGAGGGTGGCGGCCTGGCGCTGGATATGATGGCGCACTGGCGCTACATGGTCGACCGTCTGGCCGCGCCGGTGATCGGCGTCAGCGCCCTGATGTCGACCGCCATCCCCAAGCGCGTGGACGAACGTGGACAGCTCTACGAGGTCGACGTGGAGGACACATCGCACGCTCTCCTAAAACTCGAAGGTGGTGCCGTCGGTGTCATCACCAACAGTTGGGCTACTCGTGTGCGCCGCGATGACACGATGGTGGTGCAAATCGACGGCACCGCCGGTTCCGCGGTGGCCGGTCGCATGCGCTGCTTCACCCAAAGCGCGGTCGGCACGCCGGAGGCGTTTTTTGGTGGGGGTCGGCCAGCCAACCTGGACTTCTTTGCGCAATGGCAGGAAGTGCCCGACAGCCTGCCCGTGAAGAACCCTTTCCGTCAGTGTTGGGAGACGTTCCTGCGCCACGTTGGCGAGGATGCGCCCTACGTCTCCACGCTGCTGGAAGGTGCCAAAGCGGTTCAACTTGCCGACTGCGCCTATCGCAGCGCCGCCGAAGGACGCTGGATGGAGTTGCCGCAATTGCACCTTTAGGCGCCGCGCAAGTCCAAAGCGGGCGCAGCCGTCAGGCAAACGTCGGTCGCAAGAGCCCGCCAACGTTGGTTGGGGGCGGCGCTCGCTTGGCAGGAGCGGGGCGGCCGTCCAAGGCTTCGGCAACAGACGCTGCCGAGGGCGGGCCAAACCCACACCAGCGTTCATGCTCGCGCGCTCGTGCGATCCCCAAGCGGCGCTGCGGCCTAATAGACAGTTGCGTTCACGCCAGCGTGATGAGCGCCAATGCTCCTCGCTCCGCAGCGTTACCCTACGCACTCGGCGGGCGGCGGCACCGGAAATGTGCAAACGGCAAGACGCGGCGGTTGTCTCGCTGTATAGGGTCTCACCGCAGACAGGAAGGATTGATCCATGAACTGGTGGGAGACGGGAGCGGTTCTGAGCCTCATCCTGGCGCTCCTTGCCCTGCTGCTGTTGGCGCTTGCGCCAGTTGGCTGGCGAGCCGGGTGGTGGCATTTCCGCTTTGCCTTTACGTGGCTGATGACAGCCTCCGGGATGGGGGCCCTCGCGGCGGTCATTGTCGCGTTGGGGGTGTTGCTGTTGGGCTGGTCGGAGCTCAGTGCCAGTCGCTGCACCATGGCCGCCATTGGCCTTGTCCTCGGCGCTGGCCTTGTCTGGGTCCCCTGGCACTACGATCGCGTGCGCAAAACGGTCCCGCGCATTCACGACATCACAACTGATGTCGAGAACCCGCCGGAATTTGTTGCAGTTCTGCCGGCGCGGAGCGCCGAGAACGCGGCCACCGCAGTCTATGGTGGGGCCGAGCTCGCGCGTCTGCAGAAGGCGGCCTACCCGGACGTGGCGCCGCTCGAACTGCCCTTGCCGGCGCCCAAGGCATTCGATCTGGCTCTGTCAGTGGCCAAGTCCATGCCGGGCTGGCACATTGTTGCCGCTGATCCAGCATCGGGCCGCATCGAAGCGAGCCAGACCAGTCGCTGGTTCCGCTTCACCGATGACGTCGTCGTCCGGGTGAACGAGCACGGTTCAGGAAGCCGGGTCGACATGCGCTCGCTGAGCCGCCAAGGGCGGAGCGACTTTGGCGTCAACGCCGCGCGCATCCGCCTCTTTATGGCAGGCCTGCGCAAGCGTCTGGCCTGACCCTACCGGCGGCTGGAGCGGGTCGCGTCGCAAACCGCACAGCAGAGCGGCGCCGCGTGCGGAGGCCTTGGAGGTCGGGATACTGGCCAGGTGAGAGCTGGCCACGTGAGAGCTGGGCACGGACGAGCGGCGCTGTTAGAGCCCGATCACCTGGTCCCATATCAACTTGCCGTTGAGCCCAATGATGAGTGCCGCGATCAACCCGGCAAAGATTGTGAACCACCTGGGTGAGACAAGTGGCCCCATCTTGCTGCGCTCGGCGGTGAATTGCACCAGGGGCACCACGGCGAATGGTAGCTGCAGGCTAAGGACCACCTGGGTGAGAATTAACAACTTGCCGGCCGCTTGATCGCCCCAGAAGATGGTGATGGCCGCCGCTGGAACAATGGCCAGCGCCCGCGTTGCAAGCCGCCGCAGCCATGGCGCGAGGCGGATCTCGAGGAAGCCCTCCATTACAGCCTGGCCGGCCAGCGTCGCCGTGACGGTGGAATTGAGCCCGCAACAGATGAGGGCCACGCCAAAAAGCGTCGGCGCGATGGCCGAGCCTAGCAGCGGGTGCAAAAGCGCTTGGGCCTGGCCCAGCTCAACAACGTCCGTCTTGCCGGCCTTGTAGAAGGAGGACGCCGCCAGAATCAGGATGGACGCATTGATCAACAACGCAAACGTCAGGGCCACGGTGGAGTCGAAAGTCGCATACCTGAGCGCTTCCCGTTTTTCGGGCGCCGTGTTGCCCCAGGCCCGCGTTTGCACGATCGCCGAGTGCAGATAGAGATTGTGAGGCATCACCGTGGCGCCGATGATCCCCATGGCGAGATAGAGCATGTCGGGGTCGCGCACGATTGCGGTCGTCGGTGCGAAGCCGCGGATCAGCGGCCCCCATTCCGGGTTGGCTAGGGCGATCTGTACCGCAAAGCAGGCAGCGATGACGCCGAGCAGGGTAATAATCAGCGCCTCCAGATAGCGAAATCCCGCGCGCTGTAGATAGAGGATCAGAAAAACATCCAGCGCCGTGAGCAGGACGCCGATCTCCAGGGGGATGCCAAACAACAGATTGAGCCCGATGGCAGTGCCGATCACCTCTGCGATATCGGTCGCTACGATGGCGACCTCGGCAACAATCCACAGCGGATAGGCGGCCCAGCGCGGATAAGCATCGCGGCAGGCCTGCGCCAGGTCGCGCCCCGTGGCAATGGCAAGTCGCGCGCACAGCGCCTGCAACACGATTGCCATGATGTTGGAGATGAGCGCGACGGCGAGCAGGGCGTAGCCGAATTTGGAACCGCCAGCGAGCGAGGTGGCCCAGTTGCCGGGGTCCATGTAGCCGACCGCCACGAGGTAGCCGGGCCCTAGAAAGGCCGCCAGCCGCCGCGCATTGCTGCCACCGACCGTGATGCTGCGGTGGACGTCGGAGAGCGCGGCCTCCCCGCGCTGGCGGCGCCAACCCAAGCCTTCGGCGATGAACTCGCGGCCCGGTTCCTGATCGGCTCGTTTCAGCATCCGCAACCCGGCGCTCGCCCATCCTAGGCAAAATTGGTTGCGGGAGACTATTGCTTTTGCAAGTCATTCGCAAGTGGGGCTCGGCGGCCGATGGCAGGATCGGCCCTGGCGACCGCGGCCAACGGAGACCTGAGCCAAGGAGATCTGGAAAGGAGGGCCTGACACCGGTTTAACCTCAAGTTTGTCGCCGAAGAATACGCGACGACCGATCTGCAGTATGGCGTCTGGGGCCACCGGTGTTCAGGCGGGACGGTGCCGCGGTGGTGAACTAGAACGTCGCAGCAGCAACACGCGATGCTTCGAACCTATGGGCTCTGTGGCCATTATCCCAGCGAAACGTCGATGCAGCGGCGCGCGTCTTTCGACGTCCCATCACGCATGGAAAACCCGGCCTGTTTTTGGAGATCAGCGCCGCAGTGAGCCGCGCCGGTTATGGCAATGCGCCCCAGGGCAAAGCATCGAGGGGTGGCGCCGCGATCCTGGAGCGCTGCCCGAGCCAACCTCCTGACCAGCGGCCAGGTGCCGCCTAGGCCGACCGACGCCCGTTGGTGCGGTAGCGCTGGGCATAGTCGTAGATGCTGACCAGCACGGCCGGCGAGGTATCCACGGCCGTGGCTAGCGCGGCGCCCGTTGCCAGGGCACGGATATTGGAGGCCGTGGCTGCCGCCTCCGCGCGCGCCAGGCAGGGGGGTACGTTGTCGTTTCCCGCTGCAACCCGCTGGGCACCCAGGCGTAAAACGGTGCCGAACATGTCCCATCTCCTCTTCGCGCAGCCCGACAGCTGCGCGTGTAGCAACCTTTGTGAGTACATCGACGAAGATGCGCTCTGTCGCAAGGAGCGGGGCCTTCACATCGCAACACGAGCGTGTGAACATCGTTTGGCGTCGGCTCCCAAGCGCCCCTGGCGCGGCGAGGGCGGCCGGCGTATGCATCGGCACACGCGGGCCCGGACCAGGGCCACAAGGACGGGCTTGGGAAGTGCGGTCATGAAAAGGTCGGCGATAGGCAGGAGCGAGCGCACAGCAACGGCCATTGCCGTGCTGCGCCAACGCTTCGGTGACCGGTTGCAGACAGGCGAGGCGATTCGTCGCCAGCACGCCAATACGATCACCTGGATCCCCAACCAGCCGCCCGACGCCGTCATTTGGGTAGAGAACGAGGCTGAGGTGAGCGAAGTCGTGCAGGTGGCCCGCACCCACCAAGTGCCGATCATTCCCTTTGGGTCGGGTACTTCCCTGGAGGGCCACATCAATGCGCCAAATGGCGGACTCTCGCTCGATTTCTCGCGCATGAACCGCGTTCTTGCTGTCAACGAGCGCGATCTCGATTGTGTGGTGGAGCCGGGTGTCACGCGCAAGCAGCTCAATGACTATTTGCACGATTCGGGATTGTTTTTTCCCGTCGACCCCGGTGCGGAGGAGGCAACCATTGGCGGCATGGCGGCCACGCG
Organism: Hyphomicrobiaceae bacterium; assembly: GCA_024281145.1. Classification (GTDB taxonomy): domain Bacteria; phylum Pseudomonadota; class Alphaproteobacteria; order Rhizobiales; family Hyphomicrobiaceae; genus AWTP1-13. Next base: position 30 of record JAMXLN010000258.1, on the reverse strand, counting down.
CGCCTCCGGCACGAACGCCGTGCGCTACGG
>JAMXLN010000257.1 GCA_024281145.1 Hyphomicrobiaceae bacterium | reverse complement strand
GATGATTTGGATGTCCCTCGATCCGCGCGAGGGCAACTCCAACGTGCCGATCGCCGGCGTGCGCAGCGCGCCCCGCCGTTAGACGGGCTCAAACGTCTTCCAGATCGAGCTCAAGGATTGCCATCTGGAATTGGTAGCAGAGCTCCCCGTCCTCGTTGTCGACGGTCAGTGTTCCGACGAAATCTTCGCCGACGTACACCTCGGCAGAATCTTTGATCTTCGGCCGCGCTCGCACCGACAATGTCTTGGTGCCGAACACCTTGCGCATGTACGCTTGCACGCGCACCATTTCACGTGGATCCACGCAATCACTCCCTAGCCGCAGCCGCAATCGTCAGGCAACAGACGCTGATCCATGGTGCGGGCCGGCTCGGGGCAGCCGGCTGGTCCCACCACCTTGGCCGGCACGCCCGCCACCGTGGTTTCAGGCGGCACATCCTTCAGCACCACACTGCCCGAGGCGATGCGGCAGCAATTGCCGACATGAATGTTGCCGAGCACCTTGGCACCTGCGCCGATCATGACGTTGGCGCCGATCTTGGGATGACGATCGCCGGTTTCCTTGCCGGTGCCCCCCAGCGTCACGCCTTGCAGAAGCGAGCAGTTATCGCCGAGGGCAGCCGTCTCGCCGATGACGATGCCGGTGCCATGGTCGAGCATGATGCCGATGCCGATTTTGGCCGCGGGGTTGATGTCCACCGCAAAGATGCGCGAGCTCTGGCTCTGCAGATAGAGCGCGAAGTCGCGCCGGCCGCGCTTCCACAATTCGTGGGCGAAGCGATGCGTGACGAGCGCGTGGAAGCCCTTGAAATAGAGCAGCGGTTCGATGTAGCGGCTGCAGGCCGGGTCCCGGTCGTAGACGGCGGCGAGATCGGCGCGAAAGGCGCGACCGAGTTCGGGGTGGTCGGCCAGCACCTGAGTGAAGGTGTGCCCGATGAGACCAGCGTCGACGTCGGAGTGGTTGATCCGTTGCGCGAGCCGGTGGCAGACTGCATCTTCCAACCGCGCCTGGCTCAGGATCGTGGCGTAGATGAACCCGCCGAGCGCGGGCTCGTTGCGCACCACCTCCTCGGCTTCCTCCCGCACCTCGTCCCAGATCGGGTCTATGGTGGCGATGCCGGCCCGCTGGGCCAAGCGCGACTTTGATGCCATGTGCCACTCCTTGAGCCGCGGCGGTCGCGACAGTTGCTTGCAAGCACGTAATGAGGTGCCGAGGCCAAGTCAATGTACAGCTGGGTGCTGCTGGCGCGGCGGGACCCTCCTCAGGTCGCGAGCGCTCACGAGGCCGAACGGCTCTTGGCCTCTGCCTCGATGGTTCGCACGGCGGCGACGAGGAGGTCAGCCATCGTCTTGCGCAGCTCGACCTCCGAGATGCGCACGCCTTTATCGTCGAAGTCCTGCTTCACCTTGCGGAACACGTCCTCGTCGCCCTTCTCAAGCAAGTCCGCTTTGCGCACGGCCTTGACGTATTCGTCCACCTCCGCCCCGCTGAGGCCAAGCTTCTCCGCCGCCCATTGCGCCAAAAGCCGGTTGCGGCGCGCCTCGGCGCGGAACTTGAGCTCCTCGTCCAAGACGAATTTCTTCTCGAAGGCTCTTTCCCTCTCGTCGAAGCTGGTCATGGGCTAATCTCCTTCGGCAGCACGCGTTCACGGGATGTTCCGGCGCCGCGCGAACTCTTCGAGGCATTACCCGATGGGGCCGTCGCAATCAATCGCTGTCGGCTAAGGCATTGGTCCCACAAGCGCTGTTCCGGCCATGAGGCGACCGCTGCTGGCGCCGAGTTGGTTGTGCACTCAAGGCTTGATATTTGGCCAGGTGTTTCGATTGTTTCCCGCCTGGGGTTCGGCTACTGTCCGCGCCTCGCTCCAAGCGCGCGCCCACCCCTCTTCGTGCGCTGCAGCATGTGGAATTGCCCAGCAATTTCAAAGGGAGCCGTCGTCCATAGGCCATTCCAGCCGAAACAACCGCAGGCACGAGGATGCGAAGAATGAACAAGCGCCGTCGCGTATACGAGGGCAAGGCCAAGGTGCTGTATGAGGGGCCCGAGCCCGGCACCCTCATTCAGCACTTTAAGGACGATGCCACCGCCTTCAACAACAAGAAGCACGCGCTGATCGAGGGCAAAGGCGTGCTCAACAACCGCATCTCCGAGCACATTTTTGTCAAGCTGGGGGAGATCGGGGTGCCAACGCACTTCGTGCGCCGCCTCAACATGCGCGAGCAACTGATCCGCGAGGTCGAGATCATCCCGCTCGAGGTGGTGGTGCGCAATGTGGCTGCGGGCTCCCTGGCGCAGCGGTTGGGGCTCGAAGAAGGCAAAGCGCTGCCGCGCTCGATCATCGAGTTCTATTACAAGAACGACGGTCTCGGCGATCCCATGGTGTGCGAGGAGCACATCACTGCCTTCGGCTGGGCCAATCCCCCCGAAATCGACGAGATCATGGCGCTGGCGCTGCGCATCAACGACTTCCTGGTTGGCCTCTTTTGCGGCATCGGCATCCGCCTGGTGGACTTCAAAGTGGAGTTCGGGCGGCTGTGGGAGAACGAGCAGATGCGCATTGTGCTGGCCGACGAGATCAGCCCGGATTGTTGCCGGCTTTGGGATGCGGCCACCTCCGACAAGCTCGACAAGGATCGCTTCCGTCGTGACCTGGGCGGGGTGCTGGAGGCCTATCAGGAAGTGGCGCGTCGGCTTGGCGTGTTGACCGAGAACCCGCGCCCCAAGGGGAGCGGCCCAGTCCTGGTGAGCTCCAAGCCTCATTGAAACGGGGGGTGGGGGCGCGTGGCGAGAAGAACAACAACATAGGCAGCACCATCAAGTGGCCGCGGCAGCGCTCTGCCTCAGCTGCGGGGGCTGCTTGGCCCATCTTCGTCCGGGGACCTCATGAAGGCGCGCATTAGGGTCACGCTCAAGCCGGGTGTCCTCGACCCACAGGGCAAGGCCATTCAGAACGCACTGGGAAGCCTGGGCTTCACCGGGGTGAACGACGTCCGACAGGGCAAGTATATCGAGGTCGACTTGGCGGAAGCCGATGAGGCCCGCGTGCGCGAGCAGGTAGAGCGGATATGCAAAGAACTTCTCGTCAATACCGTCATCGAGAACTACGCTTACGAGCTGGTGGGGTAGCTGCGCTTGCGTCGTGGCGCGCCCTGCGCGGTTGGCGGCTCATCAACCTCGGCATGGCGCTGACCGCGGCGCTCACCTTGGCACAGGCTCAGTCGATCGCCGAGACGAAGGCTTTCGACAGCGACCAATATCGCTACAGCGTGACGCTGCCCGCAGGGTGTCGGCACGAGGAGGGCCCGGGCACGCTCGATGCGGTCTGCGCCGCCGACTTTGATCCCGACAAGAGCGCCATGGCCAGCGCCGCCGCCGCGCTCGTGCTGGAGCTCGGCGTCGAGCCGGTGCCAGAGGATGCAGGCAAGGCACCGGCCGAACTGGCGCAGCACTACGACGAGGCGCAGTTCAAGGCGGAGATGCCCGAGAACGTGTGCGGCGAGGCGGACAACACGCGGGTCAAGGTCGAGAACGTCAAACAGGTTGTCGAAGAGGCGCGGGTCGCCTATACGGCCGACGTCACCTGCCCGGAGATCAAATTCTTGGGCTTGGGCGAGCGCCGCGCGGCGGTTGAGGTGTTTGTGACACCGGGTCTGCGCTATCGGCTCATGGCGCGGGCACCGAAGGAAGACTTCGAGCAACACAAGGAGGCCGTCGCCGCGTTCTTCGCGAGCTTCCGCATCCATCCTTGAGGATTGGAGGAGGAAAAATGCACGCCTGCGTCGTCGTCTTCCCAGGGTCCAACTGCGACCGTGACGTGAAAGTGGCGCTGGAGGCGGTGATCAGGCGGCCGGTGCGGATGGTCTGGCACGCAGATCCGAGCTTGCCCGCTGATTGCGATCTCATCGTGCTGCCCGGCGGCTTCGCCTACGGCGATTACCTGCGATGTGGCGCCATGGCCGCACACACTCCCGTCATGCGCGACGTGGTGGCGAGGGCGAAGCGGGGCACGCCCGTACTCGGGATCTGCAACGGCTTCCAGGTGCTGACCGAGACCGGGCTGCTGCCGGGCACACTCATGCGCAACGCCTCGCTCAGGTTCGTTTGCCGTGACGTCTTTCTCAAGGTCGAGCGATCCGACACGCTCTTCACCAATCGCTATGCCAAACACGAGGTGATCCAGATTCCGATCGCCCACGGCGATGGCAACTATTTTGCCGATGAGGACACGCTCGATGAGCTCGAGGGCGACGGTCGCGTGGTGTTCCGCTACGTGGACGCGACGGGCAATGTCAACGCTGCTGCCAACCCCAACGGCGCCCAGCGCAACATCGCGGGCATCTGCGACAAGAGCCGCCGCGTCTTGGGCATGATGCCCCATCCGGAACGCCTGTTCGAACCCTTGCTCGGGGGCGGTGACGGCCGCCGCCTGTTCGAGATCCTGCTCGTCAGCCTGCAATGAGCCTAAGCGTCGCGCCGGCACGGAAGCGCGCTTGGCCCGCCCAGGTGAGGCACCGTCCCCAAGGTTCGGTCCCCGGGGCTAACCAGGATCGATCCTAGGATCAGTCATGGGGGTCGCCTAAGGCCCAGCGCCCGGTGGTTGGCCTGTAGCAGCGCCATAATTGCCCGCTACCTCATGCGCCCATGCACACGCCGGTGGACGTCGCAAGCCCGCGCAAGGCGGCAATTGTCTTCATTTTTGGCATCGTGCTGCTCGACGTCATTGCCCTTGGCATCGTCATTCCCGTGTTGCCCAAGCTGATCGAGACCATGCTCGGCGGGGACACGCCGCGCGCCGCGGAAATTTTCGGCATCTTCGGCACCTCCTGGGCACTGATGCAGTTCACCTTCTCGCCGGTGCTGGGCGCGCTCTCCGACCGGTTCGGGCGCCGTCCCGTGCTGCTCATATCCATGTTCGGTCACGGCCTCGACTACGTGCTCATGGCGCTCGCGCCGAGCCTTGCTTGGTTGTTCGTCGGCCGCATCATTTCCGGCATCACCGCGTCGAGCTTTTCCACGGCCTACGCCTACATCGCCGACGTAACGCCGCCGCAGAAGCGCGCGGGCGCCTTTGGCATGGTTGGCGCGGCCTTCGGCATCGGCTTCGTGCTAGGGCCGGCGCTCGGCGGTCTGTTGGGTACGCTCGATCCGCGCCTGCCCTTCTGGGTGGCGGCCGCCTTCAGCCTCGCCAATGCCGCCTATGGCTGGTTCGTGCTGCCGGAATCGCTCCCCCTCGAGCATCGCATGGCCTTCAGTTGGGCGCACGCAAACCCGGTCGGCTCGCTGCGGCTCTTCTCCCGGCACCCTCAGCTCATCGGCTTGGCGGGCGTTGCCTTTCTCTACCAGCTCGCCCACGTGGTGCTGCCCTCCGTGACCGTGCTCTACACCAGCTACCGCTACGGTTGGAACAATGCCACGATGGGCCTCACGCTCGCCGCCGTCGGCGTCGCCTCCGGCATTGTCCAGGCGGGGCTCATTCGCCCGACGGTCGACCGCTTCGGCGAGCGCACAGCCCTCATTGCCGGTCTCCTGTGTGGGGCCGCGGGCTTTGGCATCTACGGCCTCGCCACCACCAGCGCCGGCTTCTGGAGCGGCATTCCCGTGATGGCGCTGTGGGGGCTGGCCGGCGCTGCCGCGATGGGTCTCATGAGCTGCCTGGTGGGCGTGTCTGAGCAGGGGCAATTGCAGGGTGCCAACGCGAGCATCATGGCGCTGGCGGGCCTTTTCGGGCCGGGCCTTTTTACGCAGGCTTTCGCCCGTGCGATCGCCCCGGGCGAGGGTTGGCACCTGCCCGGAGCACCCTTCCTCCTCGCCGCCGCACTGCTCGTGGGGGCGGCCGCGCTGGCCTGGCGGGTGACCGCCGGGTGGTCGAGGGAATGAGCACCAAGGGATGGGGCGGGCCGGCCCCTGCGGCGCCCGGCACGAGGGCATCGCCCGCAAAAACGTCTTTTCAACGTGCGCCACGCGCGGGCGGCAGGCCTATGCGCTCGTGAGCTTGTCGGGCAAAAGGGGGGCCTGGTCGGCGTTAACCTTAGGTACACCGCGGGCGGACCCGTGGGGGTGAGTGCCGCAACGGGGTCCTCGGCGCCGCAGCCTCGGGTAGCGCTGCTCCTAGCCTAGAGCTTTGCTGGCCGCTGCCGGCCAGTTCCCAAATCAGCACCCGCGATGGTGATCCGCGCACGCCTCGCGCTCGATCTCGATGGTGGCGTGGTGCACGCCGTAGCGCTTCTGCAGTACGGCTTTGATGGCCGAAGCAATGCCATCGCCGTCGTGCATGTCGGCGATGCGCGCGTGCAGCGTGACCATCGGCTTGTCCTGGGTGAGCGACCAGGCGTGTACGTGATGGACATCCTCCACGCCGGGCACGGACGCCACCAAGTCCTGGCGCAGGGTACGCACATCGAGATCTACCGGGGCTCCCTCCAGCAGGATGTGTCCGGTCTCCCGCACCAGGGACCAGGCGCTGCGCAGGATTAAGATCGCAACCAGGGCCGAGAGCAGCGGATCGATCGGCGTCCAACCCGTCCACAGGATGACGAGGGCAGCGGCGATGGCAGCCACGGACCCCAGCAGGTCGCCCATGACGTGCAGCAACGCGCCCTTGATATTGACGTTGTCGCGCTCGGCCCCGTGCAGGATGCGAAATGCCGCAAGGTTGATGAAAAGTCCGATGACGGCGATCGCAAGCATGGGGGTCGCGAGAACCTCGGTCGGCTCATAGAGACGCCGAACCGCGGCATAGACGATTGCCAGGGCAATGAAGCCGAGCGTCAAGCCGTTGCTGTAGGCCGCCAATACCTGGAAGCGGTGGAACCCGTAGGTGCGCTGCCAATCGGCGGGGCGATGGGCCATACGGAATGCCAGCCAGGCGAGCGCGAGCGATGCCGCATCGGTGAGCATGTGGCCGGCATCGGCCAGCAGCGCCAACGAGCCGGACAGGAGGCCCCCGCCGGCTTCTGCGACCATGAAGGCGCCCGTTAAGAGCGCGGCCCAGCCGATCCTGTGCTCGTTATGGGTGTGCCGATCGCCGCGCCCATGCGCGTGCGCATCGGGCCGGCCCTGCGCTTGGCCCCTGTCTTCGGGTCGTGTCACGTGGTGTTTCGCCCGGTCGCTTGCCCCAGTCGCTTGCCCCAGTCGCTTGCCCTAGTCGCTCGTCCAACTGCTGCCTTCCAAGCTGCCGTATAGGCGGGTTGGTCGGCCTTGCCCATGGCTTTGACGCATGCGGACCCCGTTTGCCAATGCGGCAAAGGCGTGTCAGCAAGATATGCACATGTCACGGCATCTGCGCCAATGCTGCCCAGGCGCCAGGGGGGACTCTCGCCGTCGAGACCGCTATAAGCGGCATGCCACGGGAATCGTTTGCGGGCCTGCCCCGCGCCTCACATGCAGGACATGCAGCCCTCCATCACACCCCAGATCGTTGCCGAGCACGGGTTATCGCCCGAGGAATACCGGCGGCTCCTGCAGATCCTCGGCCGCGAGCCATCGCTGACCGAGCTTGGCATCTTCTCGGTGATGTGGAGCGAACACTGCTCCTATAAATCGTCCCGGGTATGGCTCAAGACGCTGCCCACCCGGGGTGCGCAGGTGATCCAGGGTCCGGGCGAAAACGCCGGCGTCGTCGACATCGGCGATGGCGATGCGGTTGTCTTTAAAATGGAGAGCCACAACCACCCCTCCTTCATCGAGCCCTATCAGGGCGCCGCCACCGGGGTGGGGGGCATTATGCGCGACGTCTTCACCATGGGAGCGCGTCCGGTGGCCAACCTCAATGCGTTGCGCTTCGGCGATCCCACCCACCCCAAGACGCGGCATTTGCTTGCGGGAGTTGTTGCCGGCATTGGCGGTTATGGCAACTGTACCGGTGTGCCGACCGTGGGCGGCGAGACCAACTTCGATGGAGGCTATAACGCCAACATTCTCGTCAATGCCATGTGCGTTGGTCTCGCCAAGAAGGACAAGATCTTCTATTCGGCCGCCAAAGGCGTGGGGCTCCCCGTGGTCTATGTCGGTTCCAAGACGGGCCGCGACGGGATCCACGGCGCGACCATGGCATCGGCCGAGTTCGACGACGCCGCCGCCGAGCGGCGCCCCACCGTGCAGGTGGGCGATCCCTTCACCGAGAAACTCCTGATTGAGGCGTGCCTTGAGCTGATGGCGAGCGACGCCATCGTCGCCATCCAAGACATGGGCGCGGCGGGGCTCACGTCTTCGACCTCCGAAATGGCCGACAAGGGCGGTGTCGGCATCGAGCTCATCCTCGACGCCGTACCGCAGCGCGAAGCCGACATGACGGCCTACGAGATGATGCTGTCCGAATCCCAAGAGCGCATGTTGATGGTTCTCAAACCCGGCCGCGAGGCCGATGCTGAGACGATCTTCCGCAAATGGGGTCTTGACTTTGCCGTCATCGGCCGCACCACCGACACCGGCCGCATGGTCGTCTGGCACAAGGGCGAGGTGGCGGCCGACCTCCCCGTGGAGGAGCTCGCCAACTCCGCACCGCTCTATGAGCGGCCGTGGGTCGCCACCATTCCGCCCAAAGCCATTCTGCCGGAATGGGTGCCGGCCCCCAATGCGATCCTCGGTACGCTCAAGACCATGATCGGCTCGCCGCACCTGTGCTCCCGTCGCGCCATTTGGGAGCAATACGACCATACGGTCATGGGCGACACCATCCAGCGTCCGGGCGGCGACGCGGCGGTCGTGCGGGTGCATGGCACGAACAAGGGTCTGGCGCTCACCTGTGATGTGACGCCGCGCTATGTTGCGGCCGACCCCGTCATGGGCACCAAGCAGGCCGTGGCCGAGAGCTGGCGCAACCTGATTGCCGTCGGCGCCGACCCGCTCGCCATCACCGACAACATGAATTTCGGCAACCCGGAGCGACCCGAGATCATGGGCCAGTTCGTCGGCGCCATCGCCGGCATGAAGGAGGCCTGTGAGGTACTCAAGTATCCTGTCGTGTCGGGCAATGTCTCGCTCTACAACGAGACCAATGGCCAGGCGATCCCGCCGACACCGGCGGTCGGCGGCGTCGGTGTGGTGCCTAACCTCGCGCTGATGGCAAATCTCAGGCTGAAGGCCGAAGGGGATCTCCTGGTGGCGATCGGACGCGAGGCTGGCCACCTCGGACAGTCGCTGTATCAGCTCACGGTCACCGGCAAGCTCGAGGGCGCCCCGCCGCCGGTGGACCTTGCCGACGAGATCAAGGCTGGCAATCTCGTCCGCTCGCTCATCCGCGAGGGCAAAGCGCGCGCCGTGCACGACGTGAGCGACGGCGGACTGATCATCGCCATCGCCGAGATGGCACTCGCAGGAGACCTGGGCGCGCAGCTTTTCCCCTACGAGGGCAAGCTGCCGGCGCACGCCGCATGGTTTGGCGAAGACCAGTCCCGCTACGTCATCGAGGCGGCACCCGAACTGGCCGAGGAAGTCGTCGAACGCGCGCGCCTTCTTGCCCTCCCCGCCCGCGTGGTTGCCCGCGTTGGCGGCGAGGCACTCACCCTTAGAGGCGAGCCTGCTCTGAGCCTGGCCGAATTGCGGCGCGCGCACGAGGGCTGGTTGCCGGCCTACCTCGCGCAGTAGCGTTCCAGCTGCGTTCTGGCGCGAGAACTCCCCCCGTCTGCGTGCCGGCACAAAGATCCGCGGGGCGCCTGCGGATTAGACCGCCGCGCCGGTGTCGCGCGTTGCGAAGGCGATGGGCGCGCTGGGGAAGGAGCGTTGGGTGTGGCGGTCGGTGAGCGCCTCGGCTTATGATGGTATGGATAATTCGACGCGGAAGGCTGCCCAATGCCCATGGATGCCAAGGAGATCGAGCGGCTTATCAAGGCCCGCTTCCCCGGCGCGGAGGTCGCCATCAAAGACCTTGCCGGCGATGGGGACCACTATGCCGCTCACGTTGTCGCGCGCGAGTTTGCCGGCAAGACGCGCGTGCAACAGCACAAGATGGTGTACGAAGCGCTGCAGGGCCGCATGGGCGGCGTGCTGCACGCCCTGGCCTTGACCACAGCGGCCCCGCAAGATTGACTTTGCGCCACCGTTGGCCCACATCCTCCCT
>JAMXLN010000256.1 GCA_024281145.1 Hyphomicrobiaceae bacterium | reverse complement strand
TTCGTCGACAATGCCATTGACCGCGCGTCCGGCACCATCCGCGGCCGCGCCGAGTTCCCCAATCCCGACGACACCCTGACGCCCGGCATGTTCGGGCGCATCCAGGTGCCGGCCGGACCGCCGAACGAGGCACTGCTGGTCCCAGACGTCGCCATCGGCACCGAGCAGGTGCGCAAGTTCGTGCTCGTGGTCGACAGTGACAACATTGCCCGACCCAAGTACGTGACGCTGGGATCCCTTGTGGAAGGGCTGCGAGTGGTTACGTCCGGCCTTGATCCCAACGACCGCGTGATCGTCAACGGCCTGATGCGGGCGCGCCCTGGCGTCAAGGTGACGCCGCAGGAAACGCTCGACGACAAGGCCGCGGCGGCCGGCGCAATCAGCAAGGCCAATTAAAGACCGCGGGGGAGCTCCATGCGCATCTCGCGCTTCTTTATCGACCGGCCGATTTTTGCGGGTGTCGTTTCCCTCGTGTTCGTGATCTTAGGGATCGTCTCCTTCGGCCGGCTGCCGATTGCGCAGTATCCCGAGATTGCGCCGCCGACGATCAACGTCACCGGTCAATACCCCGGCGCCAGCGCGGAGGTGGTGGCCGCCACCGTAGTCACGCCGCTTGAGCAGCAGATCAACGGCGTGGAAAACATGCTCTATGTCACGTCGAACTCGACGGGCGACGGCCGTTTCACCATCGCCGTCACCTTCGAACTCGGCACCAATCTCGACATCGCCCAGGTTCAGGTGCAAAATCGCGTTTCCGTCGCGCAGCCGCGGCTGCCGGCCGATGTGCGCAACATCGGCGTGACGGTGGCGAAAGCATCCCCCGACCTGATGATGGTCGTGCACCTCTATTCGCCGGACAAGTCGCGCGACACGCTCTTCATCTCCAACTACGCCAACTTCCGCGTCATCGACGTCCTGAACCGCATCAATGGCGTGGGCTCGATCCTGGTGTTCGGCGGCCGCGACTACTCCATGCGGATTTGGCTCGACCCCGACCGACTTCAGTCGCTCGGGCTCACCACCGGAGACGTGGTGACGGCTCTGCAGGGCCAAAACGTGCAGGTGGCATCCGGTGTGCTCAACCAGCCGCCCGTCGAGCAACCCCGCGCCTTCCAGGTGGCGGTGCAAACGCTCGGGCGCTTGGTCGATCCCGGCGAGTTCGGCGATATCTTGGTGAAGCAGACGGCAACCGCGGTGGTGCGGCTCAAGGACGTGGCGCGTGTCGAGCTGGCAGCGCTCGACTACACAACCAATTCCTACCTCGATCGCGACCCCGCCGTCGCGCTCGGCATCTTCCAGCTGCCGGGCTCGAATGCGCTCGCCACCGCCCAAACCATCAAGACCACGATGGACGAGCTCGCGAAGGATTTCCCGGAGGGGCTAAAGTACACCATCGTCTACAATCCGACCGAGTTCATCCAGCAGTCGGTGAACGCCGTCATCGAGACCATCGGCGAAGCCATCGTGCTCGTCGTCCTGGTGGTGATCTTATTCTTGCAGACCTGGCGCGCCGCGATCATCCCGATCACCGCCATCCCGGTGTCGCTGGTGGGCACGTTCTTTTTCATGGCGATGTTCGGTTTCTCCCTCAACAACCTTTCACTGTTTGGGCTCGTGCTCGCCATTGGCATCGTTGTGGATGACGCCATCGTGGTGGTGGAGAACGTGGAGCGAAACATCGCGGCGGGGCTTTCTCCGCGCGAGGCGGCGCAGCGCAGCATGGACGAGGTCGGCTCGGCCCTGATCGCGATCGCCCTCGTCCTGTGCGCGGTGTTCGTGCCGGCTGCCTTCATCACCGGCATCTCTGGTCAGTTCTACCGTCAATTTGCCCTCACGATCGCGGGTGCGACCGTCATCTCGCTTATTGTTTCACTCACGCTTTCGCCTGCGCTGTGTGCCCTCCTCCTCAAGCCGCACGCGCACCGCGCCCAGACCCGCTGGTGGATGGCCCCCATGCACGGCTTCTTCAGGGCTTTCAATCTGGGTTTCGACGCGATGGGTCGCGGATACGGCTGGCTCACCGCGCGCATCGTGCGCATTGCGGTCATGATGCTCGTGGTCTACGCCGGCGTCATTGCCTACGGCCTCAACGAGTTCCGCAAGACGCCGGCCGGTTTCATCCCGCAGCTCGACGCCGGCTACCTGATCGTCGTCACGCAGCTGCCGAGTGGTGCCTCACTTGAACGCACCGATGCGGTCAACCGGCAGGTCGTGGAAAAGGCCTTGCAAGTTCCGGGCGTGGTGCACGCCGTCAACTTCGCGGGGTTTTCCGGTGCCACCTTTACCAATGCCCCAAACTCCGGCGCCATCTTTCTGGCGCTCGCGCCCTTCGAGGAACGCGCGCGCGATCCAAAGAAATCCGCCACCGCCATTCAAGGTGCCCTGTTCCAGCGCTTCGCCTCCATCCAAGAGGGTCTGGTCGTGGTGGTGATGCCGCCGCCGGTGCGCGGCATCGGCACCTCGGGCGGTTTCCGCATGATGGTGGAGGACCGCGGCGGCGCCGGCCCGCAGGCGTTGCAGGCCGCCGTCTACGCCATGATGGGACGCGCCGCCCAGACACCGGGCCTCACGCAGGTGTTCTCGCTCTTTGAAGCATCGACGCCGCAGCTCTATCTCGACATCGATCGCACCAAGGTCGAGATGCTAGGCGTCAACATGGGCGACGTGTTCGGCGCGCTGCAGACCTATCTGGGCTCCTCCTACGTCAACGATTTCAACCTGCTGGGCCGCGTGTTTCGCGTCACCGCCCAGGCCGACGCCGGCTTTCGCCTCGACCCCAAGGACGTGCTGAAGATCCGCGTGCGCAATGCGAACGGCGCGACGGTGCCAATCGGTTCCTTTTCCAGCGTGCGCGACATTTCCGGGCCCTATCGCGTGCCTCGCTATAATCTCTACCCCGCCGCCGAGCTCGATGGCGCGCCGGCACCTGGCTACGCGCAGGGCCAAGCCATAGAGCTCATGCAGAAGCTGGCCAAAGAAACGCTGCCGCCAGGCTTCAGCTACGAGTGGACCACGCTCGCCTATCAGCAGCTGCGGGCCGGCAGCACTGCCACGTTTGCCTTCGTGCTGGCGGTGGTCTTCGTGTTCCTGGTGCTCGCAGCCCAGTACGAGAGCCTCACCCTGCCGCTGGCGGTCATCCTCATCGTGCCCATGTGTCTCATCGCCTCCATCACCGGGGTCATAATGCGCGGTATGGACAACAACATCCTCACCCAGGTCGGCTTCATCGTGCTCATCGGCCTGGCCGCCAAGAACGCGATCCTGATCGTGGAATTCGCCAAGCAGCTCGAAGATCGCGGCACCACCCGCTGGACCGCCGCAGCCGAGGCTGCGCGGCTAAGGCTGAGGCCGATCCTGATGACGTCGCTGGCGTTCATCTTCGGTGTCATGCCGCTGGTGTGGGCGGTGGGCGCTGGCGCCGAGTTGCGCCAAACACTCGGCACCGCGGTGTTCTCGGGCATGATCGGCGTGACGTTATTCGGCCTCATCTTTACGCCCGCGTTCTACGTCATCTGCCGCTGGCTCGCCGAGCGTTTGAGCCAGCGGGGTAGCGGAGCAGCAGCACCGGCGCAACCTGCCGAGTAGGGTGCTCGCGGGGTCGCCAGCAGGCCCGGCCGGAGCACGGCGCGACCTCGAAGGCGATGTGGCGTTGATCGGTTGCGCCCAACCCGCGCCCCCGCTACGGCTCATCCGACGCATGGGAGGCAAGCTCAGCCATGGCCGCCAAAATCAGGGGTGCGGACATCCTCTCGCGCACGCTCGATGGTGCTGGGCTGCGTACCATCTTCACCCTATCCGGCAACCACATCATGGCGCTGTTTGATGCAGCCCTCGGCACAGGCTTGGAGCTCGTGCACGTGCGCCATGAAGGGGCCGCCGTGCACATGGCGGACGCCTGGGCGCGCCTCACCGGCCAATGCGGCATCGCCTTGGTGACTGGCGGTCCTGGGCACGCCAATGCGGTGGGCGCGCTGGTCACCGCGCTCGCCGCCGAATCCCCGCTCGTGCTCTTGTCGGGGCATGCTGGGACCCACGAGCTTGGCCGGGGTGCGTTTCAGGAGCTGCGCCAGGCCGACATGGCCTTGCCGACGACCAAAGCGGCGTGGACGGCGAATGCGGCACCCGAATTGGGCCATGATCTTGCTCGCGCGGTTCGCATCGCCCGATCCGGTCGACCGGGTCCGGTGCATTTGAGCCTGCCAAGCGATCTGCTTGAGCAACGGATGGAGGACACGCCCGCCCTGTGGCCGCAGGCCGCCGAATTCGCACCCGTCTGTCAGCCACTGGCGGACCGTGCCGCCGAGGCGACCTTGGCGGCGCTGGCAAGCGCGCAGCGGCCGCTGGTTCTCGGTGGTCCCACGCTCTGCACCCCGTCCGGCCGGGCACTGTTGCGCGAGCTCGCGGCCGCAACGGGCGTGCCGGCCGTCGGCATGGAAAGTCCGCGCGGCATCAATGATCCAAGCCTCGGCGCCTTCGCGGAAATGCTCGCCCAGGCGGATCTCATCGTG
>JAMXLN010000255.1 GCA_024281145.1 Hyphomicrobiaceae bacterium | reverse complement strand
GCGCTGGCTGGAGCCTCCCCCTATTTGCGCCTCTTTGGCCTCACCGCGGGAGGGGTGTACCTCGCCAAGGGCGCACTGGCTGGGGTGCGCACCGGCGCTGCCAACGCACAGGCCGTGGCCGTTGCGCGCTTCTTTGCCGAGACCCTCGCCACCGCGGCGCCAGGTTTGAAAGAGACCGTGCTGGCGGGCGCTGAGGCAACCCTGGCCATGACCCCTGAAGCCTTGACGGCCTGATTTGGACGGCGGACGGGGTGGATCCCACCCGCTGGCCGCACTGCTTGGAAAAGTTGGGCCGCTCTCGTTGGAGGTGAGGCCAGTCTTCAGGTGGACTCAAGGAGCCAAGTGTCGACGGTGGCCTGTTTGCACCTGCCTTTCGCAATGCCCAGGGGAGGGCTCGAGCGCTGATGCACGAGATTGGATTGGGCCTCGCCCAGCGTTGGCGCGCTCTGGTTGGCCGCTTCGGCACCCGGCTGGTCGGTGCCAATGCGCTGCTCTTGATGATCGCCTCTTGGACGCCTGGCAACCTCATGGTGCGCAGTGGCATTTTCTCGGGCCACGTCGAGCATATGGTCGCATATGCCCTCTCCGGCGCATTGATGTATGCGGCGCGGGCGGGGCGCACGACGGCGTGGCAAGCTGCGCTCATGCTGTCGGCCTTTGCCGGTGTCCTCGAGTTGGGACAGATTTTCGTGCCCGGCCGCCACGCCAGCCCTCACGATTTTCTCTTCAGCGCGACTGGAGCCATCACCGGCGTCCTCGTCAGCGCGGCACTCCTCAGGCATGCCCATTTCGGCGGCAAGTAGCCGGGCATCGCCTTCGCTGCTGGGGCGTTACTTTTGGGGTGCGCGTCGATAGAATGGCTTTGCCCCCTGTCAGGGTCGCCTTGCCAATCTCGGAGGGGCTCAATCTAAAAAGCGCACGTGTGAGCCTTAGTCACGGACCTGAGCCGTCCACGTGCCCGCCGTGTTCCAAAGCCGGATCACCCCGTCCTCGCCGGCCGACAGCAAACGACGGCCATCGGCGGAAAAGGCGAGCGCGTTGACCGATCCGGCATGGCCGCGGAAGGCGCGCCACTGGCGACCGCTGCGCACATCCCACAGCTTTACCTGCCCATCCTCACCGGCCGAAGCGAGCAGGCGATCGCCGCGCGCGAAGGCGACCGACGTGACGCGGCCCGCGTGCGCCCGGAACGCGCGCTGGGGACGCGAGGAAGAAGTGGACCACAACCGCACCGCGCCGGTCGTGCTACCGGTGGCGAGGCTGCGACCGCCCGGCGACATCTCGAGCGCGCTTGCAGCCTCGCTCTGGCCGCGCCAGCTCCGCGCCAGGCCTCCGGTGTCTGTGCGCCACAGCCGAATGCTGTGGTCCTGACCGGCGGACGCCAGCAGGCGCAGTGAGCGCGAGCCGGCAATGGCTTGGGCGCCCTCGAGGCCCTCGGCGAGCAGGGTTGGAGCAGAAGGCGACCGGACATCAAACAGCGCCATGGCGCCGGTCTGACTGGCGGCTGCGAAATGGTCCGCGTCGCCTGCGAAAGCCAGGCCGGTCACTGGCGCTGGCTGGTGTTGGAAGAGACCGAGCTTTTCGGCCCGCTCCAGATCCCACAGGACGATGGCACCGCTCTTGTGGCCCGTGAGCGCCCGGCGGTCATCGACGGCGATGGCGGTGGCTGGGCCGTCGTCGAGTTCGATGACGCGCACGGGCGTGCCGGAGCCCGCGTTCCACACCCTGAGCGTTGCGTCGGCGCCGGCCGACACGATCCAGCGGCCGTCATCACCCAGGCCAAGGCCGGTCACGGCGCCGCGGTGGCCGGTGAGACGGGTCACCGGCTGCAAATCGGCGGGCTGACTCGAAGCCACGCCAGCGCCACGTCCCTCCGTATGCGGAAACTTGTCCTGATAGGCAACGGCGATGCCGGCAATGCCGAGGCCGATCGCCAGTTTGTAGAACAGTTGCCGCCAGCGCCGGGCGGGGAGGCGCAGGCGGCGCGCCGGTCGCGGCCGGGGTGCGGCCCGGCGCAGAACCGCGGGCACCGGACGGCGCGCACTCTTGGCATCCGGTGTGGCGGGCTTGGCGGGCGCTGGGGCCGCGGCCTTCGCCGCACCGGTGGCCTTCGCCGCCGCTTTCGATCCCGGGCTCTGGCGCGGTGTGGCAGGCGGCGCAGGTGCCGGGGGGGCAGGCGCAACCTTCTTGACGGCAAGCTCGCTGCGACGCCTTTTCAGGGCGTCGATAAAGTCGAGCAGTTGTCCCTTCGGCTGCGGTGCATCGGGAGGCGCAGGTACCAGGTTTGAGCCTGGTGCGGGCTGCGGGCTTGGCGGGGGGCTCGAGCTTGCTGGGGGAGTGTGCGGCGGCGCCTGCGGCCGTTCACTGCCTGGGAGTTTGTCGATGGGCGGGCTGCGCGTGGGCTCGCCCGTGCGTAGGCGCTCGAGCGCACGGGCGAGGTTTAGCCGTCCGCGATCGCGCTTGGGCTCGGCGGCCAGCAGTTCAGTGCGCCACTGCGCGATCGATTGCGGGCGCTCGCCGACTTCCAGCCTCAGTGCCTTGTCGATGGCCGCCAGGAAACTCGAGCGGTATGAGCTCAGCGCAGCGGCGTGGGCCGGGACGTACTCGTCGTTGACCATGCGCGAGGGGGCATCGGGGGGCCGCTTGCCCGAGACGGCGTGGTAGAGGGTGGCGCCGAGGGCATAGATGTCTGTCCACGGCCCTTGCCGGCGCCCGTCGGTGGCGTATTGCTCGTAGGGGCTATACCCCGGCTTGACGAGCGCGCTGACGGTCTTGGAATGGGTGGCGATCTCGCCTCGCGCCGAGCCGAAGTCAATGAGCACCGGCGAGCCATCCTTGCGGATGATGATGTTATCGGGGGCGATGTCGCGGTGCAGGAAGTCACCGGCGTGCACGGTCTCCAGCGCTTCCAACAGTGGTTTGAGGATGCGATCGAGTTCGGGTTGGCGTGGCGCGCGTTTGAGGCCCCTGAGCCAAGCCTTGAAACTGCCGCCCTCCTCGAAGTGAAGCACCATGTAACCGGTGTTGTTGGCGCGAAAGTAGCGGTAGACGCGGACGATGTTGGGATGGACGAAGCGGGCGAGCGTCTGCGCCTCCTCAATGAAGCGCTCCAGGCCCCATTGATAGTCCTCCGCGCAGTCGCGCGACCGCGGCGAGGCTTCGCTGGTGGTGCTGCGCGCTGCGAACTCGGCCGGGAAGTATTCTTTGATGGTGACGAGGCGCGCCAGCGCCATCTCATCGGCAAGGTAGGTGATGCCGAACCCACCCGCGCCCAGCACGCGCTTGATGCGATAGTCGTCGACCAGCTCCGTCCCGTCCGGCAACGCCAGCAGGTTCGAACTGGGCTCGGGGCCGGGCTGAATCGCCATTCCCATCACAGTCCACGGCTACGCGCACGAGGGGGCTCACCCCCGCAGCAGTGGCACGCCGCCTTCGCTCACACCGTTACCGACCGGCTCGCCGAAGCGGACTGACCCAGGTGCGGGCAATAATGTGGCAGAACGATGAGACGACCATGCGACGGGGGTTTGTACCCTGGTTCCGAGTCGCTGGCCATGTTCCTGCCGTCATGCTCGGGCAGCTTCTGCTCAAAGAGTTGGAAATGCCGCCAGCACGCCATTCCGCCACGCTCATCGCGATCGTCCTCTGGATGGCGGCCTATGTTGCGGCCGGTGTTTCGGCGGGTGTTTCGGCACTGGGCTGGCCCATGGCCTGCAGGGCCGCGGCGGCCGAGCACGACGGGGTTGGTGGCCGCACGCCCGTGCCGTTGGGCGCTCATGCAACCGGCAACCAGGACCGGCAAACCTCTGATAGGGCCGCGTTGCCAAGTGCTCGGGCCCTTCTGGCGGCCGGGTACGCGCGGGCGCCAGCCCTCCTCATCGCGCTCTGCACCTTCGTTGTGTTGCCCGTGGCGGCGCTCATCTCCTTGCTTGTCCAGTGGATGGCGGGTCGCAGGCGGCGCTGGGCGGCGATTCGCGCCGCGGAGCTGCGCGCTGTGGCTGCTGAGCCAGTTGACGATTGGCCGGCTGCCAGCGAGATGCCCTTGTGGTCTGAGGAGGCATGGCTCACCGTGGATGGCCCGGGCTCGAGGACCTTAGCGCTCGACAGCCGCCGCATTCGCATCGGTCGCGATGAGGATAACGATGTCCGCCTGCCGGACGCCACCGTGCATCGCTATCACGCTGTGATCGAGCGCACCCCTGAGGCGGCGTTCGTGATCGTCGATGTCAGCGGTGAGAACGGCAACGGCATACTGATCAACGGGGCGCGGCAGTCGCGGGCCCGGCTCTGCGACGGTGACGAGATCAAGCTGGGCCGCACCTCCCTCAAATTTGAGAGCCCATCCCCTTGAGGGGTTCGCGACCGGCCCTTGGCGATCTCACAGAAGGAGAGGACCCATGAAGGACGACAAACGCCCCGCTGCCGGGCAGACGCCGCAACCGCCCGGATCGTTGCCCAACCGGATCTTGGGTTCGCTGCGCGATGCGCTCAACGCGGCAAGCCGCGATGACCGCACGGGCGAAATGAGCCTGGGCAATCGCGCCGAACCGGCGTCCAGCAACGCTGCGCCTGAGGCGCAGAAGGCGGCGCCCCCCGCAGCCGCAGCCGGGGCCGCCGGCCGGCCTCTCGAGGGTCAGGCGGCTGCGCCCCAGCCCGCCGCAGGGGAGGTCAAAGGGCCGACGCGTGAGCCCAAACAGGTCGAGGTCGCCGATCCCACAACGCAGCTCAAGCGCGGCGCTACTCCGACGGTCAAGCCAGCGGTTCCGATCGCCCTCGATGCCAAAACACAGGCCGTCAGGGGCAAGCCAAAGGTGCTGCGCAACAACTTTCTTGCCGATCCGGTGGTCGGTTGGCTGGTGGTGGTGGGCGGCCCTGGGCTTGGTTCGTTCCGGCCCATTTTCGAGGGCAACAATGCCGTCGGTCGCAGCAAGGATCAGCGCATTCCGATCGACTTTGGTGATACAACGATCTCCTCGGAGGAACAGGCCTACATCCGCTACGACTCGGCGGACCGAGCGTTTTTGTTCGTGCCGAACCTTTCCAAGACCAACATCGTTGCGATAAACGACAAGAAACCGACTGGTGCAGTTAAGCTAGAGCTGATGGACGTCATCACGATGGGTCGCACGCAGCTTGCCTTCGTCCCATTTTGTGGAGAAGAATTCGACTGGTCGGAGTTGTCCGATCTCAAGGAGTAGCGGTGCATTTGCAACATGCGACCCGCTCGAGCAAAGGGGCGAGGAGCTACCAGGAGGACGCGGCGCTGGTTCGTGCCGAGCCTGAACGTCAGGGCTCGGAGGCCGCGCAGCCCGGTGGCGGCGCCGATGAGCTGACGGCGGTATTGGCGGACGGCATGGGTGGGCATGCCGGTGGTGCGCTTGCAAGCTCCACCGCATGTCAGATCTTCATGCGCGCCTATGAGACGTCCTCAGGCGATGTGCACGCGCGCCTCGGCGAAGCCTTGCTGCTTGCCAACGCGGCCATCGCCAACTGCGTGGAGGAGAACCCGGCCCTCAACGGCATGGGCTGCACGATCGTGGGCACCGCTTTCGGTTCTGCCGGTATGGAGTGGGTGAGCGTCGGCGACAGCCCCATGTTTCTGGTGCGTGCCGGTCAAATCGCCCTCCTCAACGAGGACCACTCGCTGGCGCCCGAGATCGACAAACTGGCGGCGGCCGGCAAAATAAGTTGGGAGGATGCCCAGTCCGATCCGCGCCGCCATTTCCTGCGCTCGGCCCTGACCGGTGCGGACATCGAGTTGGTCGACCGGTCGCGCCAGCCCTTGATGCTGGAGCCCGGCGACGTCGTGATCATTGCCAGCGATGGCATTCAGACGCTGAGCCATGCGGAGATCTTGCGCGTCGTTGAGCCGCACTGCGCGCAGGGACCCGACGCCATCGCCGACGCCTTGCTGGGAGCCGTCGATGCGGCGGGCGACCTCTATCAGGACAACACGACCGTGGTCGTGATCGGCGTCTGCCCATCGGGCTAGCGACAGCATGGATCGGGGGACCCTTGCAACCGACACTCAACCGACACTCACGATACTGAACCGACACCCAACCGACTCGGGGCCACCATTCTATGTTCACGCAAGTCATTGCGCAGCGACTTGGATTGGAATCGGATTTGATCCTCGCTCTGTCTGTGCTCGAAGGCCTCTGCCTGACCGTGGTGTTGATGCTGCTGGCCGAGCGCTACCTCTTTTCCGCCCCCGCCTTGTCGCATCGCCCGCCAGGCGCCGCGCGGCCAACATCGCAGTGAAGGGCGGAGCGCTAACCCGGCTCGCCCGGTGGCAAGGCCCTGATCGGCCCATGCGTCGGGAGGCTGCGCGCCACCCGACAGAGAGGTCTCGACGAGCGGCCACCGCGCGGCATACGCTGGGCTCTGTTGCTGCCTGATCGACGCACGCGGTCACCGGGGTTCCGGCGCGGACGCGCGGTCGAAACGCACGGAGGAGCCTCATGAAAACCGGTGACGCGATTGCAGAAATCCTGAAGCGCGAAGGCGTGGAATGGATCATCGGCTACCCCGTGAACCACATCCTGGAGTACGGCGCCGTTGCCGGCCTCCGGCCGATCATTGTGCGCCAGGAGCGCATCGGCCTGCATATGGCGGATGCCATCGCCCGCGTCACTTCCGGCAAGAAGACCGGCATGTTCGTGATGCAGCACGGACCTGGCACCGAAAACGCCTACGGTGGTATCGCCCAGGCCTATAGCGAATCCGTGCCAATCCTCGTCATGCCCATGGGCTATGCGCAGCGCATGGCCTGGGTCGAACGCAACTATATGGCCTCGCTCTGCATGCGGGACATCACCAAGTCGGCCGAACCCGTGACGTCGGCCAAGGAGCTCCCGAACGTGATGCGGCGCGCGTTTCAGCGACTGCGCTCCGGCCGCGGCGGCCCCGTTCTTGTCGAGGTACCAAACGACCTGTGGACACAGGACTGCGATCCAAAAGATTACGTATCTCCCAAGCGGGTGCGCACCGGGACCGATCCTGACGCCGTGCGCGAAGCGGCCAAGATGCTGGTCGCCGCCAAGCGGCCAGTGATCTATGCAGGCACAGGGGTGCATTGGGCCGAGGCCTGGGACGAGCTCAAAGAGCTTGCCGAGCTGTTGGCCGTTCCGGTGACGACAAGCCTCGGTGGCAAGAGCGCATTCCCCGAGACGCATCCGCTGTCGCTGGGCTCGGGCGGCCTCGCCATCCCGCAGACGGTGCGCACCTTCCTCGACAAATCGGACCTGATCTTGGGAATCGGCTGCTCGTTTACGGAGACGAACTTTGGCGTCAAGATGCCGGCCGGCGTGAGTATCATCCAGGCTACGCTCGACCCCGGCGATATCAACAAGGATATCCCCGTGGCACTGGGCGTGGCAGGCGACGCAAAGCTCGTCCTCGCGGCCCTGATCGGTGAGGTCGAAAAGCTCCGTGGCAGGAGTAAGAAGGACCCCACGCCGGTGGCCAAGGAGATTGCCGACACCCACGAGCCCTGGCTCGCCAAGTGGATGGGCAAGCTCACCGACGACAGCGCGCCCCTCAACCCCTACCGCGTGATCTGGGATTTGCACAAGACGGTGGACGTCGCCAACACCATCATCACCCACGACGCCGGCAGTCCGCGCGATCAGCTGTCGCCATTCTGGCGACCCATCACGCCCCTCTCCTACATCGGTTGGGGCAAGACCACCCAGTTGGGCTACGGCCTTGGCCTTGCCATGGGCGCCAAGCTCGCTAAGCCCGACAAGCTTTGTATCAACGTGTGGGGCGACGCCGCCATCGGCTTTACCGGTATGGACTTCGAGACTGCGGTGCGCGAGCGCATCCCGATCCTTTCCATTCTGCTCAACAACTTCTCCATGGCCATCGAACTCAAGGTGATGCCCGTTTCGACCGAACGATATCGCGCCACCGACATCTCCGGCGATTATGCGGCAATGGCTCGCGCCTTCGGTGGTTACGGCGAGCGGGTGGAGCGGCCAGCCGACATCGTGCCCGCCATCAAGCGCGGGATTGCCGCCACCGAGAAGGGCCAGCCAGCACTTCTGGAGTTCATCACGGCCAAGGAAGTGAGCGTCTCGCGGCTCTAGGCGGTGAAGGAGCACGGGGCTGGGCTCGACCACCCTGGGGCACAATCGAGATCGTGCGCCAGCGAGGCGATCGGGGGCCATGCGCATTCCGCAAGGCCCGCGCGCTTGCGCAGCCTTCCGGGGAGCGGGACGGTCCCAAGAAAACCCTCGGCCTTTCGATTGTGGAGGGCCAACCCCTCGCTCCAAAAGCGCAGAGAGCGCGTTCGTAGCCTGAGGCGTGCGCAGGACGTGCTCGCCGGCACGTTACGCGCGCTCCTGAGGGCGGCGCTCGCCGTTGGCGCACTGAGCGCACTGAGCGCACTGGGCGTGGTGGCCGCAGCGGCGCAGACGGCGGTCGATCTCCAGCTGGTGCTCGCCGTCGATGCTTCCGGCAGTGTGAACGAGGAGCGCTTCGAGCTGCAAAAGCGCGGCTACGTCGCCGCGTTCCGCAGCCCTCAATTGGCGCGCGCGATCGGCTCCGGTCCAGCGCGCGCCATCGCCGTCACGATGGTGCAGTGGACCGGCCCGGCACTCCAGGTGCAAGTCGTCCCTTGGATGATCGTCAGCGACGCGGCCTCCATGGAACGCTTGGCAGCGGCCATCGCTGCGGCCCCGCGGCAACTGTACGGGGGCGGAACATCGATCAGTGGGGCGATCGACCATGCCCTGGCACTGTTCGGCGCGGGCCCCTTCAGCGGCGGACGCCGGGTGATCGACATCTCTGGCGACGGCCGCAACAACCGCGGACGGCCCGCTGCCGAGGCTCGCGACGATGCGGTGCGGGCGGGCGCTAGCATCAACGGTCTGCCAATCCTGGCGATCGAGCCCGACCTTGAGACCTTCTACCGCGACAATGTGATCGGCGGACCCGGTGCCTTCGTCATCGCTGCCGCCTCCTTTGCCACGTTCGCCGACGCCATCCTGAAGAAGCTCATCATCGAGATTTCCGACGGCGAGGACATGAGACCCGTGGCGAAGGCGTCGAGTTCGCCCGACAACTCAAGCGGCGATTAGCAATGCTAACATCGCGACGCCGAAGTAGTGTCGTTGAGAGAGTAGCGTCCCCATGTCCGTGCGTCAGCGCCGGCCCGCCGGCCCACCCACCAACCGCGTGATCGTCGGCGACTGTCTGGAGGAGCTGGCGCGGCTTCCCCCCGAGAGCGTCGATCTCGTCTTCGCCGATCCCCCCTATAACCTGCAGCTCGAGCGCCAGCTCTTGCGCCCCAATAATACGGTGGTCGACGGCGTCGACGAAGCCTGGGACAAGTTCTCCTCCTTCGCCGAGTACGACCGTTTCTCGCGCGCCTGGCTCGGGCATTGCCGACGCGTGCTCAAACCCGACGGGGCCATCTGGGTGATCGGCTCCTACCACAATATCTTTCGCATCGGCGTGGCGCTGCAGGACCTGGGTTTCTGGATTCAAAATGACGTTGTTTGGCGCAAGACCAATCCGATGCCCAACTTCTGCGGCAAGCGCTTCACCAATGCGCACGAGACGCTGATCTGGGCCGGTCGGGATGCCAAGGCGCGCGTCACCTTCAACTACGAAGCGATGAAAGCGCTCAACGACGACGTGCAGATGCGGTCCGATTGGTTGTTTCCAATCTGTTCGGGGCCCGAGCGGCTCAAAGACGGGGTCGGACGCAAGGCCCACCCTACACAGAAACCCGAGGCGCTGCTGAGCCGCATACTCCTTGCCTCGACCGTTCCGGGCGACCTCGTGCTCGATCCCTTCTTCGGCACGGGAACGACCGGCGCGGCGGCCCGTCGGCTCGGGCGGCGTTGGCTCGGCATCGAGCGCGATCCCGTCTACGCCGAGGCCGCTGCGGAGCGCATCGCCAGCGTGCGACCGCTTCCGGCCTTGGCGCTAGAGACGGTCAAGTCCAAGCGCACCGAACCGCGCATCCCCTTCGGCACCATCATCGAGCTGCGCATCCTGGAGCCTGGTATCGTGCTCACCGATGAGCGCGGTCGCCTGCGCGCCGAGGTGAAGGCCGACGGCTCGCTGAGCCTCGCCGGTCGGCAGGGCTCGATCCACCGTCTGGGCGCCGAGGTGCAAGGCAAAACGGCGTGCAACGGGTGGACCTTTTGGCACTATGAGGCGCAAGGCGTCTTGAAGCCGATCGACGCGCTGCGCGAGCAAGCCCGCCGCCGCCTCGGACTGTCGACGCCGGTACCGCTGGGCGGGGTTGCCGCGACCGAGTAGTGCAACATCGGCTCCAGTTGAGGCTTGCCAGCCCATCGCCGATAGTTGGCGCGACCCCGCAAGGGCGTCGGCAAAACACCATCTCGGGTAGGAGGCGGCTCATGCTGGCCCCACGCCTTGAAGGTTTCCTTAACAGCCGCCGGGCCATGCGCTGGCGGCGCACCTTGACGCGGCTGGCCGGCTACGGCACCGCCCCGTATCCTCCGCCCGTCCGGCGCCGCCTGCGCATCATGAACGTAGCCGCCTACCTCATCGCCCTCTTCACGCTCATTTACACGGTCGAACAGATCGTCCTCGATTTTCAGACGTGGCGACCGGTCATCTTCATCAATTTGGCCTTGATCGCGATCGCCCTGGGAGCGCCCTTCCTGCATCGCTTCAACGAGATCGCGGGGGCGCTGACGTTGGGCATATCCGAGAACGTCGGTCTGTTCGCGCTCACCTGGATGCTCGGCACGGATTCGGGGCTGCACATGCAGTACTTCGCGTGCATTGCGGGCTATTTCGTGGTTTTCGGCCTCGGGCGGATCAAGCTGATCATAGCGCTCATCTTAGCGGGGCTCGTGCTGCACCTTGCGGCGTGGGCGTGGTTTACGCAGGAGCACGCGCTTCTTCACGTGCGGCCCTATGATTTGGCCGAGCTTTACATCACCGCCGTCGTGACAACCTCTGCCATGGTCGCGGCGGTGGTCTATTACGCATTCCGCCTGGCAGAGCAAGCCCAGGAGGAAACCGACACGCTGCTGCATAACATTCTGCCCACGCCGATCGTCGACCGGCTCAAGGGTGCGCCAGGCATCGTCATCGCCGACGAGCTCGCCGACGCGTCGGTGCTGTTTGCCGATCTCAAGGGCTTCGTGGCGCTCGCCAAACGGTTGGGGCCGGCGCGGACGGTCGAGCTGCTCAACGCCGTCGTCAGCGCGTTCGACGACCTTGCCGACCAGTGGCGCGTGGAGAAAATCAAGACGATTGGCGACGCCTACATGGCAGCATCCGGCATTCCCGAACCTGCCTCCGACCACGCCCAGCGCCTCGGCGGCATGGCACTTGCCATGCAGGCCACATTGTCACGCATAGCGCAGGAGCGGGGGGTGCCCCTGGCGCTCAGGATCGGTATCGCCACCGGTCCCGTGTTGGCGGGAGTGATCGGGGCCAAGCGGCTCACGTACGATGTGTGGGGTGACACCGTGAACCTCGCGGCGCGTCTCGAAGGTCAGAGCCAGCCCGGACGCGTCCTGGTCTCGCGCGCCACCAAGGCACACGTCGAGCAGCGTTTCGTGATGGAGCGCTGCGGCGCACTCGACCTCAAGGGGTTTGGTGTCGAGGAGGCCTGGTATCTAGTCCAGGATCTGCGCACGCACGCAGCCCCGCCCGCGCTATCCGGTGCCGTTTCGGCACCGGCGTGACGCGGGTGCCGAGCGCGTCGTTGCCCAGCGCGCGAACAAGGCGCGCCGTGTCGTGGCAATCCGAAGTCTGCGAATACCTCACGACTGAGACCTGTTCCGAGTGCGGTGCACTCGGCGGCCCCAAAGGCAGCGCAGGTCTTGAAATAAGGGTGTGGCGGTTGCGGTTCAGTTCATGATCGAGACGTAAATGCTGCACGCGTCATTCGCCGCCTGGGATGTCAGGCGCTTGCTGAAGGAA
>JAMXLN010000254.1 GCA_024281145.1 Hyphomicrobiaceae bacterium | reverse complement strand
AGATCATCAACCTCGTGCTGCCCGGGGACGTGGTGGGGTTGCCCGGCAGCTTTCTTGAGAAGGCGCGCTACTCGGTGCTCGCCCTCACGGATCTGAGGATGCAGGTCTGTTCCATCCAGGACTACGTTCAGCTCTGCTATAGGTGCCCACAATTCGGGCTGGCGTTGAGCTGGCTTGCGATCCATGAGGCAATTGTCTGTGCCGAGCACGTGATCGACACCGGCCGGCGCACACCGGTCGAACGTCTGGCGCATTTTTTGTTGGAAATGTATTCGCGTCTGGAAATGGTCGGGCTCGCGACAGAAGCGAGTTTTGAGTTCCCGCTATCGCAGGAAGTGATGAGCGACGCGCTCGGTCTGAGCACGCCCCACCTCAATCGCACGCTTGCCAAGTTGCGTTCCGAGGGCCTGATCAGCGTGAGCAATCACCAGATCGCTCTTCTCAACATTCCTCGGCTCGAGATGCTCGGTCACTTTCAGCCACTGAACCTCACGCGTGTCCCACCCGGGCCCGGAATCCCGCATCGCCCATAGCGCGCAACGGCCTCCCCCACAGTACGCGCTGCAGGGCCTGGGGCGAGCGACAAGCACTTGCAAGGCTCGCTTTCCGCTCGCCCACGCCCCCTCGCCCACGCCCCCTGGGGGGTCATGGGTCGGCTCGCCGCTTGGAGAGACCAGGCCAAGCCTTAGGTCACCCCCCCGGTCATGGCGGGTGGTGGAGGGGGAAAAAGACGCGCGTCAATACGCTCGCATCTAACTGGGATTGGGCCGCTCCCATCGATGGTAGTGGACGAGCCACAACTCCAAGCCGGCGAGGTAGACACAGACGAGACCTGCCGCGATGTGGATTTTCGTGGCGCCGCGCGGGAGGCCCAACACCCAAGGGGCCGCAAGCATCCACAGTCCGATGGCGAGGGCCAGCCATTCTTCCCAATCGAAGAAGACGACCATGGCCACGGCGGACAAAGCCATCACCAATAGTCCGCTCCCCCACGCATCGAGGCGGGCGGGGCTATAGGTGAAGGCAAAGAGCCAGGGCGACACAAATACAAAAGCCCCGAGCACCAGTTTGTAGACATCGAGAGTGCTTTGCTTGCGCCAATGGACCACGGCATCCTCCTTGATTCCGCACGCGGTGGTAGCCCGCATTACATGACCCCTGCTGCCTCCCAAACTCTCTTGAGCCCTATTTGCCTGCGATCGGGCATCTCAATTAAACCTCGGCACACTTTCGAAGGTGTGGAATGGCGGCGGCGAGGGAAGCGTCCATTCGAGGGTCGTTGCGCCTGGCCCCCAAGGGTTGTCGCCTACTCGCCTGCGCGGCATGAAGTAGCCGTAGATCATGCCGATCACGAAGACGAGCGTGCCGGCTGCGGTGATATAGGCGCCGACGGACGACCACCAGTTCCAATAGGCGAAGGCTTCGGGGTAATCGACGTAGCGGCGCGGCATGCCTGCAAGGCCCAGGAAGTGCTGGGGGAAGAACAACACGTTGGTGCCAATGAAGGTGAGCCAGAAGTGGAGTTTGCCCAGAGCCTCGTTGTACATGTAGCCGGTCATTTTCGGGAACCAGTAGTACCAGCCCGCGAAGATGGCGAAGACTGCGCCGAGCGACATGACGTAATGGAAATGCGCGACGATATAGTAGGTATCGGTCAGAACCCGATCGACACCGGCATTGGCGATCATCACGCCGGTCACGCCACCGATCGTGAACATGAAGATGAAGCCCAGCGCCCACAGCATCGGCACGCGGAACTGGATCGAGCCTCCCCACATGGTTGCGATCCAGGAGAAAACCTTAATGCCCGTAGGCACGGCGATCACCATGGTGGCGAACGTGAAGTAGGCCTGCGCGTCGACACCCATCCCGGCCACATACATGTGGTGGGCCCACACGATGAAACCGATGAAACCGATCGCCACCATGGCGTAGACCATGCCGAGATAGCCGAAGATCGGCTTCTTTGAGAAGGTGGACACGACTTGGCTGATGATGCCGAAACCCGGCAGGATGAGGACGTAAACCTCCGGGTGACCGAAGAACCAGAACAGGTGCTGGTAGAGCAGCGGGTCGCCACCGCCCGCCGCATTGAAAAAGGTGGTGCCAAAGTTGCGGTCGGTCAGCAGCATCGTGAGCGCGCCTGCAAGCACCGGCAACGCGAGCAGCAGGAGGAAGGCCGTGACCAGGATGCTCCACACGAACAGCGGCATCTTGTGCAGGGTCATGCCGGGCGCCCGCATATTGAAGATGGTGGTGATGAAGTTGATGGCACCGAGGATCGAGGATGCGCCGGCAATGTGCAGGGAGAGGATGGTGAAATCCACCGCAGGCCCGACGTGCCCGCTGGTCGACAACGGGGCATAGAGCGTCCACCCGGCGCCCGCACCGTCCATGCCTACCGGCCCCTCCACGAACAACGATGTGACAAGAAGCGCGAATGAGGCTGGAAGCAGCCAGAAAGAGATGTTGTTCATGCGCGGGAATGCCATATCGGGCGCGCCGATCATCAATGGCACGAACCAATTACCAAACCCGCCGATGAGCGCCGGCATGATCGTGAAAAAGATCATGATGAGGGCGTGCCCAGCGACCACCACGTTATAGGTGTGGCCGTTGGAAAAGATCTGCAGGCCGGGCTCCTGCAGTTCCATGCGCATCAGCACGGAGAGCACCCCACCGATGAGCCCTGCCACTATGGCAAAGGTCAAGTACATGGTGCCGATGTCTTTGTGATTGGTGGAATAGAGCCAGCGCGTCCAACCCGCAGGCCTGTCATGGAGCCCATCCACGGTCGTGGTCGACATAACCGTCATTTCCGCTTTTCGAGGGATTGTGCTCAACCGAACGGGAGCGCAGGCGAGGCGTTCCTTGGGGCCCCACGGCGTATATTGTCGCAGCGGCGAGCACCCCCGCGGACAAAGCGACGTCGGAGGGTGCTCGCGTAAGGGGTCCGTCATGGGCGGGGGCTTTGTCACCTTCGATGGTGACTTCGATGGTGACGCCCCGGACATGCGGTCGTGAGCTTGTCTTTTGCGCCGGCGGTCTCTGCGTCGGTCGAGCTCACGTTGTCGGTGGGGCAGGGCCGCCGGATGGACGGCCCTGGGAGGCTCTGGCAACCCAGTTACTTCTTGACCTTCACGTCTGCGCAAGCCTTCGTAAACTGGTCTTTGGTCCACATCTTTGAGTACTCGGCCTTGTACCCGCTCTTGCACTGCTCCGAAGTTGGGGTGTTGGCTGCCATGGCCGAGGTGGAAATGCCAACCGCCAAGGCGATCGCGAACGCATACCGCATGTTTACTCTCCCTGTAGTCCCGGTGTGACGAACAACAAGGAAATCTCACTAGGACGTAGCAGTTCCAGTATTGCTAATTTGCCGCATGCAACAAAACCCGTTCGGCGCGGCAATTTCCCTTGGCGTTTCCCTTGTGACGCGCTTTGGCGACGACGATTTATGTTTCAGAATTATGCGCGAGATTAAAAACGCCCACACGTCAGCCTATGAAGATTTTGCTGGCGTTGGGACAATGTAGAGCCACCGGGGTCGACGTCTCGGAGGTCCAGCATTTCCGGTGCGCGAGGCGACAGCCGAGAAGGCGGTTCATCAGCCAGGTTCAGCGCAGTGAGGCAGCAGGGGCCGGCGTGGTCGCAGGTGACCTCGTGCGCGGCTTCTTTGCATACGCCACTTGCCGTTTCAGGTAGGCGATGTTGTTTGCAGTGATGACCACAAGTTCCCAGCCGTCTTCGCCGACCTCATCGAGCAGATCGATATCATCGCCACCGCGAGGGATGTAGTTGAGGTTGAGTTTCTCGTATTCGAATTCCGGCATGGCAATGCACGCGACCGATCGGTGCCCGCTTCAGTTGGCGGAAAACATGCCCAAGGACGGGCGCCCGATCAGGATGGATATCACGCGACCGCCAGTGGAAGTCGGAGCACCCAATTTAGCTGGTCATTGAGCTTTACGGCCGCAAGATCAAGGCATCCTGAAGGCCCAGAATTTCATATTCCACCCTGCCGAACGAGGACGATAAGAGCCAGCGGACCGCCGAGATGTTGCGTGGGGTTTGATTGGGCGAAGCGCGGGTTAGCCGTCAAGAGTTGCGCCCAAGAGCCTCACGCCGGAGAGACTTGGGTTTGCCGGCCCGCCAGGCCGCATTCCGTCATAGCTGCCGTTTGCGCACGAGAACTCCTGGGTTCCTCCGGGGGGTACGGCCCAATCCCCGCCCCTTCGCGCGCGCCCCGCGTCCCCTTGAGGTTGAGACCGGTGGGCCCAGCTTTGCTTGTGGCTGCCGGCGGGCTGATGAACGTCAATCGACGTCCCTGCGTCTCAACAGATAGTCGAGCCCGCCGACGCGATACCAGCGATATCCCCAGCCCTCGATGAGGAGGTGATGTTTCCCATCCTCGCTTGGCTTGCTGTGTTCGGTGCCGAGCAGATTGATGAGGAGATCGCCGTGCTCCCGTTGGACTCCCGTTGAGAAAATGATTT
>JAMXLN010000253.1 GCA_024281145.1 Hyphomicrobiaceae bacterium | reverse complement strand
TGGAGGCCTCCACGGGCGAGCTGCGCGAGACCGCGGAGCGGCTCCGCCTCGCCAGCGAGGCTGCGGGCTTCGGCACTTACGAATACATCGCCGAAACCGCAGACGCGTTCTGGTCTCCCTACTTGCGTCGCATCGTCGGCATCGACGGCGAGGCGGCGCTGTCGCTGGACGATGTGATTGCCATCGTCCACCCGGACCACCGGGCGATGGTGCGCAATCACGTTCTCGGCTATGCGCCCCAGCCGGGCCTGCGGGAACTGGAATTCATGATCGTACGCCCCGACGGGGAGGTGCGTTGGCTTCTGGACCGCGGTCAGGCGATATCCGATGAGCAGCGGACCGGGCTTCGCGTCATGGGAACCGTCCTCGACATCACGGAACGCAAGCGCAACGAGGAGCGTCAGCGTCTGTTGATGGCCGAGCTCGATCATCGCGTAAAGAACATCCTGAGCAACGTATCGGCGATTTCCCGGCTCTCAAGCCAGCGCGCACAAACCGTTGCAGGCTTCGTGGAGGCGCTGGACGGCCGCATTCAGGCGATTTCGCGCGCGCATGGTCTCTTGCGTCGTAGCGCCTGGACCGGGGCGAGCCTTGCCGAGCTCGCCAGCGAATCGCTCTCGCCGTTCCGCTCCAGCGGGAACATCGAAATCAGCGGCGCGCCGGTTCGCATTGTGCCGGAACTTGCCCAATCGATGGCGCTCATCTTCCACGAACTGGCCACCAATGCGGTCAAGCACGGCGCGCTTTCCAAGCCGCAGGGGCGCGTCAAAGTCTGTTGGATGCGACCATCTCCCGGTCAATTGCGGCTCGTGTGGCACGAAACCGGCGGCCCGCGGCCAACGTCGCCAACCCGCAATGGCTTCGGCCTCACCGTGCTGCAAACGGCTGCCTCCGACCTCGGCGCCGTGACCAACTGCCATTTTGGCGACGAGGGGTTTGTCTACGCGTTGCAGGGCCCATTCGAAATCCTGGCTTCCGAGGCCGTCGTGGTGCCATTCGATCGCACCCAGATCGCCTGCGTTGACGCGCGCAAGGCGCCAGGAACGCGCGTCTTGATCGTCGAGGACGAAGGGCTCATCGCCCTCCAGCTGCAACAAGACGTCGAACGCGCCGGACACCAAGTGGTGGGCCCTGCAAGGTCGCTGCGACACGGGCTAATGCTGGCAGCCCAGGAGCACATCGACGCCGCTCTGCTGGATGTCAGGCTCGGCCAGGAGACCAGCGCGGCCATCGCCGAGCAACTCCTGGCGCGATCCATTCCGTTCGCATTCACCACGGGATACGCTGATAGCGTCATGCTGCCAGACCATCTGCGCAACATCCCAAAGCTGAGCAAGCCCTACGTCGGCGGCGAGATCGTCAAGATGCTCAACAGCTTGATCGGCGGGGTCGGCCAAATGCACAACATGGCGGCGGCAAGCCCGCTCGACTGACGCGCCGCGTGTTGCGGCGGCGAGAGCCCATGGGACGCGCGCCCATCGCTCGGCGTGGCCCCACGGGCAAAATCCAAAAGCGCTCGCTACCACCTGGGGGGTGGGGCAGTCCCCCCTCCGGTGCCGCCCACGCTAGGCACCGCCAATCTGAGTGTGCCCTGACACCCCCTGAGGCATCGCCCGGGACATCGCCCGGGACATCCCCTGGGACATCCCCCGGGACATCCCCTGGGGGGAGAGCAGCAAAGCTCGCCATGCCATGACCCGCTGCAGCCAGGCCACAATGCCTGCCCTGCCGCGGGCCGGCTCTTGCCTGCGATCGCGAACCAGGTTCAGATGTGCGCCCCTGGGCCGGTCTTGCCGGCGGTCCCATGCCTGCGTTTTCGCAACGGGCTCCTCGCATCACGGGCAGGAGGTCTCTCATGGCCAAGGCACCCCTCACCGGCCTTGCTCGCATGCCGATCCGATTGCATCGCAAGGGGAGCGGACCGCCGCTGCTCCTCCTGCACTGCCTTGGCGTCGACCACACCTTATGGGATCTTGCCGCGCCGGGCCTTGAGGACCAGTTCACGCTCATCAGCTATGACTTTCCCGGTCACGGCGAGGCCCCTGTTCCGAGCCACCCATACGCCATTGCCGACCTCTCCCACCAGTTGGCCGCAGTGTGCGAGCGCGAAGGGCTGACGCGCGCCCACGTGGCCGGCATCTCGCTCGGAGGGCTCGTTGCGCAACACTTGGCCGCGACGCAACCGCAGCTGATCGACCGCTTGGTGCTCATCGACACGACCCCGCGCTACGTTGAGCAAGCGCGCCAGATGTGGGTTGAACGCGCGCGCGCAGCGCGCACGGCAGGCGTCGCCTCACTGATCGACGGGCTCCTGAAGATCTGGTTCACCGACGCCTTCGTCGCCGACAACCCTCCGGCAGTGCAATACGTGCGCGATCGGTTCACGAAGGCCTCCGGTGAAGGTTATGCCCTGGCCTGTGAGGCCCTTGGAGCCGCCGACCTGCGGTCCCTGGCGGCGAGCATTAGGGCGCCGACGCTGATCTTTTGCGGCAGTGACGAGCTGCCGCCCTTCAAGGAGGCCGCGGGCTGGCTCAGTCAGACCATCGTGGGCGCAGAACTCGCATGGCTGTCGCCCGCCCGACACGCCTCGATCCTGGAGCAGCCGCTCCGCTTCGTCGATCGCGCGCGCGCTTTCCTGTCTTCTGAGGTAAGAGAGCAATCGCGAGAGGGCAGCCCGGCCGCTGAACGGACAGGCGCTCGTTAGGTCTATTGCCGATGAGGAATATGCCATGAGGATTATGCCATGAAGTTTGGACTGTTCGGCGGAGCCAAGTCCTCGGGCGATGGGGCGGCCGGAGACAGCATGGGCTACCGCAAATACATCGATTACGTGCTCTACGCCGAGGATCTTGGCTACCACAGCGTGTTCGTGGTCGAGCACCACTTTACCGGCGTCGGGCAACTCTCGGCTTCGCTCAATTTCTTGAGCTACCTTGCAGGGCGCACGCGGCGAATACGCCTTGGAAGCGCCGTCGTGGTACTGCCATGGCACAATCCGGCCTTGCTCGCGGAGCAGGTCGCCACACTCGATCTCTTGTCGGAGGGCCGGTTCGACTTCGGCGTGGGTAAGGGCTACCGACAGCCCGAGTTCGCGGGCTTTTGCATTCCGATCGAGGAGGCAACCGAGCGCTTCGAGGAAGCAATGGCGTTCCTGCGCAAGGCCTGGGCCGCGAGCGAGCGCTTCTCGCACCACGGCAAGCGCTGGCATTTCGACAACATCATCATCGAGCCACGCCCCACGCAGCGGCCCCATCCCCCGCTCTGGATGGGCGCGGGCAGCTTCGAATCGATCCGGCGCGCTGCCCAGGGCGGGTTCAATCTCCTGCTCGACCAGATCGCGCCCATCGATCTTACCATCGAGCGCGTCGCCGCTTACAAGGCCGAGCTCCAGCAATTGGGTCGGCCTTACCAACCCTGCACGATCGGCGCTTCGCGGGCATTGCAAATCATCAAGACGGAGGCGGAGCGCGAACAAGCCTACGCGCTCAGGGCAAACGTGCTGAAGGCGATCGGCGGCCTGGCGCGTGGACCTGGCGCGGAGCGCTATCAAAATATCGGCTCGCACGCTGACCCCAATCTCGCGAGCGAAGAATCCGCCCTGCTCGGGACGCCCGAAGAGATCATCGCGCGCTTGAAGAAGCTCGAATCCGGTGGCGTCGATTACGTGCTGCTGGTCGATCCAACCGGCTCGCAGGAGGCCCTGCGCACCTTCGCCGAGGAGATCATGCCGCATTTCCGCGACGTGCCGACCAGCGCCCATGTTGAGGAGCCGGCCCGCCCTTAACCAAGAGGCCTTAACCAAGAGGAATGAGCGACGATGCAGCCATCTCTGACGGGGCGGGTGGCGGTGGTCACGGGAGCCGGGCGCGGGCTCGGGCGGGACATGGCGCTGGGGCTCGCGCGCAGAGGAGCGACCGTCGTCGGACCTGCCCACATCGCCACGGACTTTGACGATCTAACGCCGGCGGAAGCATTGCCGGGGCGCATCATTCCGGTGCGCGCTGACCTGCGTCGGTCGGCAGATTGCGACATGGTGGTCAAGACCGCGCTGGCTGCCGGCGGGCTGCACATCCTCGTCAACAATGCCGGTCTCACGCTCACCTACATCTGCCCGGATCTCTACCGGCGTCCGCTGCCGCCGAAGTTCTGGGAAGCCACCGATGAGATCGTCCAGAACGTGATCGACACCAACTTCGTGGCCGCCGACAAGCTCGCCCGCCGCGTTGCCCCTCTGATGGTGGGCCAAGGCTGGGGACGCATCATCAACGTCACAACGATGCTGCAGACCATGAACCGCATTGGGTTCTCGCCCTACGGTCCGTCAAAGGCAGCCCTCGAGATGGCGACATGGGTGTGGTCGCAAGAGCTCGAAGGGTCCGGGGTGACCGTCAACATCGTCAACCCGGGCGCCGGCGCCAACACGCCTGGCATGGCCGAAGAGATGCGCCGCAAGAGCCGCGAAGGCAGCGTCGAGAGGCTGGTCGAGCCCGAGCAAATGGTCCCGCCGTTGCTGTGGGTCGTCTCGCGCGACGCCGATTGCGTCAACGGCATGCGCTATGATGCGAAGCAGTGGAACCCCAGCCTGCCGCCGGCCGAGGCGGCTCGGCGCACCGGCCGTCCCGTCGGTTTTGCACTGCGCGAGCCCCTGGAGCCGCCAGAGGATCCAGGGTCGCTCTCGCGCTAGCAGGGGTAATGCGGCGCGCCAGGATGCGGGACGCCGTCATATTCCCAACAGTCTGGCCTTGATTTCGTCGTTGGCCGCCAGCGTTTCGGGCCGCGCGGAATAGACGACCTGGCCCTTGCTCATGACGTGCACGAAATCGACGAGCTTGAGGGCGAGGAACGCGTTTTGCTCGACCAGAAGGATGGAAAGACCCTCCGCTTTGAGCTTGCCGATCGCCTCCCACACGCCCTGTATCACGATGGGGGCAAGCCCCTCGGATGGCTCATCCATGATCAGGCAGTCTGGATTGGTCATCAGGGCGCGGCCAATGGCAAGCATTTGCTGCTCGCCCCCGGAAAGCGTCTTGGCCCGCTGACTGCGTCTCTCCCGCAGGCGGGGGAACAGCGCGTACACCCGCTCCAGGCTCCAGCCATGCCGTTGGCGGCTCCGTTCCGCGACCGCAAGGTTCTCCTCCACGCTCAAGGTGGCGAACACGCGTCGCCCTTGAGGCACCAGCCCCATGCCGCTGCGCACCGTCGCGAAGGAGGCGATTTGGCTGATGTCTGTTCCCTTGAAGATGACTTTCCCACGACGGGGCGGATTGAAGCCCACGATCGCGTTGACGAGCGTCGTCTTGCCGACGCCGTTGCGACCGAGCAGCCCCAGGATCTGCCCCTCCTCAAGCGTCAAGGATAAGCCCTGAATGACATAGGCATCGCCGTAGTAGACGTGGACGTCCCTTACCTCGAGCAGCGCCATGGATCAGCCAGTCCCGAAATAGATCTGCTGCACTTTCGTACTGCGGCTGATCGCGTCCGTCGTACCCGCCTCCAGGATTTCACCAAAATGCAGCACCGAAATGTGCTTGGCGACGTCGAAGACAACGTTCATGTCGTGTTCGATCAGAAGAATGGCCAAGTGCTGGTCGAGCCGTGCGAGGAAGCGCACCATTTCCGCCGATTCCCCTGAGGAGAGGCCCGCGGCCGGCTCGTCGAGCAGCAGTATCTTTGGGTTGCTGGCAAGGCCGAGGACGATCTCGAGCTGGCGCTGCTCGCCGTGCGATAGATTGCGCACCTCGACGTCGCGGCGGTCCTGGAATGCCGCCTCTTGCAAGAGCGCGTGCGCCCTCTCGTAGACGTCGCGATAGGACGACAGCGGCCGCCACATTACGAACTTCGACAGGCGCAGGCCCTCAATCGCCAGCAGCACGTTGTCGAGCACCGTCAGCTTCGGGAACAAGCTCGTGACCTGGAATGTCCGCGCCAGCCCCCTGCCGATGCGGCGGTGGCTCGGCCAGCGCGTCACGTCCTGGCCAAAGAGAAGAACCTGCCCCGACGTGGCCGGGAAGACGCCGGTGATGACATTAAAGAGGGTTGTCTTGCCGGCGCCGTTGGGGCCAATGATGGCCTTGCGGTCTCCGGCCATCACCCGCAGGCTTACCTCATGCACGGCCTTGAGCCCGCCAAAGCTCTTGCATAGCCTCCTGAGCTCAAGAACCGGTTGCCTGCCGTCCTCGCGGGCTGGCTCATCCACGATATGACCCCTGGCGTGGCGGAAAGGAGCGGCGCGATTGGCCGCTCCTTTCAGTGCATCATTCGCAGAATTTGCACGGCGGGAAGTCGCGGCTGTAGACCGGCTGCTTCAGGAACTGCGCTTTGCCGAACTTCCAGAACTGGCTGACGTTGGGGTAGGTTTTGATCACCGTGTTCCAGAGCTCCTCCTTGTCGTAGCCGAACATCTTCTTCTTTTCGACCCTCTTGACGTAGATGTTTTGCACTGGGTTGCGCATGTCGTCGAGGCTCACGGGACCCCGCACGGCATCCACCTTGACGGCCGAGATCAGCTTCACGAACGCCTCCGCGCCTGGCCACTTACCACCCGTCTGCTCCATGACCGCCTGGATCATCTGGCCGGTCGTGTAGGTCGTCTCGGAGAAGTAGGACGGCACCTTGCCGTATTTTTCCCGGTATTTCGTGACGAAGGCCGCGTTCTTGGGAGTGTCCAGCGCCGCGCTGTACTGCAAGACCGAAATGTGTCCGATGACCTCATCGCCCATGGCGGGCAGCGTGAACTCGTCATAGCTCGTTCCTCCGCCGATCACCGGTTTCGTGTTGCCTGCCGCCGCCAGCTGCTTGGGAAACTGCAGCGACATCGGCCCCACCATCAACGTGAAGATGGCATCGGCATCCTGCTTGATGGTGGGAATGAACGGCCCAAAATCGATGGTCCCGAGCGGTGGCCAGATCTTCTGGATGATCTTGCCCCCGCATTCTTCGAAGGTCCTCTGGAAGCCCCCAACGGTCTCATAGCCGAAGGCGTAGTCGGCCGCGATCGCTGCGATGCGCTTGTAACCCTGCTCACAGGCCCACTCTCCGAAGGGATGGGTCGGCTGTGAGCTCGTCCAACCCGTGCGCACGAAATACGGGTACTTGTCGGCCTCCCGCTGCGTCAGATCATCGGCGGCCGCCACCGGAGCGATGTAGACGGTCTTCTCGCGCGTGCTAACCGGCGCCAGCGCATAACCGGTCGAGGCCAACAGGCCACCCATGATCAAATGCACCTTGTCCTGGCGGATGAGCTTCTCGGCCTTGAGCACGCCCACCGGAGGCTTGGCCTGGTCATCCTCGAGGATGAATTTGATCGTTGCCCCGGCAAAATCGTTCTTGACCTCGTCGACATACATTTCCCAACCATTGACCATGTCCTTGCCGGCCTGGGCAAACGGACCCGTTATTGGCGCGATGAAGCCGACGCGGATCTCTTCGGCGAGGGCGCCTGGCATCCCCATGAGACCGATCCCGATTGCAACACTGCCCGCGGTCACCATTGCCGATGATTTGGCTACCATCATCGTTACTCCACCTCCCTATCAAGCGTTGCTCCTCATGAGATGACCGGATGCTTTGCGTCCTCCGGCCTGCCTAGCGCGATGCTCGACCGGCGCAGGCGCGTCGCCACTCCCATCAGCCCGTCAGGCAGATAGAGAATGGTCAGAATGTAGACTGCGCCCAAGACGTACTGCCACCACGCCACCAGCGTGCTCAGATACTCGCGCAGAAATAACACGGCCGCGGCGCCGATGGCCCCGCCCACCAGCGTTCCCGGCCCGCCCAGGACCACCATCAACAGTGCATCGACAGATGTGGTCAACACCACGTCTTCGGGGCTCACGTGGCCATTGGCGTGGGCCCAAAGTACGCCCGCAAGCCCGCCGAATCCGCCGGCAATGATGAACGCCAGGTACTTGTGCAACCAGGTATTGTAACCCAGCGTGCGCATGCGGACTTCGCGCTCGCGGATGCCTTCCAGGCTGCGGCCAAATGGCGATTTCACCAGCACGTAAAGCATCAGCAGCGACAAAGCGAAAAAACCGAACACCACGTAAAAATAGGCCACATCGCTCGAGAGCTGAATTCCAAATGCCGGGCGGCCAGGCAGGTTAATGCCGTTGTCGCCTCCGGTCATGGAGTTCCAGCGGTAGGCCAGACCCCACACGCACTGGCCGAGCGCCAGCGTGATCATCAGGAAATACACGCCACTGGCGCGGACGGCGAAGAGGCCGAAGAACGCCGCGGTCGCCGCTGCGAGCAAGATGCCGAGCACTACGACAACCCAGAAGCTCCAACCCAAACCGAAATTGAACTTGGTGGCCAGGATCGCCGTGAGATACGCGCCGATGCCGAGATAGGCAGCCTGCCCAAGCGAGGGCAATCCGGTGAAGCCAAGCAGGATATCCAGGCTCATGGCTAGAATGGCCAAGATCAATGCGCGCGTGATCAGCAGAATGACAAAGGCATCGGTGAATGGGGCGATGAGCGCCAGGCCGAGCAAGACGCCCGCAACCGCCACTGCCTTGGTGCGGCTCGTCATGATGTCCGCTTACTCCCGTCCAAAGAGGCCCGTTGGTCGCACCGCCAGGATCAGCGCCATCGGGGCGTAAAGCGTGAAGTAGGAAATTTCGGGAAACAGCGCCTTGCCGAAGTTATCGGCAATCCCAACGAGCAAGGAACCGATCGCTGCGCCTCCGAGGCTTCCCATCCCGCCGATGATCACCACCGCAAAGGCAATGGGCAGAATCTGGAAGTCCAAGCCAGGGTAGACGCCAAGGAACCCCCCGCCGATTACGCCACCCAACCCGGCTAAGAATGCACCCAGGGCAAAGATGAACATCGAGATGCGCGAAGTATCGATGCCGACGCCGCGAGCCATTTGCGCGTCGTCCACCGTGGCGCGAACCGCGGCACCCAAACGGGTGTGCTCCATGACCAACCAGAGAATGAGGCCGATGGCCGCCGCCATGGCGATCATGAAGACGCGGTAGCCCGGCAGATGAAGTCCGCCGACGACCGCGGTCTGTGTCAAGCTCGCCGGCGGAACAATGTCCCTGTTGTCGCCGCCCCAAATGTCGAGCGCCGCCTGCTGGAACAGAAACGCAAAGCCGACCGTCAGCAACACCTGTCGCAGCGGATCGAAGCCCAACCGACGCAAGAAGAGGCGCTCCATCAGCAGCCCCACGAGCGCAATGCTCAAAGCCGCGATGGGAATGGCCAGGACCCAGGAGCCCGTCGCCAGGATCACCGAAAGCGCAACATAGCCGCCGAGCAGGAAATAGGAGCCGTGGGACAGATTGACGATGCGCATCACCCCGAAGATCAAAGAAAGGCCGCTGCCCAACAGGAACAACAGGGCGCCATAGGAAATTCCATTGAACGTTTGTATCAGCCAAAAGCGCCAATCCACCGCTCATACCCCTGTCGTCACGGCCGGTCCCAATACCTTAGCTCAGGGCAAGGCGGAGCGACATGGCGGACCCCTCATCAGGCTTGACCGCAGCTGCACGTGCCTCCAGGAGTGGCACCGCCGCAATGTCGATAACTGAAATGTCGAGCCCGCAATGTCGAGGCCCCAACGTCGGGGATGGCGCCACCGGTGTGGCGGAGAGGCAGGCGCGACCTTAGACGTATTCCTCTCGCCGGTCGCGTTCGAGGGCCTGCGGATCGCGCTCCGATGACGGGCCCATGCCGCCCCCGCCCGGCGTCCTGAGCAGGATCCTTTGTCCGGGCTTGAGCACCATGTTGCTGCGGTAGTCCACCGGCACGCCGTCGACCTCGACTTCGCCCGGCGCGCCAGGCGCGCCGCCGTCCATGCCGGGTGCGGGGAAGCGGCAGCGCTCCGCCATGAAGATGATGCCGACGGGCGTCGTGGATATCACCTCGAACGCGATCTCCTGCCCTAGCCCGCCGCGAAACCTGCCGGCACCGCCGCTGCCGCGGCGCAGCTCCTTGCGCGCGATGAAGAGGCCGCTGTTGCGTTCGATCAGCTCCACGGGAACGTTGGAGACGTTGCTCGGCCACGCGTAGGCATTCTGTCCGTCGTTGCCAGCCGTCGCACCCATGCCGCCGTTGAAGAAGAGCACGTTGGCGTAAGTCTTGCCGTCGCGGCGCACTCCCGTTTCAATGATGCTCCACAAAGGCGAACCGGAGGCAGCCATCACGCGGTCGGGCATCATGGGGGCCAGTGCGCCAAGCACGGCGAAGGGCAAATAATGTCCCGTCGCCATGCGCCCGCCGACCGAGGCCGGGAACCGAGGATTGACGATGGTGCCTGCCGGTGCCGTCACCTCGATGCAGCGAAAGATCCCTTCGTTGTTGGGCAGGTTCGGAAGCAACGCACATTTGAGCGCATAGGCCGTCATGGCGAAGGTGTAGGTCATTGTGCAGTTGATGGCGCGGTCGACCTGAGGGGAGGTACCCGCGTAATCAATCCCGATGCGCTCGCCCGCGACCGTCACCGCGATCTTGTAGGTGAAGGGCTGGTCGAGACCGTCGGTGTTAAATTCGAAAGGATAGGTGCCGCTGGGCAATTTACCGATTGCCGAGCGCATGGCGCGCTCGCAGCGCCCCAAGATCTCCTCGGCAAACGCATCGAGGTCGTCAAGGCCATACTCATCCATGAGTTCGCCGACCCGTCGCTCCAAGAGGTCGAGCCCGGTGATTTGTGCCCACAGGTCGCCCTCGGTCTGATCGGGTGTGCGCACGGCGGCGCGCAGGAGCTTGATCAGCGTCGCATCGGGTTTACCTTCGTTCAGCAGCTTCATGATGGGGATGTGGAAGCCCTCCTCGAACACCTCCCGCGGCTCGACTGACCGCACCTTGCCGCCGATGTCGGGCGCGTGTGCCGTGGACGCGGCAAACGCCACGATGCGCCCGTGCCGAAAGATCGGTTTGGCGACGCTGATGTCATTGAGATGGCCGGTGGCAATCCAGGGCGTGTTGGTGACCAGCACGTCGCCGGGGCGCATGTTGTCGAGCCCGATCTGTCGGATGAACTCCTTCACCGTGACGGGCAGCGTGCCGATAAATGAGGGAATGCTCTCCGTGTTCTGAGCCAGCGATTGACCGCGGGCGTCGGTCAGAACACAGGCGAAGTCATTGGACTCGTTGACGAGCGTGGAGAACGATGTGCGGCGCAGAGCCTTTGCCGCCTCATCAGCGGCCGAGATGATGCGCCGCCACAGGATCTCCAGGGTGACCGCGTCAAACGCCGGATTGGAAGCGGCCATGTGCGATTGCGCCATTGAGCGCTCTCCTCAGCCGATGGTGACGATGATGTTGCCGCTCGCGGCGACCTCGAGGCTGCCCCCGGGACCCACGAGGAGCGTCGATTCGCGTTCCTCCACGATGGCTGGGCCGTCGAAGATTTGACCGGGCTCGAGCGCGTAGCGGTCGTAGACAACGGTGGGGCGAAACGCACGAAACTCCGGGAAGTAGACCATGCGCGAGCCTTTGACGGCGCGGATCGCGGCCGACTTGGCGGCCTGCACCCTCGGTGCACCGCCAGCGATGGCCAGGCTTGCGCAAACCCGCACGTTGATGATCTCGACCTCAGTCGCGGGCGGCGTGCGCGTGAAGGCGGCGACATAGCTCGCCTCAAACGCAGCGAGCAGGGCATCGTGGGATAGCGGTGTGTAAGGTCCAGGCGGCAGCGGTACCACCAGCTCACAGGCCTGACCGACGTAACGAATGTCGGCCAGCCGTCGCATGTCCGGCGCGCTGCCGTTGGGCAGCGTAGCCGCCAGTACACTCCGGGCGTCGGCCTCTAATCGCGCGAAGGTGGCCTCCAGTTCTGCCCAGTCGATCGCCCGCATGTCTCGTGCAACAGTCGCAACGCGGTCCACGCGGGCGGGCGCGATCAGCAACCCAAGCGCCGAGGCGACGCCGGCCCCGCGCGGCGCGATCAGCCGGCGCAAGCCCAGCTTCTTGGCGACGTAGTAGGCATGCACCGGGCCGGCGCCGCCTGTCGACAAGAGCGCATAGCGGCGCGGGTCTTTGCCGCGCTCAGCGATGTGCACGCGCGCCGCACTTGCCATGTTTTCGTTGACCACGTCGTGGATGCCCCACGCCAGATCGGTGACGCTGAGACCCGCCCGCTCGGCCAGCGGCCGCATCACCGCTTGGGCGGCAGCCAA
Source organism: Hyphomicrobiaceae bacterium (assembly GCA_024281145.1). Classification (GTDB taxonomy): domain Bacteria; phylum Pseudomonadota; class Alphaproteobacteria; order Rhizobiales; family Hyphomicrobiaceae; genus AWTP1-13. The sequence continues at coordinate 10,020 of JAMXLN010000253.1, read as the reverse complement.
ATCGATCGCCATGCTGCCGCCCACGAAATACGCAGGGTTGAGATAGCCCAGCAGGAAATCGGCGTCGGTAACCGTCGGCTCGCGGCCGCCGCGCGCATAAGCAGCAGGGCCCGGTTCGGAGCCGGCACTGGTCGGCCCGACTTTCAAGAGCCCAATATCATCGAGACGGGCGATGGAACCACCGCCGGCGCCGATCTCGATCAGTTCCAGCGTGGAGATGCGCACCGGCAGACCGCTGCCTTCAACAAAGCGCTTCTCGCGCGCGGCCTCGAAACTGTAGGCGACCGTGGGCTTGCCCTCCTCGACGATTGCGAGTTTTGCCGTCGTGCCACCCATGTCGAACGCCAACAGCTGGCTGCCGCCGTCGCGCGCGCCCAAATGCGCGGCGACCAGTGCGCCGGCGGCCGGACCCGATTCCAACAGCTGCACCGGCGTGCGTTTGGCCTCATCAACGTTGGTAAGCCCGCCGTTGGACAGCATCAGGAACAGGGGTGCGCCGATGCCGCGCGCGCCGAGCTGGTCGGCCAGGGAGGCAATGTATCGTTCGGCCAGCGGTTTGATGTAGGCGTTGATGGTGGTGGTCGAGACGCGTTCATACTCGCGGATCTCGGGTGCCACCTCGATGGAGGCCGACAGCGTGAGCCCGGGGCAGTGCTGCAACAGCAGCGCCATCGCTTCGCGTTCGTGACATGGATTGGCATAGGAATGCAAGAAGGCAATGGCGAGCGAGGTCACGCCTTGCGCCCGCAGCCGCGCCGCCGCCTGCAGCAGCGCCTCCGCGTCGAGCGGTACCCGGACGCTGCCGTCGGCGGTGATCCTTTCAGCCACCCCCACGCGCAGATGGCGCGGGACCAGCGGCGCGGGCTTGATGATCCCAAGATCATACAGCTCGTACTTGCGCTCCCGACCGATCTCGAGCGTGTCGCGAAAGCCGCAGCTGGTGATCAATCCGGTGAGCGCGCCTTTGCGCTCGATCAGGGCGTTGGAAAAGAGCGTGGTGGCGTGCACGAGACGGCCGATCTGCGCCGGGGCCACGGCGTTTTCGCGCAGCAACCGATCGATCCCCGATAACACCCCGCGCGCGGGGTCCTCGTGCGTGGTGAGCTCCTTGTGGCTCGCCTGCCGACCGGTCCCGGCGTCGTAGACAACGATATCGGTGAACGTGCCCCCAACGTCGATGCCAATACCGTATCGCGGCGCCACCATCTCCCTCCTGGGTCCGGTCGAATGCAGGCCACGGACGAGACTGCGCGAGATCGCCGCAACGACGCGGGGGTCAGCCCGCGGCAGCGTCCAACGCTCGATAGGACGACGCGTTCGGGTCTCATTGCCTGTTCGACGAAGCCATCATACCCGAAGGCTGAGCCCAGAACAGCTGAGCCCAGAACAGCCGAGCCCAGAACAGCCACACGCCTCGCCCCTGGCTATACCCGAGGCGAGGCGCGCAAATACTCAGGCGGTGCCGGTCAAAGCCCGCTCAGTGCAGGCTGGCGATCTCGAGCTCATCACCCATCGCGTGACCCAGAGCGGCTTGGCGGCTGTCGGTCAACGCCAGCGGTGTGCCGTCGGCAGCATGCAGCGCGAAGAGATCGATGCCGGCGGGAATGCCCTCAACCGCCGGGAACATCTGCTTGGCCTCATCGGCCGTCATCACCTTGATGTAGGCGATCTTGCCACCACCGAGCTGGGCAAGCTCGCTCATGCTCATGATCGGCGGCGCGGTGAGCTTGCCTTTCGGACCGCTGCCGGCCTTGGTGTTGTTCTTGTTTTCCACGACGCTCACTCCTTTTTATCGGGAGGCGTCACGCGCTCCCAGGCGAAGGCGAGGCCTCAACTAGCTGGCACCTGCCCCACCAAATTCGCAAGATCTTTCCCTATCTTCCTGCGATTCGCGTGTCTCTACTGTGACCGCAACGACTCACATCTTGGTCGGCCGGCCGATTTCCACTTTGCGCACGAGGCGATCGGGCTCGCGCCGAACAAGATCGATGCACAATAGGCCGTCGCTCAGGTCGGCCGATTGAACCTCGATGCCATCGGCCAGCACGAAGGCCCGACTGAACTGCCGAGCGGCGATGCCGCGGTGCAGATACTCGTGCGACTTGTCATCCTCCTGGCGCCCGCGAATCACGAGCTGATTGTCCTCAACCGTGATCTCGAGCTGGTCGCGCTTGAAGCCCGCAACTGCGAGCGTAATGCGCAGGCGGTCGGTTCGTTCCGCGCGCGAACCGTCCCTGCCGACGCCGTTGGCAGGGATGCGCTCGATGTTGTAAGGGGGATAACCGTCGCCCTTGCCGACCCGGTCGATCAGGCGCTCCATCTCTTCAAAGCCCAGCAGCAGTGGGCTCGATAACAAAGACATCCGCGACATGAGCAAAGCCCTCCGTGAGCGGCCTTGAGCTGTGAATCAGTGGCCTGCGGATCCGAACCCGGCCTCCGCGGCCCCAGCCCCACTGGCGGGCGCTGGTTGCGTTCGCTTTACGATATGGTGTTCAGCAACGCAACTTCAAGCAACAGCGCCGATCGCCTTAGGACTTGCGAGCAACAAGGGGCTTGCAGCCGAGGGCATTGCGGCAGGAAGCTTAGCAAGGGCCAGTCGATGGCGAGCCCGCAGGCGCGCACGGGCCGAGGGCGCGGGCAGAAAAAGAAACGCCGTCCTGGCCAGCCGGCCGCGCTGCACCCTCGATGGGGCAAGAGCAAGGGCCCACCTGCCACGGCCCTCGCGAGGCCTTGGCGGTCCCCAAAACTCGAAGTGCCTCGCTGGGGACCCGGGGATGCCGCCTTGGGGACGTCGCCATGCGATGGCGCCCGCCCTCGTGCGGGCGCGAGCTGGGGACTTGATCGGGCGCGGGGCGATGGGGCGCGGCGTCTGGGGTTGCGAGCCTTGCCGCGCCATACTCCCGGTCCCTTGCTGGGCCACAAAGGGGTTCAAGGCCCCGCGCCTGAGAAGCCCGCACTGAGGAGCCCGCCCCTGAGTCGCCCGGACCTGAGGAGAGTGAGCCATCCTGCCATATCCCGCGCTGCATCCCGCGCTGCTGGGCGCGGCGATCCTCGCGGGCCCATCAGCGCTTTCGTTTGGCCAACAGGGGAGGCCCGCAACGCCGAGCGGTGGCGCATCAGAGAGCGACGAGGCGGCCAGGGAACGCCACGCGAGGTACCCATGCGCGCTCACCCACTGCGCTACGTTGCCCGACCACACGTCGGACGCGGGCGACGCCAGCTGCAGCGTGCAAAAGACCTAGTGCAAGGAGGTTCTGACCAAGATCTTGGAGCGGTGGGGCAACGCCCCCCGCTCGGGCAAGGTTACGCCCGACCGCGCCATGCTTGTCACAAGCGGGCTTATCACAAGCAGGACGCTGCCGCAGTTCGAGGCCCAGTTCCAGAAACACGACATCCGCTGCGAGCTCGAAGGCGACGCGGCAACTTACGAGGTAAAGTTGCCGATCCAACCCAAAGTTACCTTCACGCAAGGAAAAGCCGTGAAGGCCCCCCTCAACTGGGGCAAGATAAAGGCACCCAAGCTCGCCAAGACGGCGTTGGGGTCTGCCACCGCGGCGGACAACGCCTTCGGCGTGTGGCAAGGCCGGGTCGTGGACGATCTCAACGCGTTCATTCATTCGCGGTGCACGGAGTCAAAGGAGGAGTGGCAGGCCAAGGCACAGTGCGACGTTGCCCTCGGTGCGCCCCCGATCGCGCCGCGCGGGGATCTGGCCTGTGCGCTGCCCGGCCGAGCCCGCTGCATCCGCGCCAAGGGTGCCGCTTTCCATGACGACGGCGCTTTACTTGATTCTGAGCGGCATTCTGATCGGTGCCGGGATCAGCATCATTTGGCGCGACGTGCGCAACAAGAGCCGCGACAGCTTCATCTTGGAACGCGATGCGCGGGGCTTCGCCGACCCCGAGGCGGAGGTTACCATCGCGCGGAGCGCCGACCCTGAGCTCGCCCGGCGCGCTCCCGCACGCACCCCACCACCGCTTGCGCCCGCCTTTTCAGCCGCCCCGGGCTCCGGCGTACGGGCAAGGGCAACGCCACGCGATGGTGCCGCAACCCCCTCCGCTCAGAGCAAACCGAGCGGCGATAATCCTTTGCGGCAAAGCGCGCGTCTGGCGCTGGAGCAACAGTGGTCCGCACTGCAGCCCGCGATTGCCACCGCCGTTGCGCGCACCAATACGCTCATTGCTCCAGCGCGTCTCTTGATTGGGCCGGCGGGAGAGCCCGCGTGGAGTTACAAGAACCGGGGCTACGGCGTTCACCGACGTTTGCTGATGGAAGGGGAGAGCGTCGCGTGGCTGCGCCTTGAGCTGCTCGCCGAGGGTCGGCTCGGCGTGAACGTCAAGGCACACCGGGACGACGGGGCGGGCCTCAACGCCAGCGCAGACATGGCGGCGGTGGGCCTCGATGGCGAGCGGGTCGGTGCGCTGCTTCTCGATTGCCTTGCGCCCGCTACGGCATTTGCGGCACACCACGCTGAGATCAGCGAAGTGGAGGCCAGCAAGCAGGCGTGGGAGAGCGTCAATGGCATGATTGCCGCTGCGCTCAGCGCGACCAACGGCGCCCTGGCACAGGCCGGAGCGCGACTCACCGAACTTGCCCCCGCTGCCTGGGAGAACGAGCTGCGTCGTTACCGCATGGCCCTGTCAGTTGAGGTCAACGGCGATGACGTCGCGCGCATGCACATCGAGCGACTGCCGCACGAGCTGGAGGTGGCGGTTGGCGTGCGCGAGCCACAGCTCGCCGCGCTCGGACGCCGCCGCCGCATTCCCGTAGACGGCATGACGATCCACGCCCTCGCCGAGTTGATCGCCAGCTGCGCGTGGCCGACGATTGCTCGCTTTAAGGAGACGCGGCGGCAGGCCTGACACGCAACCCAAACGCATGCGCTCGCTCGCAACCCTGACGCTGCTCGCCATCACGGCTGCCGTACTCGCATGGTCGCTGGTCGGGATCTTCACGCTGGTCATGAGCAGCTGGCGGCGGCTCGAGGAGCCAAACGAGCGCAGCATGCACAGCCGCCCCGTGCCGGCGGGTGCCGGTATTGGTATCGTGGCCACGGCTTTATTGCTCTGGCCCTGGTGGCACACGCGCACGGACCCGTTCCATCTTGCCCTGCTCGCCGGTTGCGTCGGACTAGGGCTTCTGTCGTTGGCAGATGATCATTGGCGACTGTCGCCAGCCCTGCGCTTCGGCGCTCAGGCCGCCGTCGTTGCCGCCTGCCTCCTCGCGCTGCCGACCGAGGCGCGCCTGGTGCCGATCTTGCCTCTCACTCTCGAGCGTGCTCTCCTGGCGCTCGCCTGGTTGTGGTTCATTAATCTTTTCAACTTCATGGACGGGATCGACGGCCTGGCAGGCAGTGAAGCCGTCGCCGTCGCAATCGGGTACCTGGCGGTGGTGGCCTTTGCGGGTCTCGACGATCCCTTCTGGCGGCTGGCCCTGGTGATCGCGGCCGCGGCCGGCGGCTATCTCTTCTGGAATTGGCATCCGGCCATGGTGTTCATGGGCGATGCGGGATCCATTCCGTTGGGCTTTCTGCTGGGCTGGCTGATGCTCGACCTGGCGCTCGCCGGAGCGTGGGCCGCCGGCTTGATCTTGCCGCTCTATTTCGTGGCCGATGCGACGCTTACCCTGCTGCAGCGGGCGCGACGTGGCGCGACGCCTTGGCAAGCGCACCGAGAGCACTTCTACCAGCGCGCGGTCCTGGGCGGCGCTACGCCGTCCGGTCTGGTGTGGCGCGTTGGCGCCGCGAACGCGGCGCTCGTCGCCCTCGCCCTCTTCTCCGTACGCCACCCCTTGCCGGCCCTCGCGGCGGCCGCCGGGCTCGTGTGCGCGCTGCTCACGTATCTTGCGGGCTTGGCCGGTCGGCGCTCATGAGCCCGGGCTGTTGCGCAGCATCGCAGCGTAGGCCGCCCGCAACGATTGCTTGACGTGCACCTCAGTAAACCCCTGCAACAGCCGCAGCCGCGCAGCTTCGCCCATTCGCCGGCGCAGGTCGGCGTCGCGCGCCAAGCGTTCCAGTGCAACGGCAAGTGCATCGGGATCCTCCGGGGCCACCACGAAGCCCTCCACGCCATGGCGCACGAAGTGGCGGCACCCCGGCACGTCCGTGACCACGAGCGCGCGCGCGCTTGCGGCCGCTTCAAGGAGCGCGCGCGGCATCCCCTCGCGATTGCGCGCCGGCAGCACGAAAATGTCGGCGCGCCGCCACACCTCGCGCACGTCCTCGACATGGCCGAACCAGCGAGCATCGCCTTGGGCGCACCACGCGCTCAGCTCCGCACTGGGGACCGCCTCGGGATTGGCCGCGTCCGTATCGCCATAAAGCTCCAGACGGATGGGCACGGCCTGTTGCTTTAGCCGATCTGACGCTGCAACAAGGACGTCCACGCCTTTGGGACGGATCATGCGGCCGACAAAGGCAGCCACCGGCACCGCATTGCGGGGCTGTGGCAGGGCCGGGAAGGCCTCCGCATCGACGCCGGCGCCACCCAAGATGGTGAAGCGTGCTCCCGGGTCGACGCCACCGGCGCGGAGCAGGGCCAGATCGTCGGGGTTCTCCACCAGAAGAAATGAGGAGGGCCGGCGCAGCATCGAGGCGATCAGGCGCAGAGCGGCACCCCGATAGAGGCGCAGCAGCTGGCCCTCTCCGAACGCCAGCAATCCCAACCCCGTCATATGCGCGACCACGTGCGCCGCCCCGATCAGCTTGAGAGCCAATCCGCCGAGCACCACCGGCTTCATTGCCACCAGGTGAACGACGTCGGGATCCTCGGCCTCGAGCACGCGCGCCAGCGCCCACGCCGATTGCGCCTCGCGCAGGGGATGGCTCGACGCGCGGCGGAAATCGAAATCGATGACGCGAGCACCCAGCGCCTCGATCTCGCCCAGCCGCCCCGACGAGCGGGTCACGACCACCACGCTGCGTGCCACCTCCCGCAGCACCGCAATGAGGGGCCGGAAATGGGATAGCGCGAACCAGTCCTCGGTGATGCACAGCACGACTTTGCGGCAGAGCTCCGAGAAGGGTTCCGAACCGAGCCGCACGTCTTCGGCCGTCGACTGCCAGGTCTCGTGCGGCATGCCCCCTCGCCAATGCTCGCGGCTTTCTCTCAGAAGCCTACAGCATAGTCTCCGGAGAAGAGAACACCACGACCCAGCCCAGTCGGGGGTTTCGCATGTTGACTACGGCTTGGGGGTCGAGCGTCGTGGGCGTTGCGCGGCTCACCCAGCGGTCGGGCAACACCCCGCCAGCGATGGCACGATGCCCTTCGAGATGGCCAGGCTCTTTCGCTGGGGGTCTTGCGGTCGGGCGCCCCCCGCGAAACCGTGGCCCGCGCTCACGCGTCAAGACGCGCGCTCAGGCGGCACGCAGATGGGCCCCAGACCAACTCCCGCGTTGCTTGCCGCCTCGACTCGTCGTCCCATCGGTGCCACGATTCGGCCGCAGCGTGGCGCCCCCAGCTTCGGCAGCCCGTGTTTGCGAGGCGCCGTGCCCGCGATTTCGATCCCGTTGCGGAGGAGAGCCCATGCTCGGCAGGCGCAAGAGCGACGACGGCTTTGAGTGGCACAAATACGTGCGCACAGCCGTCAAGCTCAGGCGAGAGGAGCGTCGCCGCCGCGTTCTGGAGGCGCGTCGCGCTGCGGTCCAGCAAGCCGGAGCGGCCGGCGTGGCCCTCGCGGCAGGATCCAAGGCCGCTGGCGCGGCGGCCCTTGACGGGGCCCGCGTGGGTCTTGGGCTGGCCGGTCTTATGGCTCAGGCCGCCTGGAACATTCTGGCCACTCTGGCTGCCATCGCGTGGCACCATTTCCTCGCCGCGTCCGTGGCGACGGGGCGGCATCTGGCGATCCTGCTCAGGCCTCTGATGGAAGCGCTCGCACAGCCCAAGATCGGCGGTCCGACCGCGATCCTCGGCGCCGTGGCGCTGGCGTTGGGGCTTGGCCGCTCGAGCGGTGCCGGGCTGGACCGCGAGGCCAGCATAGCCCTTGCGATCGGTGTGGTCCTCCTGCTCGCCGCCCTGCCCTTCCTGGTGCAGCTGAGCGGCTTGCGTTTGCCCGACCCGCGCGTGCTTGGCATCTCGCGCAGGACCGCGCTCATCGGCGTTGGTGTGGCCGCCGCAATCGGCGTCCTTGCCTGGGTCGGGAGCACCGGCACGACGAAGCTCGCCGGCATCGCCAGCCAGCTGCCCCTGGTCGGTGGCAGCAAGGCGGTGCTGGGGCGTGCCGAAGCCCTCGGCGGGGACCTCGTGCGCGTGGCCGGGACTACGGTGCGGCTCGCCGGCATCGAAGCGCCCGAGCTGCAACAGTTCTGCGGCAGTCCTCCCCGGCGCACCCGCTGCGGCGCGGCCGCGCAGGCGGCCTTGGGCAAGCTCGTCAACGGCCGCACGCTGGCCTGCGCCGTGAGCGGAGCCGACAGCGCCGGTCGACCGCTCGCCACCTGCACGCGCGGCGGGCTCGATATCAACGGCGAACTGGTGCGCCAAGGCCATGCGTTTGCCGCCTCCGGGCTTTTTGCAGGGTACGCTGGCCTCGAGCGCCAGGCGCGCGAGGCCAAGCTCGGCATCTGGGCTGCCGGCGACGTGGAGCGGCCGGCCGAGTTTCGCGCCAAGATCTGGGACGAGGCCAAGCGCCGTGCGCCGGACGGCTGCCCGATCAAAGGCCTCATCACCGGCGAAGGCCGCGTCTATGTGCTACCCTGGTCTCCCGACTACGACCGCGGTCGCATTCAGAAGACCCGTGGCGAACGCTGGTTCTGCTCCGAGCGCGAGGCCGAGGCCGCGGGCTTCAAACTGGCCGTACGCGGGTGAGCTGCGCGCCCGCCCTGTCCTGCCCTGGCCCAGCTATCCTGGCCCAGCACCCTGGCCCAGCACCCTGGCCCAGCTACCCTAGCCCAACACCCTGGCCCAACCAACACCCTGGCCCCGCGCCCGGCCGACGCCCTGGCCCAACCCTTGTTGCGACGCCTTGCCCCCTGCCGTGTTCCCCCTGACCCGTGTCGAGCGCGGGTTGCAGCCGCGCCGCCCCCCGTCATGGTGGTCAATGGGGCCGGGCCACCGTATCGTGCCACTCGATTGGGCTCCTCACGAAAGGTCGCAGGCAGCATGACAGATCGGCTCAAGGGCAAATTCGCCTTCTGCACAGCCTCGGGCGCTGGCATCGGTCGCGCCACGGCGCTCGCGTTCGCGCGTGCGGGCGCGCGGGTGGTGGCAAGTGACCTCAACGAGGCTGCCATGGCGGGGCTGAGAGAGGCTGGCGTCGCCGAATGCGTTGCGCTCGATGCGCGCGACACGAGCGCCATCGAAGCGATGGCAAAGCGGCTCGGCCCCGTCGATGTGCTCTTCAACGCCGCTGGCTTCGTCCACCACGGCACGGTGCTCGACACCTCCGAGCGGGACTGGGACTTCTGCTTTGACCTCAACGTGAAGTCGATGCACCGCACGATCAAAGCGTTCCTGCCGGGCATGCTGGCGCAAGCTCGCGGCTCCATCATCAATATCGCCTCCTCCGTCGGGGCCAGCAAGGCGGCGCCGAACCGCTACGTCTACGGGGCCACCAAAGCCGCCGTGGTCGGCCTCACCAAGGCCGTGGCGATCGACTTCATCGGCAAGGGAATCCGCTGCAACGCCATCTGCCCCGGTACCATCCAGACGCCGTCGCTCGACGAGCGCATCAAGGCGTTGGGGCGCGACGTGGGCGGTGAGGAGAAAGCGCGCCGCATGTTCATCGAACGCCAGCCCATGGGCCGGCTCGGCACGGCCGACGAGATGGCGCACATCGCCGTCTATTTGGCCTCCGATGAGTCGCTCTATACCACCGGTTCGACCTTCTTCTCTGATGGCGGCTTCACGCTGTGATCGGGGTGGACGTGCGCTCGTCACAGGTGGCGTTGCGGCGCGCCGGCGCCGCCGATCTGGAGGGCGTGCTCGCCTTGCAGCAGGCAGCCTACGCCAAGAACCGCCCGCTCTTGGGTGTTGAGCCCATCCCGCTGCAGGCCGACTACGCCCACATCCTGCGCACGATGGAGGTGT
>JAMXLN010000252.1 GCA_024281145.1 Hyphomicrobiaceae bacterium | reverse complement strand
TCAACCTGTCGTTCCGCGCCACCGAGCCGTTGCTGGCGGCGGTGGATTTGGTGTTTGCCGACCGCGCGCGAACGCCTCATCACGCGCAAGATCAGCGACGAGCGGCCACAGCTCGCCGAACTGCTGCAGCGCGCACAAACGAAGTTCGTCGCCCTCTATGGCGAGCACAGGAGCCTGATGGTCGTGGAGGCGACCATAGCGCTGCTGCGCTTGGCCGCGGATGTCTTGGAACGCTACAGCGCCGCCAAGGCGCGCAGCGCTGCGCTCGACTTTGAGGATCTGGTCGGCAAGGCGGCAGCCTTGCTCGCCGCCTCGCAGGCGGTGGAGTGGGTGCTCTATAAACTCGACGGTGGCCTCGATCACCTCCTGGTCGATGAGGCGCAGGACACGAGCCCCCTCCAGTGGGACGTGGTCCGTGCCCTCGCCGAGGAGTTCTTCTCCGGCAGCGGTGCGCGCGAGGGGGTGCGCACGCTGTTTGCGGTGGGCGACGAAAAGCAGTCGATCTATAGCTTCCAAGGCGCCGCCCCCACCATGTTCGCCGAGACGGGCGCGCTCTTTGCGCGCCGCGCAGAGCTGGCGGGCCAGGTGCTGCGTCGCGTGCCCCTCAACCTGTCGTTCCGCGCCACCGAGCCGTTGCTGGCGGCGGTGGATTTGGTGTTTGCCGACCGCGCGCGAACGCCCGGTGTGACGGGCTCGCCCGCGCCGCTGCAGCACATCGCCCACCGCGCCGGGCACGCCGGGCTGCTCGAGATCTGGCCAACGGAAAAGCCCGATCCGGCCAAGCCCGTCGAGCCCTGGTCTCCGCTTGAGGAGGCAATCTCCTCCTCGCCGGTGGCGCGCCTGGCGGCACGCATCGCCCACACCATCAACCGCTGGCTCAAGTCCGGGGAGTTGCTCCCGGCGCAGAACCGCCCCATCCGGGCCGGCGACATCCTCATCCTGGTGCGCAAGCGCACGCCGTTCGCGCCGGCCATGATTTCTGCGCTCAAGGCGCACGGCATCCCCGTCGCGGGTGCGGACCGGTTGGTGCTGACCGAGCAAATCGCCGTTGCGGATCTGATAGCCCTCGGCGATTTCCTCTGCCTGACAGAGGACGATCTGGCACTTGCCAACGTGCTGAAATCGCCGCTCTTCGGTCTCGACGACGATGCCCTGACGGCGCTCGCCGCCACGCGCCAAGGCTTCCTGTGGCAGGAGCTGCTGACGCGCGCCGGCACGGACGGGCGCTTTCGCGCGCCCGCCGAGATCCTGGAGCGCTGGCTGGCGCAAGCCCAGCGCATGCCCCCGTTCGAGTTTTATTCGGCGCTTCTCGACGGCGAGGGCATGCGCGCACGCATGCTCGAGCGCCTCGGCGCGGAGGCGGCCGACGCCATCGACGAGCTCCTCAATCTGGCGCTCGCCTACGATCGTGTCGCGGCACCCTCGCTGCAGGGCTTTCTGAGCTGGCTGCGGCAGGGCACGCGCGTCATCAAGCGCGACATGGAGCAGGGGCTCGACGAGGTGCGCGTGATGACCGTGCACGGCGCCAAAGGCCTTGAGGCGCCGATTGTGTTCCTGCCCGACACCTGCTCGACGCGGTCGGGACGGCCGCCGGCAAGCCTGCTCAAGTGCGATGGCCCGGTGCCGTTCCTATGGCCGGTCAAGGGCAGCAGCGACCTGGCGCCCGTGGCGGGCGCGCGGGCGGCACTCGATCGGGCCGAGACGGAGGAGCGCAACCGCCTGCTCTATGTCGCGCTGACGCGCGCCCGCGACCGGCTCTACATCTGCGGCTTTGAGGGCAACACGGCGCCGCCGCCGGAGAGCTGGTATAACCTCATTCGCGCGGCCCTCAGCGACCGGCTTGCAGAGGCAACGGCGGCCGACGGAGGCACCGTGTGGCGTCTGACTAGCCCCCAGTCGGCAGCGCCCGAACCCGTTGGCGCGCGCGCCCCAGCGTTGGCGCCGCGCCTGGCTCTGCCCGCGTGGGCGAAGCGGCCTGCGCCACGCGACCCATTGCTTGGGGTTCCGCTTGCCCCCTCCAGGCTGGCACCGCTCTCAAGCAACCGGGATGGCGGGGATCAACCGCACCCGGACGGCCCTGCCGAGCCGCCGAGCCTTGCGCCATCGGCTCTGGTTGAGGACGCGCGGTTCCTGCGCGGCACGCTCACCCACGCGCTCCTTGAGCATCTGCCCTCGCTCGATCCGGAAGAGTGGCCGGCAGCGGCAAAAGCCTTTGTGGCCGCCCGGGCCGCCCGGCTGCCGGAGAGCGTACGCAAGGGCATTGTCGCCGAAACGCTGGCGGTGCTGCGCGAGCCGGCCTTTCAGTCCCTGTTTGGACCCCAAGCCCGGGCGGAGATACCCATCGTTGCCGAGATCGCGCATCCGCGGGGCGGCCGCGGCGTGCTGCGGCTGACAGGCAAGATCGACCGACTGGTCGCGACAGAGGATGGCGTCCTGCTCGTGGACTACAAGACCAACCGGCCGCCGCCCAGGGTGGTCGGCGAGGTCAGCGAAGCCTACCTCTTGCAACTTTGCGCCTACCGGCTGGCCCTCGCCCGAATTTTCTCACATCAGCGTGTCAGGGCCGCAATTCTTTGGACGGACGGCCCCAGAATCATGGAAATTCCACAGCAGATGCTGGACGCCGCCGAGGACCGGCTCTGGCGGCTGGAGGGTGCCAACCTTGACGCCTGAGGGGGGCCTCCTTACGTTCCCGGCACCGATTGCGATGACCGCTACACCGCCCTGTGCCGCCACCCACAAACTCTCGTGGCAGGCGCGCCCAGCCCGGCGATCATAAGGAGACCGACCCGATGCCCACTGGAGCCGCAACACTGTCCCTGTCGGACGAAAATTTCGAGCGGGAAGTGTTGCAGTCGTCCGAACCCGTGGTGGTGGACTTCTTCGCCGAGTGGTGTGGGCCGTGCAAGGCCATGGCCCCGGCCCTCGAGCAAGTGGCGGCCGACATGAAGGGCAAGGTCAAAGTGGCCAAGCTCGATGTCGATCAGAACCCGGGGGTCACGCAGAAGTACAAGATCCAAGCGATGCCGACGATCATGATTTTCAAGGGCGGTGAGAAGATTGCCGAGCGCATCGGCGCGCTGACGCAAAAGCGCCAACTGCAGGACTGGATCAACGGTTCGATCTGACGGGATCGAGGGCCTGGGAAGCTCAAGCCGCCATTTGTCTGGCGCCGTTTTCCCCATGGCCGGGATGACGTCGCAGCGAGAGGCGAGCGCCCCGTGTTCGACATCCGATGGATACAGGAGAACCCGCAGGCCTTCGATGCCGGCCTGCGCAAGCGCGGACTGTTGCCGGGCGGAGAGGTTAAGTTTGCCGCCGAGCTGATCGCGCTCGACGAGGCGCGGCGCAAGGTCATCACGCGCTTGCAGGAGGCGCAGGCGCGCCGCAACGCCGCCTCGAAGGAGATCGGTCTCGCCAAGAAGGCGAAGGACGAGGCCAAGGCGGCGGCGCTGATGGCCGAGGTGGCCGCGCTCAAGGATGCACTTGCTGCGGGCGAGAAGGCACAGGCCGAGGCCGACAAGGCTCTCACCGCGGCACTCTCGGTCATCCCCAACCTGCCGCGCGAGGAAGTGCCGTTGGGTGAGGACGAGCGCGCCAACAAGGAGGTCCGCCGTGTCGGCGAACCGCCGAAGTTCGCCTGGACCAACAAGCCACTGCAGCACTTCGAGATCGGCGAAGCGTTGGGCTTAATGGACTTCGAGACGGCGGCCAAGCTTGCCGGCTCCCGTTTCGTCGTGCTCAAGGGCGAGCTCGCGCGGCTTGAGCGCGCGCTGGCGCAGTTCATGCTCGACCTGCACACGACGCAGTCCGGCTACACCGAAATTGCGCCGCCCTACCTGGTGCGCGAAGAGGTGATGTACGGCACGGCGCAGCTGCCGAAGTTCAGCGACGACCAATTTCGGGCAGAGAGAGAGGACGCCCAACGCAAGCATGCTTGCGCGGAAACTGCCGTG
>JAMXLN010000251.1 GCA_024281145.1 Hyphomicrobiaceae bacterium | reverse complement strand
GCCGCCGCCACGGGGTTTGCGGCACAGCCGCGGATACTGGCCGCCGATCACGTAGCTCACGTAGTACTCATAGGGCCCGTCGGGTGCGGGCACGGAGCTGTCGTCTTCTTTAAGACGCGCCTTCATTTCCGCATAGAGCGCATCCTGGAGGCCCGCCGTGTCGGCAAGGGCAGCTTCCGTGTAGGCGTTTTCGGCCTCAAGATAGTCGCGGATGGCCTGCTCGAGCACCCCAGGATCGCGCATCACGTCCTGCCAGTTGCCGGCACGCAGCCAGGCATATTCATCCACCAGCTCGATGCCGTGATGGACAGAAAACGTCGGCTTGCGCGGGGCGATGGGCGCCAGCTGGCGTGTGATCGGACGATTGAGACCGTGCATGTGAACCCTCTCGAATAAGAGCGCGCGCCCTGCACCTTGATCTTGGCGCCGACGCGCAGCGCAAGATCTCGGCTCGAGCAGTCTGGGATGTGGGAGGTCAGGTGCCGCCAGGTCTGAAGCGCAGTGCGGCAGCCATCGGCAAGATGAAGGTGAGCTGGATTTTGTAGGGTGCGCATCGCCCCTCGATGCAGCGCGCGAGCCAGCCGCGGACCTCACGCTGGATCGCAGCTGCTGCAGCGGTTAGCTTGGCCAAGCTTGGCCAGCCGGTGTTCCCTTCCCATCGCGCCAAGGCGCATCGCGCATGCAAGGCCGATCGCGCATGCAAAGCAAAGCGCGGCTCGTTGCAACAGGACGCGAGCATGTTCGCCGACAGCACGCAATTGCGTTCAGCCGTTTCCGCCGGCTCGGTGTCGTGCTCGCGTGTGTCGCAGCACTCCCGATCCTCAACGAGGGGCACGCCGTCTGGTTGGCGATCTTGCCGGTTGGGGTCGCGCGCGCTGTCGGTCATGGGAAGGGCCTTCCGGTGTCGGGCGCTGTCCTAGGAGTGCCCGACGGCCCCATTATGACCGCATCGACCGGTGGGTCGAGAGGCGATTCTTCAAGTCTTCGTGTGGCTCTGAACCTGTGTGCGCAGGGCTTCAATGCGAGACAGTCGGAGGTCTTGTTAGTGTAGATCAACTTCCCTGCGACAAATGTACCGACTAAAGCGTGCGTGGGCAGAGACGAGACCAAATACTTAGGATTGCATACCGATCACATGTGCGATTTTTCTTGGAGGCTCAACCAGTGATGCTGTACTCTATTGGTGGCTCCATTGTATATGTCCGATCGATGGAAGCGTTCGCATGCGGAACCGCGGGTACCGTGAACTGCCGTTGCTGCCGCCTGGCCGGCCATCCCGCGGATATGTCCATCCTGATGGAGAGACATTATGGACGAAGCCAGTAAAACTGATCTCGTGGGGCTCACCGCCGAAATCATATCGGCTTATGTCAGCAACAACACGGTCGTCGCAGCCGATCTTCCAGCGATCATCGGAGAGGTGCACGAAGCTCTGAGCAAAGCTTCGCAGCGCATTGGCCAGACGGAGCGGGAAGAACTGCGCCCGGCAGTTGCGCTCAAGAAATCGGTGACGCCTGACTACATCGTATGTCTGGAGGATGGAAAGAAGTTCAAGTCTTTGAAGCGCCACCTGCGCACGCACTACAATCTTTCGCCCGAAGAGTACCGGGAAAAGTGGAATCTACCGCACGATTACCCGATGGTGGCCCCAAACTACGCCGCGGCACGGTCGCAGCTTGCCAAGCAGATGGGCCTTGGCACCCGACGCGAGAAATAGGGCTATGTGAGCGCTTAAGCCCCTGGCATGCCGTACAATTTGCATTTGCGAGGCGCGCGCAACACGGCCCCCGCGTCATCCTCCATGGACGGTTCGGGCCTAGAGTGCGGCCAAAAATGGTTGCGTTCTATCTAGGCAACAACTTATGCGGGTAGTCTTTCGCGTTTTTGTGGGGGGTACCCCCTTTCCGTGTCGCGGTGGCGTGGGCCTCGTGCCGGAGGGCGAAGACCCGCTGAGGCGCCTTCCGACTTGGCCCCCAGATTTTGGCCCTCCAGATCTTGGCCCCCAGACTTCGCACCTAGAGCAGTCCTGTGAGGTCCCCCAACACACGGTCGGGCGCAAGATCGGGATATTCGTCCGCCGCACCCGAGCGGTTGATCCACACGCACCTGAAGCCGAACGCCTTGGCGCCTGCGATGTCCCAGCGATTGGAGGATTGAAACGAAATGTCTGCCGGACTGCAGCCAAAACGGTGCGTGGCGAGACGATAGGTCTGTGGTGCCGGCTTGAAGATGCCGGCCGCGCTCACCGACAGCAGAACCTCGATGCTGTCTGCAAGATTTGCGGCGCGCACGGCATCCTCGAGCATGTCCGGGTCGCCGTTCGACAGGATGGCCAGGCGTGCACCTCGCAACTTCAGGGCTGAGAGGACGCTCACAACCTCTGGATAGACATCCATCGTTCGGTAGGCGGCCAAGAGGCCCTGGCGGACGCCTCCGGACATGCTGATGCCGATCGCGGCGAGCGCATGGTCGAGACTTCTCTCTGCCAGGTCCCAAAACGTCGCCGGCCGCTGGCTCAGTGCGTGAACCCAGGTGTACTCGAGATGCTTGGCGCGCCAGACCCGGGAGAGCTCTTGCCACGCGGGCCCGATCGCCTCTTTGTGCCGCAGGGCCGCCGCATGCACGTCAAAGAGCGTGCCATAGGCATCAAACACGTAATGGGGTGAGGTCGAAGGGTCGGGCATGAGGACCTCGCTCAGATAAGCTCGTGCAGGACGGGCCAGATCACCACGGTTGATGCCCGCCGTTCGCGCACTGCGGCGCACGGGGGATTTTGCCGCCGCGGCCGCAAGCGCTCCCCGACGGCCCTGGCCGCGCCGATGGCTTTGAAGAAGCTCGCCACGACCCCGCCCGCCCCCCTATGCTGTCAGACCTGGCCACGTGTGTCCGGTCAAAGCAACGGAGCGAACCTGCGATGCGCGAGTTCTACGTCAAGCCTGGCGACAGCGTCACTTTCGCCAAGACGGTGGGCGAGACCGACATCTATCTTTTCGCCGGGATCACCGGGGACTTTGCCGTCAACCACGTCAACGAACAGTACATGGCGCGCTCCAAGTATGGCAAGCGTATCGCGCACGGCGCGCTTCTGATCGGCTTTGCCTCCACCTGCTCGAGCCTGATGATCGACAAGTGCCACGGCACGGCCGGCGACGAGACGGCCGTCTCGCTGGGCTACGACAAGGTGCGCTTTCTCGGGCCCGTCTACATCGGCGACACCGTCACGCTCACCTACACGATCGTCGAGATCGACCCGGAAAAGCGCCGGTCGCGCGGGGATATCAAGGTGGTGAACCAGAACGGTGACCTCGTCGCAGTGGCCCAGCACCTCATGGCTTGGGTCAAGGACAAGGTGTGAGCCGCGGCGAACCCCGACTTGGCCAGCAAGGACCTGCGGGTTGAGCTACTCCCCGTCGCAAGGGTACGTCGCCGGCATTGGCTAGCAGCGCGGGACCGCGGGCAAGCCTTCAAGCTTTGAGACTTGCCATCTGGCTCCGCAGCGCATGTCCGCGGAGCCAGATGGGGGCTGCTAACGTATGTTGGCAGCCGTCAATCCGGTCTGAAGTCGAAGGCATCCTTCCAGCGCACGAAGCGTCCCCGCGAGGGTGAGGGGAAATGTGCGGTGCACATGATGGTGGAGCTGTCGCAGAGGCGCCCGAACAGCTCGCGCCGCGACTGCCCGGCTTGGGCGGAATCGTAGTCCGACATCATGCCGAACTCTGGGTAGCGCGCTTGCAGTGGCGAATGGATCATATCGCCGGTGATGACCGCATCCGCACCCGGCCTGCCGACCTGCACAGAGTAGTGGTCGATGGTGTGGCCGGGCGTCGGAATGAGGGTCATGAGGTCGTTGAAAGTGTACTGGCTCTTGACGATGTCGACGCGGTTGGCAGCCACGATCGGCAGTACCGAATCTGTCACCCAGGGGCATTGGGCCGCGTCGTCCTTGTTGCGCTTGGTCCAGAACTCCAGTTCGCGGTCGGCGAAGACATAGCGCGCCTTGGGAAAGGTTGGCACCCAGCGCCCGTTCTCCATCCGGGTGTTCCAGCCGACATGGTCAACGTGCAGGTGTGTGCACATGACGAAATCGATGTCCCCGACGCCGAGCCCGGTGGCCGCCAGCGCCTTTTCAAAGCGGTCCGATCGCATCATGTTCCAGAACGGGCGAGCGGGGCGCGGCTTGTCGTTGCCGACACAGGTGTCGATCAGAATGTTGTGGTGCGGCGTCTGCACCAGATAGCTCTGGATGCACAGCATGAGCTCGTCCTTTGGGCTCATGTACTTGGGCTGCAGCCACGCGCGGTTCTCTTCCAGCACCTGCTTGGTGAGCTTCGGAAAGAACTTCAGCATCTCAAAGAAGGGACCTTCCTGCTCGACGATGCGATGAATGGTGACGTTGCCCACTTTGATGGGGTCTGCCATGGATTGGTTCCTCTTCGGGCAAGGTGCGTGTGGGTGGATGGTAGTGCCACGAGCCCTGCCCGCCTAGGCGCTGTTTGCAACCCTACCCCCGCAGCTGGCGCGCGGCTCGCGCCATTGTCGATTGCCGCACGGGGGGCCTAATGTTGAAGCTTACGGGATGGAGGAGGGTATGGGGTCCAGGATCATCGTCGTTCCGACGTCAACCGAGACCGGGGAGATCGCCCGCGAGATGGCGCCGGCCAACTTCGAGCTCGTGCTGGCGCGCAATGGGTCCGAGCTCGAATCCGCGCTCAGTACGGCCGAATATATGATCTGTTATCCGAACGTGCGAATGCCGGAAGCATTCTATCGCGCGGCGCCGCGGCTGAAGCTCGTGCAGCTCCTCAGCGCCGGCTATGACGCTGTCGATCTGGAGGCGGCCCGCCGCGCCAAAGTGCCGGTCGCCAACAACGGCGGGGCCAATGCCATCTCCGTCGCCGAGCACGCCATCATGCTGATGCTCACCGTGGCGCGGAAAGTGATCTGGCAGCATGCCAACGTCTCGACCGGCCGCTGGCGCGGCAACGGTCCAGCACCGCGTATGTACGAGCTCCACGGCAAGACGCTGGGCATCATCGGCCTCGGCACCATTGGCAAGAAAGTGGCGCGGCTGGCGCGCGGCTTTGGCATGCGCGTTGAGTATCACGACATCGTGCGTCTCAGCGAGGACGCTGAGGATGCGTTGGGTGTGAAATTCCGCCTGTTGCGCGAGCTGTTGCAAACCTCTGACGTGGTGTCCCTCAACGTGCCGCTCAACTCGACGACCCGCCACATGATCGGTGCGCTCGAGCTCGCGCTCATGAAGCCGACGGCCATTCTGATCAACACGTGCCGCGGGCCGGTGATCGACGAGCCGGCGCTCGTGCGCGCGCTTGCCGGCGGCAAGCTCTTTGGCGCCGGCCTCGACGTCTTCAACGAGGAACCGCCGCCGGGCGACAATCCGCTGCTCAAGCTCGACAATGTGGTGCTCACGGCCCATTTCGCGGGGCCCACCTGGGACAATCACGTCGCCCGCTTCCGCAACGCCTTCGATAACGTCGAGCGCGTTGCCCGCGGTGAGCCGCCGCTGTGGGTCGTGCCAGAGCTCCTTTGAAACCCACGGGGAGACCCGTCGACAATTCCCTATGCGCGTGCGCCCCGCGCGGCTCCCCGTCGGTTGCGATTGCAAGCAGCGGTGACCTCGATGCGAGGCTCGGTCCCATGGTGACCGGCGGCTCTGCAACCACGATCCCCTCTTCACCCGGACGGGTACGCCCGCCGGGTGCGTAGCATCGACCTAAGCAGCGGAGACAGCAGATGGGTGCCGCTCGGTCCAGTCGGTCGCGCGCTCGTAAGCCCGCGCGATGCGGTAGAGCATAGCCTCCTGCCACGGATGGCCGATGAGCTGCAGCGACAGGGGCAGATCGTCTTGCGTAAAGCCCGCAGGAATGGCGATCGCTGGCTGCCCCGTCACATTGAACGGCTGCCGCGCCTGGCGCGGATAAAGCCAGGCGCAGGCGTCCGCGTCGTCGATGCGGCACGCGGGGTCTAGGCTGGACGCCGTCAGGACTGCGTCGAGGCCAGCGAACATCTCAAGGGTCCTGCGCGTGAGCCTGCCCCTCAGCCGCTGCGCGTCGATGTAGTCGGTGGCGCTGACGGCGGCGCCGTCGAGGATGCGCTGGCGGGCCAGATTGCCGTAGTCGCCCGGCCGCTCCGCCAGCCAGCGACGGTGGATGGCGAACGCTTCGCAACGGATGATGATGCGGGTACAGGTGGCGTAGTCCTGCAACGGCGCCAGGCGGATCTCGCGCACCTCGGCGCCGAGGCCGCGCAGCAGCTCCGCGGCGCGGTCGATCGCCTCAGCCTGCTCGGGATGAGCCTGCATATCCTCGACGTAAAAGTGGCGCACCAGGCCGAGCTTCAGGCCCTTCACACCGCGCTCCAGGTCGGCAGCGTAATGCGAAACCGGTACATTGGCGCTGCCGGGATCGTCGGGATCGTGGCCAGCCAGCACCTGCAACAGCAGGGCGTTGTCGCGCACGGTTCGCGTCATCGGCCCGACATGGTCGAGGGAGTAGGCGAGCGGCAAGACGCCCCGGCGGCTGACGCGGCCATAGGTCGGCTTCATGCCCGTGATCCCACACATGGAAGCTGGATTGCGCACCGACCCTCCCGTGTCGGTGCCGAGCGCCGCGGGAAGCATGCCCGCTGCAAGGGCCACCCCGCTGCCGCTGGAGGAGCCGCCGGGGAAGTGGTTGCCCCCCCACGGGTTCACGGCGGGCGGCCACGGCAGATCGAAGGAGGGCCCGCCGATGGCAAACTCGTGCGTGGCGAGCTTGCCCATCACGATAGCGCCGGCGGACTTGAGGCGTTGGGTCACCATGGCGTCCTGCGCCGCCACGTTCTCCACCAGCACCTTGGAGTGCGCCGTGGTGGGCACCCCGGCGCAGTCGATGATGTCCTTAAGGCCCGTCGGAATGCCGTGCAGCGGCCCCCGCCAATTGCCGCCGGCGATTTCCTTCTCCGCCTGCCGGGCCCCCGCCAGCGCGAGATCCGGGGTCAAGCGGATGAAGGCGTGATAGCGGCTGTCGAGCCGGCCGGTGCGATCGAGAAGCGCCGCAATGTACTCTACCGGGGAGAGCTTGCGCGTACGGATCAGATCCGCCGCATCGGCGATGCCGAGAAACGCGAGGTCCGTCATGGCTTGCTGCCCCCGGCTGCCGGAAGGCGGAACGTGACCGCAATCTCCTCGCTGTAGTGCAGATCCTTTGGCAATTTGTCGCCGAGCTCGCGGGCTGACTCGATGGCGCGCTTGAGTTGCGCCAAATGAGCCTCCGTGAGCCTCGTCAACCCGGCAGTCGCGGCCGTCCGAAGCAGGATGTCGTTGTTGGTGGCCATCGCTCCTCCTCCCACCCGTACCCGTCACAGCGGCGTGCTTCCTTGCGCCGTGGCGAGCTCAGTACTCTGAACTTTGCCAGCGTCGTTCCCCGCACGGCCATCTCAAATCGCCCGGCGTGCCAGCGCTGCCACGGCTATCAGCATGCCTGTCTCGCCCGGTCGAGAATGCCGGGCTGCGGCAAAGCTCGCAATCGGCGACATCGTGCTTACGCTCCAACGGCGGCCACCTCGGCAACTTCGGCCTCGATCGCGTGGATGAGGGCCTCAAGCCAGACTTGCTGGATGTCGCGCCCGATGCACACCAGCCGGCTGCGCCGGTCCCGGGATGGCCAGCGATCCAGCCAGACTGGTGGGTGGAAGACGTGCTGTACGCCGTGAATGACCGCCGGGCGGTCGGGGTTTTCGGCGATGTTGAGGATGCCCTTCAAGCGCAACAGATCGGCGCCGCAGTGCTCGGCGAGGGCTTCGAGGAAGAGCGTGAGCGCAACGGCCTTGACCGGCGCATCGCGCAAGATGGCGAAGCAGGAGATCTGTGGGTGGTGACCTGCCGCAGGTGCATCGTGCCCGTCGAGCCCGAGCCAGGCCGGCAGGTCGTGGGCGCGCAAAGAGGCGGGGTGTCCCACGTCGAAGAGGTGCGCCGGGTCGACCGCGCCGAACGAGGCCTGCAGTCTCTTAGCCGTGGGATTGAGGGCGGCGAGACGAGCAGTAAGATCGGCGCCTTGGCCCTGCGCCAAGTCGCCCTTCGTTAGAATCAAGCGGTCCGCCAGCGCCACCTGCTTGACGGACTGAGGGTAGCGTTCAAGGGTGGCAAGGCCATTGATGGTGTCGACCGTTGCCACCACTCCGGCGAGCGCCAGACGCCTTGCAAGTCCAGCGTCGCTCATCAGCGTGTGCAGGATGGGTGCCGGATCGGCAAGGCCGCTGGTCTCGATGGCGACGCGCTCAAACGGGGTCACCGTGCCCGCATCGCGCCGGCGCAGCAGGTCCTCGAGCGTCAGTGCCAGGTCGCCGCGGACGGCGCAGCACAGACATCCGGTTTGCAACTCAATAAAGCTCTCCTCGCTTGCCTCGACCAGGTCGTGGTCAAGGCCGACCTCTCCGAACTCGTTGATGATCACGGCCGTACGCGCGAAATCGGGGTGCCGCAGCAGATGTCCCAGCAGTGTGGTCTTACCGCTGCCAAGAAAGCCGGTGAGGACGGCGACGGGGATCATGGCGTCGGCGGCAAGGGCGCGATGCGCAGTCGAACGGAACGATAGCTGCTATCGAGCGCGGTGCGGACGTGGCGCAGGATGCCGGTCACGGAGGTGGCACCACGCCTGCGCTCTCCGTCCGCCACGGCCCATCGGAACGGCAGGCCCGCTGGAGCCCGCGCGACGCGCACGCACTTGTTTGCGGCTGCGATCAGCAGTGTTCCGTCGACCTCGCGATGGATCTTGCCGTCCACCCGCCAAGCCCTGAGGCTGTGTTCGAGCAGCGCCTGCACGGCCGCGTCAAGATCGCCACTCACAGCATCGGCCCAGCGATGATCTCGGACGCGATCTTGCGCTTGAGGTACTGGCCCCCACCCTCGCGTCCAAGGAACCTTCCGTTCTCGACCATCACCTTGCCGCGCAGCACTGTCACCACCGGCCAGGCGAAGATGTCGTGGCCCTCCCAGGGCGTATAGTCGCTTTCGTGCAGGTCTTCCGCGCGTACCTTGCCGCGACGGGCAGGATCGAGAATGGTGAGGTCGGCGTCGCTGCCCGCTGCGATGGCACCCTTGCGTGGGTAGAGCCCCATGATCTTGGCGGGATTGGTCGATACCAGATCGACGAAGCGGGAGAGCGCATAGCCGCGGCGTATCACCATCTCGGTATACATCACGCCCCGACGCGGCTCGACCCCCGAATTGCCGCCGGTGGTGTCGTCGATGCGCCGACCCATCGTCTTTTCGCGCAACGTGCAGCACAGCTCATCGGTGGCCACACAGTTGATGGCCCCCATGCGGGTGCCCTCCCACAACGCCTTCTGGTCATCGGCCGACTTGAGCGAGGGATACGTGTGATAAATTTGGCCATTCGGCAATTTATAGTCTTCGGCCGTGTGCAGCATGTACTGGTGCAAGCTCTCGCCGTAGATGGGCAGACCCTTTGCACGCGCCTCACGGATGGCGGCGACGCCGGTCG
The DNA here is from genome assembly GCA_024281145.1 of Hyphomicrobiaceae bacterium. Lineage (GTDB taxonomy): Bacteria > Pseudomonadota > Alphaproteobacteria > Rhizobiales > Hyphomicrobiaceae > AWTP1-13. The sequence continues at coordinate 16,045 of JAMXLN010000251.1, read as the reverse complement.
CAGCGGAGACGTGCATCATATAGAGTGCCGTACCCGGCACGCTCTCGGCCAGTCTGATGACGCGGCGGAAGCTCAAATCCTCTGACAGGGTGTTGTGCACCTCCGCCAAGTTCTCATAGCCAACGCGCCCCTCGCGGATGAGCTTGGCATACATGTGCATAACAATATCGTTGTCTTCCGCGTGGATGACGCCGAGGCCGCCCTGCTGCGCAAGAACCTTGAACACTTCCCAGATGTCGCCAAAGTCGACCATGCGGCCGGTGCGGTGCGGCCAGATGTTGGTGGTGAAGATCTTGATCGTCGGGTAGCCGGCCTGGATTGCCTCCGCCAGCTCCCCCATCTGCGTGTGCGGCGGCTCGCTCCCCAGCATCAGGTGGTAGGCCCAGTCGCAGCAGCTCTTGGGCGCAAACTGCGCATCGCGGGCCTCGATACCCTTTTGCACGCTGCGGTCTGCGGTCGCGTACGCAAAATCGATGAGCGTGGTGGTGCCACCCCACAGCGCTGCCATGCCGACCCGGTCGGGCCCTTGCGTGTAGAGCGTGTTGCCATCGGGCGTCATGAACGGGTGGGCCATGTGTACATGCGGATCGATGCCGCCCGGCATGACGATCTTGCCCGCTGCGTCGATCACGCGGGTTGCCTCGCTGTGAGCCAGGGCGCCGGGCGCAGCCACGGCGGCGATGGTCTCGCCCTTGATGGCGACATCGCCCTTGGCGACGCCCTGCGGGGTCACCACGTCTCCGCCGCGAATGATGAGGTCGAGCATGACGCAACGCCTTCCCTTGAACCTGCGGTGCTCCTGGGGGTATTGCCCCCAGGTGACCCACCATAGTCCGCCCCGCGCCGGCTTGTCCTGCGCATCTGGCGGGCGTCAGAGCACCGCTAAGCGCAACCGAGCCTGCCTCGCAGGCGCGGGCAGCGGAGAGGACAAGCTCACGGGCTGTGCGCGGCGCTAAGCCTCGGCCCAATCCGCCAAACGGGTCAGGAAGGCCAGGCACTTCTCGAGCTCCTCGATGTCGATGAACTCGTTTGCGGTATGTGCCTGAGCGATGTCGCCGGGGCCACAGATGATGGCGGGTGCACCGCCATCTTGGAAGAGGCCAGCCTCGGTGCAATAGGAGACGGCCAACGTCGCGTTCTGTCCAGCGAGTTTGAGGGTCAGCGGCACGATGCCAGATACCTCGTCGGCCGCATAGGCAGAGACGTGGTTCACGGCGCGGATCTCGATTTGGGATTCTGGGGCCACCCGACGCATGTCGGGCAGGCACACCTCGGCGGCGAATTTCTCCAGGCGCCGCTGCAAGATGAAGGGATCGAACTGGGGCAGCGCGCGGGTCTCCCAGCCAAACCAGCAGGGCACCGGCACCACGTTGGAGGCCGTACCACCCGCGATCTGCGTAATCTGCGTGCTGGTCCACGGCGGGTCGAAGCGGGGATTGAGCGGGCCGGCCTTCAGCTCCTCCTCCATGCGCAGGATTTCCCCGATCAGGCGACCGGCATAGGTGATGGCGTTCACGCCATAATGGGGCATGCTCGAGTGCGCCGCCCGCCCGGTGAGTTCGACGCGCCAGCGTACCGGGCCCTTGTGCGCGTCGACGACGGCCATTTTGCTCGGTTCGCCAACGAAGACCATGCGCGGGGTCGGAAGCGTCTTGCCGAATTCGCCGATCATCGGGCGCACACCAGTGCAGCCGACCTCCTCGTCATAGGAGAAGGCAATGTGGAACGGCACCTTGAGGCGCCGTGCCTGCAAGAGCGGCACGATGGCGAGGCAGCAGGCGAGATAGCCTTTCATGTCGCAGGTACCGCGGCCGTAGAGCTTGCCGTCGCGCTCGACGAGTTGGAAGGGATCGCTGTCCCAAACCTGGCCCGCCACCGGCACCACGTCGGTGTGGCCCGAAAGCGCGATGCCGGCACCCTCGCCCGTGCCGATGGTGGCAAACAGGCTGGACTTCAGTCCATCGTCGGTCGCTACGCGCCGGCTGGCAACGCCGTGCCCAGCCAGATAGGACTCCACAAACTCAATGAGAGGAATGTTGCTGTTGGAGCTCGTGGTATCGAAGCCGACGAGCCGCTCTAGCAGCGCCTTGACCGTGCTTACACTGGGGCTCATGGTGTCCTTCAGTTGAGGCTGCGCTTGGCGTGCGGACTATCGAGCGAGAAGGCGGGGATCGCCACGTTGAACTGCTCGCCAGCCTCCGTGGTCATGCGGTAGCTGCCGACCATGATGCCTGACGGCGTCGCAAGCGGACAACCCGACGTGTAGCGGAACGATTGACCAGGTCTCAGCACCGGCATGTTGCCAACGACGCCAGGCCCGCGCACCTCCTCGTTGCGCCCGTGACTGTCGGTAATGTGCCAGTGGCGGGAGCACAGCTGCACCGTCTCGCTGCCTTCGTTGCGGATCTCGATGGTGTAGGTCCAGAAAAACTTGCCCTCGTCGGGGGAGGATTCCTCCTCCACGTACTGCGGCACGACGCGCACGCGGATGCTACGAGTGAGGGCTTCGTACATGGTCCGACGGAGCTTTGCTGGTCGCTCCCTCAGATTCTAGAGGCTGCCAGTGCCCGGTCAATGTCGGCAATCAGGTCGCCTGGAGTTTCAAGCCCAACCGACAGCCGCAACATGCCCTCAGAGATGCCAAGTTCGGCCCGTGCCTCGGGTTTGAGGCGCTGGTGGGTGGTGGTGGCGGGGTGCGTGATCAGGCTCTTGGCGTCGCCGAGGTTGTTGGAAAGCCTTATGAGCCGCAGGGCGTTGAGAAAACGGAAGGCGGCTGGCTTGCCACCGGCGATCTCGAATGTCACGACTTGGCCCGGGCCCGACATCTGTCGCTTGGCGAGGGCGGCTTGCGGGTGATCGGACCGACCGCAGAAAAGCACGCGGGTGACATCCGTCCGACCGGCCAGGTGGTCTGCGACGATGGCCGCCGTCTCACATTGGCCGCGCACGCGCAGAGGCAGCGTCTCCAGCCCCTTGAGCATGACCCAGGCGTTGAAGGGGCTGAGCGAGGGGCCGGTGTGCTTGAGGAAATTGTGCAGGTGGTCCTTCACGTAGGCCTGCGAGCCGAGCACGACGCCGCCCAGGCAGCGGCCCTGGCCGTCGACGTGCTTGGTGGTGGAGTAGACCACCACATCCGCGCCGAGCTCGAGGGGCTTCTGCAATAGGGGGGTGGCGAAGACGTTGTCGACCACGACCACCGCGCCGGCGCCATGGGCGATTTCCGAAACGGCTCTTATGTCGACGCGGTAGAGCGTGGGATTGGCCGGCGTTTCGCAGAAAAAAGCGCGGGTGTTCGGACGCACGGCGCGCTCCCAGGCGGAAAGGTCGCCGCCATCAATGAGCGTCGAAGTGATGCCGAAACGCGGACAAAGGTCCTCCACGACGTAGCGGCAGGAGCCGAACAGGGCGCGGGCGGCCACGATGTGGTCGCCGGCCTTGAGAAAGCAGAGCAGCGACGCGCTGACCGCAGCCATGCCCGTCGCCGTGGCCCGCGCGGCACCAGCACCCTCCAACAGACGCATGCGCTCCTCGAACATGGCGACGGTGGGATTGGCGTAGCGGCTATAGATGAAGCCGCCCTCGCTCTTGAACCGCTCCTCGGCTTCTTCGGCTGAAGCGTAGATATAGCTCTGGGTGAGGAAGAGCGCCTCGGAGGTCTCGCCGAAGGCAGAACGCAGCCCGCCGCCATGCACGAGGCGCGTCTCAAGGCCCCACTCTTCCTGCTCTCGCGGGTCTGCCGGTTGCTTGCTCATGCGCGCACTCCCTGGCCCGGGTGCTGCCGGGCAACAAAAAACCGGCCAAACCTGCTCCCGCTCGCTGTAAGCCGGGCGCCTTTTGGTCGGTTGTCGCGCACGGCCTTTTAGCGATTTCTTTAGCGTGGCTGCAAGCCGGCCGGCCAAATCACCACGTATAACGGCGGGAAATACCCCGGTTGGGCGCTCCGCGTCAATGAGGATTTGGCACGCGGGCACCAAGGCCGTGGCGGCCCCCGCATGTGAAGGGTTTGCAAGCGCGCGGCGCCAAGCCAGATATCTTGGGATAACCTGTGCCAAACCGCGGGCACGGACCCGCAGATCCGGCACGCCCGCGTGACTGGGAATGGGGGATCCACTAAGCGTCCCGGTTCGGATCCGCCGGCCGCGAGTCGTGCCCGGCACCCTTGCGACATAGGGACGAACCAGGATGATGTTTACGGCCCGGGAGCCCAGCCTGTTCGAAAACGACCCTAGGTGGAACGCTTTGCACCCGCCGCGTCGCGCTCTCGGCCCGCGCACCGGCGTGCTGCCGAGCCAGGCCCTGCGTGCGCTGATCGCACGCAAGGAAATCTATGCGGATGACAATGCCATCGATCCGTCCCAGGTGCAGCCGGCGAGCCTCGATCTGCGCCTCGGGCCCATCGCCTACCGCATCCGCGCAAGCTTCCTGCCGGGCAAGGGCCGCAGCGTGGAAAGCAAGCTCGCGGCCATGCAGTCCCACATCGTCGATCTGAGCAAGGGCGCAGTATTGGAGACGCAGTGCGTCTATCTGGTGCCGCTGATGGAGCGGCTCGATTTGCGCGCAACGCTGTCGGCCACTGCCAATCCTAAGAGCTCTACGGGCCGGCTCGACGTCTTCACACGGCTGATTGCAGACGGCGCGGACGCCTTCGACTACGTGCCGGCACACTACAGCGGGCCCCTCTACATCGAGATATCGCCGCGCAGCTTTAGCATCCTGGTGCGCCAGGGCTCGCGCCTCAACCAATTGCGCCTGCTGCGGCGCACAACGCGGCAGGCCCGCGATGAGCGTTTCCTTTCCGATGCAGAGCTCATGGCGCTGCATACGGCAAGCGCCCTCGTCGACGCCGCGCCAACCGTGCGCGACGGGCTCAATCTTCGGGTCGACCTCACGCCGCAGACGCGCCAACGGTTGATCGGCTACAAGGCCAAACGCTACGCCGGTGTAATCGACGTCGACAACGTCGGCGGCTACGAGATCGGTAAATTCTGGGATGAAATCTACGATGTGGAGGATGGACGCCTGATCCTCGATCCGCACGAGTTCTACATTCTGGCTTCCAAGGAGGCGGTGGTGGTGCCAAGCCAGTACGCGGCGGAGATGGCGCCCTTCGATCCCATGATGGGCGAATTCCGCGTCCATTACGCGGGCTTCTTCGACCCGGGCTTCGGGGTCATCGATGGCAAGCCAAAGGGTGCCAAGGCGGTGCTGGAGGTGCGCAGCCTTGACATCCCCTTCATCCTAGAGGACGGCCAGGCGATCGGCAGGCTGCTCTATGAGCGACTCGCCGATGTCCCGGAGGTACTCTACGGCCAGGAGCTGGGCTCCAACTATCAGGCGCAGGGACTAAAGCTGTCGAAGCACTTTAGGTGACGCCCTCTCCCTCCAAGCGCTGACGCCTCTGCACGGAGCTTCCCTCTACAGGGATCCATCGCCCTGGACCGGAAACGGAACCGACGAGACGGGTCCCGATCTCCTTATTCGCTAATTGGGATACCTTTCGGCCTCCAACTTGCGTCGGACCAGTCAACGGAACGGCGTGTGAACAACCCTCAAGCACTGATGAGCAGGCGGCGCGCTTGCTCCAGGGTGGCGCGGGCGTAGAGGGCAAGATCCGCGTCGGACGCGCTGCTGAGGGGGTGGTCGATGACCGCGAACTTGTAGTCGGGCATGCCCAGCACGCGGCACATGAGCTCGGCCGCAGAGACGAACCGGCTCGTCATGACGCCGATAGCCGGGACGCCGCTTCGCTCCGCTGTGATGGTATCGTGCAGACTGCACGACGAGCAGCTACCTCAATCACCCACCCCGGCCACCACGGCGTGCCAGCGCTTGATTTGGTCGACGATGTGGGCATCGGCCGGCGCGCTATAGTTCGACTTGGTGCACCACACCACATCGGCGACGCCGAGCTCGGTGCGGAGCAGGCGCTCCAGGTGGGCGAAGTAGCCCTTGGTGCCTTCCTTGCCGTTGGAGATGAAGCCCACCGTCTTGCCTCGCAGCGACTGGGGGCGCGCGGCCGGCTGGCCACCGACGGTTTGTGCCTCATTGGTCGGGTCGAGCACTCGCAGCGTCATGGGTCGTTCCTCAGGCTGCTACCAGCTGATAGCACATTGAGCCTCGTTGCGCTCATCCCTTCGCTGGCGCGCAATCGACGCAGGCGCCGATGGCGACGGTCACGGCTTTTGTCTTGTCGCCCAACCATGGTGGGACGACGGCCCCGAAACCCCCGGCCGGCCCACCCGCCGCGACCACGAGGAGATGGTCCGGCCCTGCAAGCGCCGTGTAGACACTGTCGCCGCGGTCGCGCACAACGGCGCCCTTGCCGACGTCGGCCCATTCGGAGCGACGCACGCGCGCGCGCTCGTAGATGAACTCGGCAATGTCGCGCTTGGTCCAGCCGGCCGCCTGAATGTGTTCGCGCAGCTGCTTGGCGATGACGATGGCATAGTTGCCACCGTGGATCGAATAATGCCGCTGGTTGGCCCGCATCTCCGCGGCAAAGGTCTCGAGGATCTCCCTCGGTTCCCTCGTCCACTCGTTCATGATCTGGCGCGGCGCCATGGCTGCCATCACGGTGACCGCGGAGGCGCCGGGCGGCATGCCGCGCGCCACCGACAGGGGTTCCCAGGTGGTATCCTCCTCATCCTCGGCGAGGCAGTAGGAAAATTTGCCCGGATGCCCCAGCGTGGAGCGGTCAATGTCGCCGGGACGCACGTCCATGAGATTGATGAGCGCGAGCCGCAGCGCGCGGCCGATGACGGCAGTGGCGCGGTCGCTGTTGCCAAGCGCGTTAAACGTGGGATTGGCGCCGATCTCGCGGCGGATCGGTCCGTTGAGGACGACGAAAATGGCGCAGCCGCCGGTGCTGGCGGTGACGCCGTGCAGCAGGAACTCCTCTTGCATCATGGCGTGCCACGCCGTCACCACGACGGGAAAGTGCATGGGCAAGCAGCCGGCCATGACAGCATTGATGGCGAGCTTGTGGGCGGTGATGGGCTGCGCACGCACAGGCTCGATGCCGATGAGCTGGTCGGGGGGCATGCCGGCCCACTCCAGGCAGGCCGCGACGGCCGCTTCGGTCGGCGGCACCACCGGCAGACCATCGGTCCAGCCATGGCTGTGATAGAGCTCTTGGGCGGCCGCGAAATCCTCAACCTCGTAGGTCTTGGCGAGGAGAGCGGGCTTGACCGATGCTTGCATTAGACCGTCCCGGCTGCTGTCGGCAGACCCTCAGGATACAGCGTCCGACGCCTGCTTCAAGCGGGGCGGGCACTCGGCCGACGCCGTTGCCATCCTCCGTGCTCAGCGGCGCGACCAGCGCGCTGCGCGCTTCTCGGCGAAGGAGGCGAGGCCCTCGTCGGCTTCGGCCGTCTGGCGCTTGCGGGCGTGCGCTTCAACGAGGGCTTCGAACGTGCGCGGCTCGAATCCGCCCCAGGCGCTCATGAGCGCGGTGGCCTTGGTTTGCGCCATGGCCTCGGGCGCATTTTCAAGAAGGCGGCGGACCATTTCCTCCCCAGCGGCGGCAAGATGCTCATTGGGTACCACGTGATGCACGAGGCCAATGCGCTGCGCCTCTTCGGCGCCAAACCGCTCACCTGTTAGAGCGTAGCGGCGCAATTGGCGCACTGAAATGGCATCGCTCAGCTGCGGGATGATGATGGCGGCCGTCAAGCCCCAGCGCACCTCCGAAATTGAGAACAAGGCATTGTCGGCGGCGATCACGATATCGCAGGCGGCAACGATGCCGGTGCCACCGCCAAAGCAGCCACCCTGCACGAGCGCTACCGTCGGCACGGGCAGACGGTTGAGCCGGTCGATGGCTTGGGCGGTGGCGCGGCTGACGCGGATGTTCTCCTCCGCCGAAGCGCTGGCGACCGACCGCACCCAGGCGAGGTCGGCTCCGGCTTGGAAGTGCTTGCCGTTACCCTTGAGCAGCAGGGCGCGTAGGCCGGCGACCGCGAGCCCATCCAGGGCCGCCAACAGACCCTGGATCATGTCGCCGTTGTAGGCGTTGCCGACTTCGGGTCGGTTGAGCGAGACGGTGGCAACACCGCGCGGATCGAGGCTGTGCAATACGGGTGCGCTCATGGGGAGGCTCCAAGGCTCGGGCACAACGGCAGAAACGGTCCCGCTCATTCTGCCGAGCGCCGTCGGTCCCGCATAGACACTTTGTCTCTGTCCCGCTGCAGCCGGGTCTGCCGCATCTTGCATCGCAGCACGACCGGCGTGGGATGGCGTCTCCGGGCCGCTCGCGATGCCTCAGGGGGCACGCTCGGCAATGAGCCGCCCCTTTCCGGCAGAGCAGGCCGAGCGCCGATGCGAGCACGCGGCGCCAAAGTGGGACGTGGAGCTGCGCCGGGGAGGGCCGCTCTCTGTTAAGCTGTGCACGTCCAAGCTGCGTCGTCGGCCGCGTCGTCGGCATGGAACGGAGGGCATGGCAGAAGCGGTTGATGACAGCGGCGGCTGGCAGAACTAAATAAGGCGCCATCGCCAGCGAGACACCGACCACATGAGCGCCGTGCGCGATCCATCGACCCTGCAGCCGGGGAGCGTTGGCCGGGCCTCCTTGGCGGGGCTCGGGCGCGAGGGGTTGCGCGCGGCACTCGCGGGGATCGGGGTGCCTGACAAACAGCTCAAGATGCGGGTCGGCCAGCTTTGGAGCTGGATTTACGTGCGTGGCGCCACTGCCTTCGAGGCCATGTCGGACGTCTCCAAGGAATTGCGCGCCACACTGGCGGGTACCTACAGCCTTGAGCGACCCGAGATCGTGGCCGAGCAACTGTCCGGCGACGGCACACGCAAGTGGCTGCTCCGACTGCCCAAGCGTGGCCACGAGATGCGCGCGCCCGAGATCGAAACCGTCTACATCCCGGAGGCCGAGCGCGGGACGCTCTGCATCTCGAGCCAAATTGGCTGCACGCTCACCTGCTCGTTCTGCCACACCGGCACGCAGCGGCTCGTGCGCAACCTGGTGCCGGCAGAAATCGTCGGGCAAGTGCTGCTGGCACGCGACCGCATCGGCGACTGGCCGGGCGGCGCCTCGCCACATGATGGGGGCCTGCTCCCGGCCGCGGAGCGCAAGATCACCAACGTCGTGCTCATGGGCATGGGGGAGCCGCTCTACAACTTCGACAACGTGCGCGATGCTATGGCGATCGTTGCCGATGGCGAGGGCCTCGCATTGTCCAAGCGACGCATCACGCTCTCCACCAGCGGGGTGGTGCCGCAGATCCCGCGCTGGGGCGAGCAGGCAGGCACCATGCTGGCGATCTCGCTGCACGCGGTGCGCGATGAGCTGCGCGACAAGCTGGTGCCCATCAACCGCAAGTATCCCATCGCCGAGCTGATGGCGGCGTGCCGCGCCTACCCCGGTCTTTCCAACGCGCGCCGCATTACCTTCGAGTACGTGATGTTGAAGGGGCTCAACGACAGCCTGGCGGACGCAAGGGCGCTCATCAAGCTGCTTGCGGGCATCCCGGCCAAGATCAATCTGATCCCGTTCAATCCTTGGCCCGGCGCGCCGCACGAGGGTTCGGACTGGGAGCAGATCGAGCGCTTCGCGGAGGTGGTGAACCGGGCGGGCTACGCGAGCCCGGTGCGCACCCCGCGTGGCCGCGACATCATGGCAGCGTGCGGTCAGCTCAAGTCTGAGAGCCTGAAATTGAGCGCGCGCGAGCGCCCGATCGCGGATTCTGGAGGGGGCGCGTAAGCGAGGGATACCCATGATGCGAGCCTTGGGACGGATCATCCTGCTGCCGATCGCGTTCGTGTTTGCGGGCATGGCCACGCTGTTCGTGGTGTTCTCGCTCGGCCAGGAGCGTGTGGTACAGGCGATCAGTGCCCGCAGCCAGGACGAGGTACCGGTCAATGCCATCATGGATCTCCTCGTCTTGGGACTGCGATTTGCCTCCGTGCACACGCTGGTGCCGGCCCTGCTGCTCGTGATCGTCGGTGAGGCGGCGCGCATCCGCAGCGCGGTCTATTACATCGTCGGCGGGGGTGTGGCGCTGGCCGTCGTGCCGCTCCTCACCCGGATCGGTCAGCCCGCCACCTTGCTGGAGCTGTCGCCAATGGTCTGGCAGGTGCTCGCAACAGCCGGCTTTGCCGGAGGCTTCGTCTATTGGCTGCTCGCTGGGCGCAATGCCTGAGCACCGCCAGAGGCCCGTCTGACCCCAACTGGTCGGCGCCGATGGAGGCGGCTAAAATGAAGCGCGAGGGTTGGGGTGCCGCGGGGGGCAGGTCCAGCCAGTTGCGTCCTCTGTCCCGCAATCCCGCAAAGGAGCGAACATGGTCCTAGGCATGCTTCGGGTTCTGCTCGGCTTCGCTCTCGCCTGCCTGGCAGCTGGCCTCACCCTGGTGTTGTTCGTCTACACGCCGCTCGAGCTGGCAAGGGAGCCTGCCAGTGAGCGCATGTCACAAGCGGGCCTCCTGGCGCTGGCCGTGGCCACGCACACGGCCATGTTCGCTGCACCGTTTGCCTTGATTGGCGCGGGCTTCGCCGAATGGCAGCGGATCGGCGGTTGGCTCTATTATGTGCTCATTGGCATCGCCATCGCCGCCGTGGGTTTTGCGGCGCAATCTTGGACCGAGAGCGGAGGCGAAGCCCAGGGCAGCATCCGCAACGGCTACGCGGTGGCGGCCTTCCTCATCACCGGGGCCGTGGCCGGCCTCGTCTATTGGCTGTGCTCGGGTCGCTTGGCATCCGCGCCCGCGGATCGGCATGCGCCTCGGCCGAACCTGCCCGCGCCATCGGTGCCCCAGGCGAGCAACTCCGAGGGGACCTCCGCTGGAATTGCCGGCTGATGCAACCTGGGGCCGCGCGGTTGTTGCGGCGCAGGAGAAACCTTGTTGCAGTGCATGAGGCGAGGTAGCATCGGGGGCGTTGGGGGCACGCGCGCCGATTTCGAGCGAGGAGCAACCTCATGCTCAATTCCCAGCTCAATTCCCAGCTCAATTTCAAGGCGCAATCACCGCTCGCCGATGCCCTTATTTCGATCCTGCGAGCCCAGCTGAGGGCGACCAGCGATGCGCTGGCGGCGTCGGTGTGGGGCTGGTCGATGTGGGCGCAGATGCTTAAGGCGAAGCCAGCGATGGACGAGCAGCCGATGGCGGCCCGCTCGCCATGGCCCCACCCGCGCATCGCCTGGTCCACGCCCTGGTTGATGCCCTCGTCGATGCCGTTTGGGTCCATGCTCTGGTCCATGTCCGACCGGCCGTCGCCGGGGCTCGGGGGCAGCTGTGACGTGTCCCGGTTTGGGTTTGTTCCCTTTCCACCGATTTGGTGGACAGCCCTGGGCCGTGCGTGCTGGGCGCCGTTCGCTGATGCGCGTGCGTGGACCGCTGGGCCGCCCCGGCACCCCATTCCCGCGCCGCCGCCGGCTGTGCACGCGGGCTTGGGTCCTGACCGCGGCTTCAACGCTGGGCGCGACACGAACTTTGCCAGTTACCGCTCAGCGGGCGGTCACGCGGTGGCGCAGGTGATCGTCAAGCCCACTGAGGAGTTGGCGCAGGCCACGGCCAGGGCTTGGCTGTCGCCTCTTGAAGCCTTGCTTGGCCTCTGGCGTGCGACACTTGGGGTCTAGGCATTGGGGTTTAGGCACTTGGGGTCGAGGCACTGGGGGTCGAGGCACTAGGGGTCGCACTTGCGAGGCGCACTTGGAAGGGCGACGCTCTTGGGGCCTAGCTTGCGGGGCGAGAACGCACCAGCTCGCCTTTTAGGGCCCGGTGGATGAGAGCGCGCGTGTTGTCCACGCCATAGAGCTCAACGAAGCCCCCGAAGCGCGGTCCCTGCGATTGGCCGAGCAGCACCTCGTATATGGCACCAAACCAGAGGCGCAGTTTGTCGGCAAAGCCGTGGGTCTTGCCGGCCTCATAGACAATGTTTTGCAGCGCCTCGGCGTTGGCGCCGGGGCTGGCCTTGCCCAGCGCGTCGGCCAGCGCAGCGAGCGCTTCGCGCTCGGGCTCGGTCGGCAAGCGATAGGTTTTCGCAGGCTTGACGAAGTCGTGGTAGTAGCAAAGCGCGTAACCGACCAGCTGGTCGAGGAGCGGATGCTTCTCGGGCGTGGCTTGGGGCGCATATTTGCGAATAAAGCCCCACAGCGTTGCCTTGTCCTCGGCGTTGGAGACGGATACCAGGTTCAAGAGCAGCGCGAAACTGATCGGCAAGTCTGCGTGGGGCGGGGCTCCAGCGTGGATGTGCCAGACCGGATTGTCGTACTTTGCCTGCGCGTCCTCGGCAGGATATTTGGCGAGGTAGCCGAGGTACTCGTCGACCGCCTTGGGGATCACGTCGAAGTAGAGCTTCTTGGCGGCCTTCGGCTTCTGGTACATGAACAGGGCCAGGCTCTCCGGCGAAGCATAGGTAAGCCACTCGTCGACGGTGAGCCCATTGCCCTTTGACTTGGAAATTTTACCGCCCGCTTCGTCCAGGAACAGCTCGTAGATGAAGTTCTCAGGCGGCGTTCCGCCGAGGGCGCGGCAAATTCTGGAGGAGAGGGTCACCGAGTCGATCAGGTCCTTGCCGCACATCTCGTAGTCGACCTCGAGTGCCGTCCAGCGCATGGCCCAGTCGGCCTTCCACTGGCACTTCACGCGACCACCCGTCACGAGTGTCTCAACCTTGCGTCCGCTGTCGGGATCGACGTAGACGACGGTGCCCCTCTTCGGGTGGCGTTCGAGCATCGGAACCTGCAGCACCTGGCCCGAGGTGGGCGAAATCGGAAGGAACGGCGAATAGGTGGCGCGGCGCTCCGGCCCCAGTGTGGGCAGGATGATGTCCATCACCTCGTCATAGGCCTCGAGCATGCGCATCAGCGAGGCGTCGAAGGTGCCGCCCTTGTAGCACTCCGTGGCCGATAAGAACTCGTAATCAAAGCCGAAGCGGTCGAGGAAGCGGCGCAGGCGAGCGTTGTTGTGGGCAGCAAAGCTTGGATACTCGTTGGAGAAAGGGTCCGGCACAGAGGTGAGGGGCTTGCCGATATAGGCGGCGAGCATGTCCCGGTTCGGCACGTTGTCAGGCACCTTGCGCAGGCCGTCCATATCGTCGGAGAAGCACACGAGCCGCGTCTTGCGGCGTCCGCCTGTCAGCACCTCGAAGGCGTGGCGGACCATGCTGGTGCGTGCGACCTCGCCGAAGGTGCCGATATGCGGCAGGCCTGAGGGGCCGTAGCCCGTCTCGAAGACGACGGGCTTGGCGCCGCCGTCGCGCAGGTTCTCCAGCCGCTTGACGAGCCGGCGTGCCTCCTCGAACGGCCACGCGCGCGCGGACTGCGCGGCGAGCGCGGCTTCTTTGGGCTGTGCCATGGTCTCGTCCCTGGCCGGTTGCGCCAATCCTGCGGCTAACGGGCAGCCGGACCGTATTGGTGGGCCGACGACCAGTCAATCGGCGCGCACTCGCCGCCTTGCGCCCTAGCCTGCGTGCCCGCTTGCGTCCCGATCCGGCTTAGACTGCTTGAGAGCAACGAAACAAGTCCTGCTCTCACTGCCAGGAGTGGGGGGATGGGCAGAATTGCGTGGCTCGGCTATGAGCCCCTCGAATCGAGGGCTGCAGCGGGCGGGGCGAGGAGGAGGCTTGATGCTTTTCGGGGTGCCGCTCGCCGAGCTCGCATGGCTCGGGGCCGCGATTCTCCTTGCCGGCATCGTCACGGGGATTTTTGCCGGCCTCTTCGGCATCGGCGGAGGGGCAGTAATCGTCCCAGTGCTCTATGAGGTGTTCCGGGTCCTGGGCGTGCCTGAAGTCGTGCGCATGCAGCTTTGCATCGGCACGTCGCTTGGCATCATCGTGCCGACCACGATCCGCTCCTATCTCGCCCACCGCGCCGCCGGTCGGGGGATGGCGGACGTGGTGCGCGCCTGGAGCCTGCCGGCCATCGCCGGGGTGGCGGTGGGGGCGGTCGCCGCGGCCTATGCACCGGCTGGGGTCTTTAAACTTGCATTCGTTGTGATCGCCGCGGGCATCGCCGCCAAGCTTCTGTTCGGGCGGGAGGCTTGGGTGCTTGCCCAAGCCTTGCCGGGTCGCGTCGCGATGGCTGTCTACGGCGCACTGATTGGCCTTGCCTCCGCCCTCATGGGCGTCAGCGGGGGATCGCTCTCGACCATGGTGCTCACCCTTTACGGGCAGTCGATCCAAAGCGCAGTCGCCACGTCGGCAGGGCTCGGCGTGCCGATTACGCTCGCGGGCAGCATCGGCTACATGGTTGCGGGTTGGTCGCAGCGAGCCCTGTTGCCGCCGCTCTCGATAGGTTTCGTCTCCCTCGTTGGGGTGGCGATCATGGCGCCGATCTCGAGCTATGTGGCGCCCTACGGCGCGCGGCTTTCGCACGCGCTGTCCAAACGCTCGCTCGAGATCGCGTTCGGCCTTTTTCTCCTAGCCGCCGCGCTGCGCTTCCTTGTGAGCCTGTTGAGCCACGGCTCGCCGTCATAGGAGCCCGCGGGAAAGCCCAGTCTGCGCAGCCACCTTTGCGAACCGATCAAAGTCCGCGCGCGCCGCCTTCCCAGCCGCCCTGATTGCCCTTGGGCGAGGACAGCACCTTGGCAAGAAACGCCAGCATCCGTCGCAAGAGCCCGGTCTTGGCGGGGGCGCTGGATGGCTCCAATTGCCGGGCGTCCACATGCATGTTCATGGGGTGCGGCTCCTCTGAAGATTTGGTGAGGGTATGCTGCCGCAGCCGTGCGCAGAGCGCTGTGCCCTAGGGCACAGGTTGGGGGCAGGTAAGGCGCCAGCCCAAGAGTGGATGCCAAGCGCGTGGCCTCTCCACGCCAGCCCAAGCCAACAATCGGAAAAGAGTGCCCGTGCACCCCGCGTACGAGGGCACGGGTCAAAGCGAGGTCCGTCGCCGCCGTCGCGTCAGGCGGATGACGTCTTGAGCACGTTCGAGAGGCGGGCCTGCTCGTCCTCGAGCGCCTTGACGCGGTCTGAGAGGGCGTCGAACTGTTCCGCGGTCGGACCTGCGCGCGCGCCGCTTTGTGCCTTCACGCCGATCGCCGGCCTATCGGCTTGGCTGGAGCGCGCGACGACGCGCGCACGCCAGGGCTTGAGCGCGGCGAGCGCCAGCACGGCGGCGAGCACGTTCGCCCCCGCAGCGATGATGAACACGAGGTCCCAGCTGCCCCATGCGTGTTGCAGCGTATTGGCATAGGGGACGAGAAGCGCAGCCGTACCTTTGGCGGTGTACAGCAGCCCGGCATTGGTGGTGGCAAACTTCGAGCCGAAGGTGTCCGTCGTCGTGGAGGGAAATAGGCTGTAGATTTCACCCCAGGCGAAGAATACGAGCCCGCTCAGCACCACGAACCAGAACGGATCGGCGCCCAACAGATACAAGAAGTAAATGCCCACCCCTTCGATCCCGAAGGCAATGAACATGGTGTTCTCGCGGCCGATGCGGTCGGAGATCCAGCCGAAGAAGGGCCGCGTCAAGCCGTTCAAGATGCGATCGAGCGTGGCGGCGTAGGTGAGGGCGGGCATGGTCAAGCCGGCGAGCGCGACGGGTATGGCGTCCACCTTGAGGTCCTTGGCGATTGGCGCCAGGTTGGCGGTGACCATCAGACCGCCGGCGCCAACCAACACGAACATCACATACATGAGCGTGAAGATCGGTTGGCCCTTGAGCAGGACCACCGATCCACCGACCAGAAAAATAAACCCCGCCAGCGCCAGCGGGATATAGAATTGCAGCCCGCTGAACCACATGGCAATGCCGCCGCAGAGAGCCAGCACAGCCCCGCCGATCCAATAGGGATTGGGGCCGATGAGCTCAGATGGCGAGTACTGGCGTCGGCTCTGGAGCACGTTGGCCCGCAGGCCCGGCTCTGGCGCTTCGCCGCTCACCGGTGCGCGCAGCAGGAGGGCGAGCAGTACGATGATGACGCCCTGCCACAGACCGAACCAGAAGAAGGTCTCCTGGAACCCTTTGGCCACCGTCTCCAGGAACACGGGGACGCCGAACAACGAAAAGTCCAACAGGGGCTTGCCGGTAATCATGTTCTGAATGGGCGCCACGGTCAGCGCCGATCCCGCCCCGAAGCCGGCGGCGGTAAGGCCCGCTGC
>JAMXLN010000250.1 GCA_024281145.1 Hyphomicrobiaceae bacterium | reverse complement strand
ATTGCCGCGGCCTACTATGGCCGGTTACCGGCCTACTCCTACTGGGACGGTTGCTCCACCGGCGGCCGGCAAGGATTGATATCGGCTCAGAGGTTCCCGGGCGATTTTGACGGCATCGTCGCGGGCGCTCCCGTGTTGGCGTTCGTGGACGCGCTCACCCAGAGCCTCTGGAACGGCCTGGCATTGGCCGAAACGCCCATATCGCCTGAGAAGCTGCGGCTGGTTGGCGAGGCCGTCTATGCGCGCTGCGACGCCAAAGATGGACTGAAGGACGGCGTGATCGAGGACCCCCGCAGGTGTGATTTCGATCCCGAGAGGCACCTGCCCCAATGTCCCCCTGGCCTGGACCAGCCAAGCTGTCTCACCCCAGCTCAGAGCGCGGCGATCAAGAAGATCTATGCTGGGGTGACGAGCGCCGGTCGGCCGCTGCTCTTTGGCTATCCGGTCGGAGCGGAGGTGGCAACTCGCTCGGAGATCGGCGACGGGGTGCCCAGGAGCGGATGGAGCGGGTGGCTGATCGCCAGACCCGGCGAAAAGTCCCGCCACTATGAGTTTGGCGAGAGCTTCGTGAGGCATTTCGCGCTCCCGAAGGCCGGGCCCGATTACGATGTGCGCAGCTTCAACTTCGATACGGATCCGCCGCGTCTTGACGAGCTGCGCCAACTGCTCGACGCCAGCGATCCCGATCTGTCGGCCTTCCGCTCCCGCGGCGGAAAACTGCTCATGTATTTTGGCTGGGCCGACATGGCACTGCCGCCGCTGATGGGCATCGACTACTACGAAAAGGCTGCTGCCAAGAACGGCGCGGACACGCCAGATTTCTTGCGTCTGTTCATGGTGCCAGGGATGTTCCATTGCCGAGGCGGCCTTGGTACGGACCGGTTCGACGCGATGACGGCACTCATCGATTGGGTAGAGAGGGGGGAGCCGCCCGCCGTGCTGATGGCGGCGCGGGTGCACGAGGGTCGGCTGGCGCGCACGCGGCCGCTATGTCCCTATCCACAGGTTGCGCGCTACTTGGGCTCGGGCAGCACGGATGAGGCTGCGAGCTTCGCCTGTCGCAGCGACCCTTAGCCCGCGTGGCACCGCCGGCGAAGTCAGAGTTGCCGACGGGGCCTGCGGCGCGGTGGACGTGGGCGCTCAGGGCCGCTAATGCTGCGCGCGCAGAGGCGACGGGCGTCGGGGCGGAGGCGGACTATGGGGAAGCTGGCGGTGCAAGCGAGCGAACACGACGCCGTGCCGCACAAGGATATGGCGAATGCCATTCGCGCCCTCGCCATGGATGCGGTGGAGAAGGCCAAATCCGGCCATCCCGGCATGCCGATGGGCATGGCCGACGTGGCAACGGTGCTGTTCACCCGCTTTCTGAAGTTTGATGCCTCAGCCGCGGCGTGGCCCGATCGGGACCGCTTCGTGCTGTCCGCTGGCCACGGCTCGATGTTGCTCTACGCCCTTCTGCACTTGACGGGCCATGCGGGCATGACAATGGAAGAGATCGCCAGCTTCCGCCAGCTCGGCTCCAAGACGCCGGGGCATCCCGAGCACGGCCATGTTCCGGGCATCGAGACGACCACCGGTCCTTTGGGTCAGGGCCTCGCCAATGCCGTGGGCATGGCGCTGGCCGAGCGGCTCCTCAATGCGCGCCTTGGTGACCAAATCGTTGATCACTTTACGTATGCTGTTGTCGGCGACGGCTGCCTGATGGAGGGCATCAGCCAGGAGGCGATCTCGCTTGCCGGGCACCTCAAGCTCAACAAGCTCATCGTGCTGTTCGACGATAATCAGATCTCCATCGACGGGCCGACTTCCCTTGCGGTCTCGGACGATCACGTCAAACGCTTCCAGGCGTGCGGTTGGACGGCACAACGCATCGACGGCCACGACCCTCAAGCGATCGCGGGCGCCATCGAGTGGGCGCGCCGGTCGGACAAACCGACACTGATCGCCTGCAGGACCGTGATCGGTTACGGAGCGCCGACCAAGCAAGGCAAAGCCTCGACGCACGGCGAGCCGCTGGGCGTCGATGAGATCAAAGGTGCGCGCGCAGCCCTGGGCTGGGCGCACGCTCCCTTCGAGCTGCCAGCTTCGGTCCTGGCGGCTTGGCGCGCCGCGGGCGCGCGAGGAGCGCAGGTGCGCGCGTCCTGGGAAGGGCGCGCAGCCAAGCTCGATCCTGCCAAGCGGGTGCTGCTTGGGGATCCAACCGAAGTTTCGACGGGCAAAGCCCTCACTACGGCCATCGCTGAAATAAAGGCCCAATTCGCGGCGACGCCGCCCAAGATCGCCACGCGCGTGGCCTCCCAGCAGGTGCTGGAGAAGGTGGTGCCGGTGCTGCCAAATTTGATCGGCGGCTCGGCCGACCTGACCGGCTCCAACGGCACGCGCAGCAAGCATCATGTGCCCGTAGGGCCGAGCGCCTATGCCGGCAACTATATTCACTATGGCGTGCGCGAACATGCCATGGCCGCCGCCATGAATGGGCTCGCCCTGCACGGTGGCATTGTCCCTTACGGCGGCACGTTTCTGGTGTTTAGCGATTATTGTCGGCCGGCGATCCGTCTGTCCGCCCTGATGGGTCAGCGCGTCATCTATGTGCTGACGCACGATTCCATCGGCCTCGGCGAGGATGGACCCACCCACCAGCCGGTTGAGCATTTGGCGGCGCTGCGCGCCATTCCCAACCTCAACGTGTTCCGTCCCGCTGATCCAATCGAAACGGCGGAATGCTGGGAGCTGGCGCTGACAGCGCCGTGCACGCCATCGATTCTAGCGCTGACGCGGCAGGGGGTGCCGGCGTTGCGCAAGGGCGGGCCAGAGAACGCGTGTGCCAAGGGTGCCTACGTGCTCGAGGAGGCGCCGGGTGGCCAACGCGCGCTCACCATCCTCGCCTCGGGTTCGGAGGTTGCCTTGGCGATGGAAGCGCGCGCCATCCTCGCCAAGGAGGGTAGGGCTGCAGCGGTGGTGTCGATGCCCTGCTGGGAACTCTTCTCCGCGCAGCCCGTTGGCTATCGCCAGGCGGTCCTGGGCACGGCGCCGCGCGTTGGTGTTGAGTCTGCGGTCAAGCTAGGGTGGGAGCGCTGGCTCGGAGAGGGCGGCCTCTTCGTCGGCATGGAGAGCTTCGGTGCATCCGCTCCAGGCACGAAACTCTATGAGCATTTCGGGATCACACCGGCCAAGATCGCCGAGGCCGCACGGAAGCTGGCGAGCTGAGCGCAATGCATGTCGATGGACTGAAGACCACTGCCGGACTCGATGTTAGGGGCAAGCGGGT
This sequence comes from Hyphomicrobiaceae bacterium, assembly GCA_024281145.1. Taxonomy (GTDB): domain Bacteria; phylum Pseudomonadota; class Alphaproteobacteria; order Rhizobiales; family Hyphomicrobiaceae; genus AWTP1-13. Next base: position 8,515 of record JAMXLN010000250.1, on the reverse strand, counting down.
CGTTGTTCGTGCCGACCTCAATGTGCCCGTGAAGGACGGCAAAGTTAGCGATGCGACCCGGCTCCAGCGGCTCCTGCCGGGACTGCAAGATCTAGCCCGGCGCGGCGCTCGCGTGGTCGTCATCTCGCATTTCGGTCGTCCGAAGGGCGGCACCGATCCGCGGTACAGTCTCAAAGTGGTCGCCGACAGGCTGGGCGAGCTGCTCGCGCACGACGTCGTGTTCGGGGAAGACTGCGTCGGCGCGCCGGCTGAGCGCACGGTGGCCGGGCTGCTGCCCGGGGGCATCGCCGTGCTCGAGAATTTGCGTTTCCATCGGGGTGAAGAACAAGACGATCCCGCGTTTGCCAAGCGGTTGGCCGCGCTCGGCGATCTTTATGTCAACGATGCCTTCTCGGCGGCCCACCGCGCGCACGCTTCCACGGACGCCATAACGCACCTGCTCCCCGCCTTTGCCGGGCCATTGCTGATGGAGGAGGTTCAGGCGCTGGTGCGCGTGCTGGAGAGCCCCGAGCGCCCGACGGCAGCCGTCGTTGGCGGGGCCAAGGTATCAAGCAAGATCGATGTGCTCACGCATCTGGCGGCCAAAGTCGACCGGCTCATCATCGGCGGCGCCATGGCCAACACGTTTTTCCTGGCCGAAGGGGTGGAAATCGGCAAGTCGCTGGCGGAGCCGGACCACACGGGCACTGCGCTCCAGATCATGCACGCCGCCAAGGAGCGGCATTGCGAGGTGATCCTGCCGCACGACTTTGTGGTCGCCCCCAGACTGGAAGCTGGCGTGCCTGCTCACGTGGTCGTCACGCTGGAGACGCCCTCGGATCTGATGATCCTCGACGTAGGCCCCAAGACGGTCGGCCACTATGGGGAGGTCATCAGCCGTTCCAGGACGCTGTTGTGGAACGGGCCGCTCGGCGCCTTCGAGGTGGCTCCTTTCGGCGAAGGCACGTTTGGCCTTGCACGTCAGGCTGCGAGCATGACCAAGTCCGGCAACCTCGTCTCGGTTGCCGGCGGTGGCGATACCATAGCGGCGCTCAATGCCGCGGGCGTCACCAACGACTTCACCTACGTCTCGACCGCGGGCGGGGCATTCCTGGAATGGCTCGAAGGTCGGGAGTTGCCGGGCATTGTCGCGCTGACCAGGGGTCGGCCCTGAGCAACTTGGCCCACGCCGCGCCGCGCGGGGAATTGCGTTTGCTAATGCGCGATGCAAATTGACAACCGCTGCGAAACTCGCACTTATGCGCGCAACTATCGGACACCAATGCCCGCTCGCACGACGATTGTCGCCTTTCTGCTGCTGGCGCTCGCCTTCGTCGCGCCGGTGGCAGCCATCGATGACACCGAAAAGGAGCTCGATCGATACCGGCAGATGCTGAAGGCGGATCCTTGGTCCAATCCGGGGCTCTTGGAAGCCGACCGCGGTGAGGCGTTGTGGAAGCAGGTGCGCGGACCCAAGAACGCGTCGCTAGAAGGGTGCGATCTCGGCAAGGGTCCGGGCAAGGTGGAGGGCGCATTTGCCGGGCTACCACGCTACTTCAAGGACGCTGATCGGGTGTTGGACCTCGAATCCCGGCTGGTGTGGTGCATGGAGACGCTGCAGGGGTTTGCCAAGGCCGAGATCGTCAAGCGGCCCTATTCGAAGGCCAATCAGACAGGCACTGACCTCGAAGCGCTCGCGACCTATGTCGCGCTAAAGTCGAACGGAGCGAAGTTTGCTCCCCACCTCGAGCACGCCAAGGAGAAGGCGGCACTGGCACTGGGCGAAGGCCTGTTCTTCCGCCGCCAGGGACCCATGGATTTTGCCTGCGCTACCTGCCATGGAGAGTCTGGCAAGCGCATTCGTCTGCAGGCCTTGCCCTATTTGAGCAAGCCGGAGGAAGCGCGTGCCGTCATTGGCGAGTGGCCGGCCTATCGCGTCTCGCAGGGCACGGTCATGACGATGCAGCACCGCATCGCCGATTGCTACTGGCAGATGCGTCTGCCGCGCGTCGATTACGGCTCCGATGTGACGATCGCGCTCACCATGTATCTCGTCCATCAGGCCAAGGGCGGCGACATCACCGCGCCGTCGATCAAGCGATGAACCGTTCCATCCTTCTGGTTGGCGCCATTGCGGCGATCGCCGTGGCTGTGTTTCTCCTGTTCCCACGGGCGCAGGGCGTGAGCTCGGTCGATGCTGCGATCAAGGCAAGCTGGACGACGGCGGACCGCGAATGGTTGGCGCGGCTCATCCAGGACGAGACGCAGAAGGCGTGCAGCCACTATCGCAACGCCCCGCCCAAGGCCGTAGCCGATGCGATCTTGGCGCGCGAGCGGGCCACCATCGTCTATCCCGCCGATGGCAATGTGCTAGGCGATTGGAAGAAGGGTCAGGTGCTCGCGCAGAGCGGCTACGGCGGACGCTTCACCGACATTCCCCCGCGCGCGGAGAATGGGGGCAACTGCTACGCCTGCCATCAACTCGATGCCGCGGAGCTGAGCTTCGGGACGCTGGGGCCGAGCCTTCTGGCCTATGGCAAAGACCGCAAGTTCGCCGCGGCCGACGCGAAGGCGGTTTACGAAAGGATCTACAACCCGCAGGCCACCATCGCGTGCGCGAACATGCCGCGCTTGGGAGCCAGCAAGTTCCTCACGGTTGAACAGATCAAGGATCTGGTGGCATTCGTGATGTCCCCGGAGAGCCCTGTTAACCAATAATCTCAAGGGTTCGCGAGCTTTGGCTTGGGCGCGAAGTCCGCCGCAAGCGCGTGGTGTGCGCTAAAATGGACGAGACATGCTAACACGCCGAAGCTTTCTGCAGGTTGTCGCCGCCACGGCGGTCATCACCGGTTTGGGTACGGGCCGCGGCTTGCGCCGCGCAGCCGCCCAGGCTGCGATCCGGCAGGAGGACCTGCTGCGCTTTTCATCCAAGGGCCAGCTCACAATCCTGCACATGGCCGACACGCACGCGCAGCTCAAGCCGCTCTACTACCGTGAGCCGTCGGTCAATCTTGGAGTGGGGAATGCTCGCGGCAGGCTACCCCACATCACCGGCACGGAATTGCTCAATGCCTTCCAGATTCGCGAGGCGTCGGCCGAGGCGTACATGCTGAGCTGCGACGACTACGAAGCGATGGCCAGAACCTACGGCCGCGTCGGCGGGTTGGACCGCATGGCAACGCTCATCAAGGCAATCCGCGCGGAGCGTGGCGCGGAGCGCGTGCTGCTGCTTGACGGCGGCGATGCCTTGCAGGGCTCGTTCACCGCGCTGGCGACCAGGGGCTCAGACATGGTGAATGCGCTCGAGGCATTGGGCGTGGAGGCGACCACTGGCCATTGGGAGTTCACCCTGGGTGCCGACCGGGTGGTTGAGCTCTTCGGCGAGTTGGATCGCCCGGGCGCATCGTCACTCATCTTCCTTGCCGGCAACGTGCGCGATGGCGAGTTCGCGGAGCCGGTCTTCAATTCCACGCACCTGTTCGAGCGCGGTGGCATCGCCGTGGCGGTGATCGGGCAGGCCTTTCCGTACACACCGATCGCCAACCCGCGCTGGATGATTCCCAACTGGTCGTTTGGCATCCGCGAAGCCGATGTGCGACGATCCGTAACCGAAGCGCGCCGACAGGGTGCCCAGGTCGTGGTGCTCCTCTCTCACAACGGCTTTGACGTGGACGCCAAGTTGGCCTCCCGGGTTGAGGGCATCGACGTCATCCTTACGGCCCACACGCATGATGCCTTGCCCCAGCCCATGCGGATCGGAAGCACGCTTCTCGTCGCCTCCGGATCGCACGGCAAGTTTCTCTCTCGGCTCGACGTGGAGGTGGAAAACGGACGCGTGCGCGACGTAGCCTACGGGCTGATCCCGGTATTGGCGGACGTCGTCAATCCAGATCCTGAAATCGCCGCGCTGATCGCCGGCATCCGCGAAGCCGACGAGGTCATGCTGGGCACCGAACTTGCCCGCACTGAGGGCTTGCTCTACCGGCGCGGCACCTTCGCGGGTACGCTGGACGATCTCATCTGCGATGCTTTGCTGGCGGAACGCGATGCCGAGATCGCGCTGTCCCCGGGCTTTCGTTGGGGAGGCACGTTGATCCCTGGCCAGGCGGTGACTTGGGAGGACATCTACAACGCGACCGCAATCACCTATCCGGCCGCTTACCGTTCGACCATGAAAGGCGAGAGGATCAAGCTGATCCTCGAGGACGTGGCCGACAATTTGTTCAATCCTGATCCCTATTACCAGCAAGGCGGCGATATGGTGCGGGTTGGCGGGATGGGCTACACCATCAATGTCGATGCCCCCATCGGCTCGCGCATCGACAATTTGCATCTGTTGGGGTCGGGAGCGCCGATCGAAGCGGCGAAAGAATACGTGGTGGCAGGCTGGGCCTCGGTCAACCAAGGTACTGAGGGCCCGCCTATCTGGGAGATCGTGGGCTCCTATCTGAAGGAGCGCCAGGTGCTCTCGCCGCAGCCACGCAAATCGGTCAAAATCGTGCGCGCCGGTTGACCCGGGCGCCCGGGCCCGCAATGTCGCGCGGCGCAACATACGGTAAAGGTCGGACCACAAGCGCTTGGTATGCTCACCCAGGTCTACATTCATCTCGGCGTGGCGCTGGCAGGGCTGGTGAGTTTCCTGTCACCCTGCGTGCTACCGCTGGTGCCGCCCTACCTAGGCTATCTCAGCGGCACGACCATCGAGCAAATGACGGATGAGGGCGGGATCGCCGACCACCTGTGGCGGCGGGTGGTGCTCGCATCTCTCTTGTTTGTGCTCGGCTTTACGGTTGTGTTTGTCGCGCTCGGGGCCGGTGCGTCGGCGCTCGGCCAATGGGTGCAGGTGCACAAGAGTGGGCTGGCAGTCATTGCCGGGATAGTGATTATCGGTTTCGGTTTGCATTTTCTAGGGCTGCTGCGCGTGCCGCTACTCTACCGCCAGGCGCGCTTTCAGGCCCGCATGGAAGGGGCGAGCCTCGTGGGCGCCTTTGTGATGGGGCTCGCCTTCGCCTTCGGCTGGACGCCGTGCATCGGGCCGGTGCTGGCGACGGTGCTGACGCTGGCCGCCAACGAGGGCAGCCTCGGCGCGGGAGTGCGTCTGCTCCTTGTCTATTCGTTGGGGCTTGGCGTGCCGTTCGTGCTTGCCGCCGCTGCGATCGGGCCCTTCATCGCGTTCCTGCAGCGCTTCCGGCGACATCTGCGTCACGTCGAAATGGTGATGGGTGTGCTGCTCGTGCTGACGGGCGTGCTCATGCTGACGGGCTCGCTCAACTGGTTCGGCCAATGGCTCATCGACAACGTACCTTTCCTGACCCGCATCGAGGAGGCCGTCACGCCTGATCGGCTGCAGACCGAGATCCTCAAAGAGGGTGCCAAATGACAGCGGCACCCGGGACAACGACCACTGCCCCTGCGATCGCGCTCACCATTGCTGGTTCCGACTGCTCCGGTGGTGCCGGCATCCAGGCCGACCTCAAGACGTTTTCCGCCTTCGGCGTCTACGGCGCCTCGGTGCTCACCGCGCTCACCGCACAAAACACGCGCGGTGTTGTGGGCGTCGATGCGGTAGCTGCCCGCTTTGTGGTGGCGCAAATGGAAGCGGTGTTCTGCGATTTGAAAGTTGGCGCCATCAAAACGGGGATGCTCGCCAATGCGGCAATTGTTGGGGCGGTGGCGGATCGGCTGCGTGTCGAACCTGATCGGCCAATCGTGGTCGACCCAGTGATGGTGGCGACCAGCGGCCACGTGCTGCTTGAGCCCGATGCCATCGATGCCCTGAAGCGCCAGCTGTTGCCTAAGGCCTTCCTGGTCACACCAAACCTGCCCGAGGCGGCTCGGCTGCTTGGTGTCGACGAGGCCGTGACCGAGGCCCAGGCGGTCGGACAGGCGCGGGCACTGCTGAACTTTGGCTGCACGGCGGTGCTGCTCAAGGGTGGCCATGGCAGCGGCATGGAGGCCGTTGACATCCTGTGCGATGGGGCAGGCATCGAGCGCTTCGTGCGCCCCCGGCTCGACGCGCCCAACACGCACGGCACGGGGTGTACGCTGTCGGCCGCCATCGCTGCCCTGTTGGCGCACGGGGTGGGGCTGCGTGAGGCCGTTGCGCGCGCGAAGCAATATGTGTGGTTAGCGCTCCACGCGGGGTGCCGCCTGCGCATCGGCCACGGCCGGGGACCCGTTGACCACTTGTTTGCGATCCGTAAGGCTGCACCGCCAGCGTAAGACAGCATCGCGGGGCCGTTGGCCGTTGGCGCAGCAGGGGAGATGCCAGCTTCCTGCGAGGAGGCCACCGGTGCACCGCCGGCTGTGTCGCTTTGGACACGCTCGCCTCATCATTTGTGCTCAACCCATTGATCCAACGAAAATGATTTGTGACGATGCGCCTTGTGAGGGGGACGAGCCGGCCCCAAGGCGATGCCGTGACGCTGACTGGCACCAGCGCAGGTTCGCAGGGATCCACGGCTCCGACGGGGGAGAGCGAGGCCCGCGCGTCCCAGGGACGCCGGGCTCAGCTCCAGTGAAGACCGGTCCGGCCTAGCCGGACCGGTTTTTTTGTAACTCCTGTTGCGTCCAATACTGTTGCGAGCTCAGCACCGGCACGAACTCAAAATCGGCGAGGTCGGCCCAATTCTCGGCCCATTGCTTTAACTCCTCGATAGTGCCGGCCACCATGACCTGGAAACAGCGCGCCTCTACGGGATCGATCCAGCTCGCGAGATAGCTCACGCCATCAGGCATCATGCGTCCCAAGCGCTTGAACCGCTCGCCGATGGGCTTGGGGTCTTTATTTTTGAAGCGCTCGATCACCATGAATAGCATCGCCAGATCCTCCTTGGCACAGCACGGGCGAGGCAGGGTCGGCCTCAGGCGTCGATCGACACTTGCGACTGGCCTCCGCGGTGCGTGGACAGACCTGCCAACTTTAGACCCCTTAAGGGTGCCTGTTGAGCCATGGCCGCCGTCGCGGGTGATGCGCGCGTTGGCAGGCCAGACATGGAGGACAGCCGTTGGAGAGCCCGGGTTCAATCGGCTGCCCCGGCCGCGTCGACCTCCACAAGCGGTGGCCGGGACTTGGTCGAGTGATGATTGCTCGACAGGGTTGCGTCGGTTTGCTTGACAGCCCCTGCCGGGTAGCGCTTGTGGATGCTTGCTCGCACGGCACGCGAGGGTTCAGAGGTCCTCCATGGCAACGCAGCTTCCCACCTTTGCCGATCTGTTGACCGCCCGGCGTCGCCTCGGCTCGCTTGCGTGTCGGACGCCGCTGATCGAGCACCCGGCGCTCAATGCGAGGGCTGGCGGGCGCGTGCTGCTCAAGGCAGAGAACCTGCAGCGGGTTGGCGCCTTCAAGTTCCGCGGCGCCTACAACAAGGTGGCGCAGGTGGATAAGGCGACCTATCCCGGTGGCGTGGTGGCGTGCTCTTCCGGCAACCACGCGCAGGGCGTGGCCGCGGCAGCGTCACTCTTGGGCCTCAGATCAGCGATCGTCATGCCGGCCGACGCGCCACGACTGAAGATCGAGCGCACGCGCGCCTTCGGTGCGGAGGTCGTGGCCTATGACCGCGTGACGGAGGACCGTGACGCCATTGCGCGCGAACTGTGCGCCACCCGCCGCGCGGCGCTGGTGCATCCCTTCGACGATCCGGATGTGATTGCGGGTCAAGGTACGGCGGGTCTTGAGATGATGGAGCAGGCCGAGGCCGTCGGCGCGGTGCCCGACGTGGTGCTTGTGGGTGCCTCGGGTGGTGGGCTCATCAGCGGTATCTCCATTGCCGTCAAGGAGAAGAGCCCATCGACCCTGATCTATTCGGTGGAGCCGGTCGGGTTCGATGATCTGGCGCGCTCGCTCGAGAGCGGCGCACACCAGCGCAACGCGGCATTGTCGGGTTCCATTTGCGATGCCCTGCTGGCGGTGACACCCGGCGAGCTTACCTTCGAGGTGGCGAGACGCAATCTGGCCGGTGGCCTTGTCGTGACGGACGAGGAGGCCAAGGTGGCCGTGCGCTATGCCTTCGAAGAACTAAAGCTGGTCGTCGAGCCGGGTGGTGCGGTGTCGCTCGCTGCCATCCTCTCCGGCAAGCTCTCCCTGCGGGGCAAGACGGTGGCCGCGGTGCTGTCGGGCGGCAATGTCGATCCGCACTTGTTCGCCGAGATCATTCAAGAGCGGCGTCAGGCGGCGTGAGCGACGCAGCATGAACGACATGGCTGGCGAGCGCGAGCGGCGCTCCTTGGCCGCGCGTGTGTCGCTGCTGTTTGCGGCGCTTTCGGTCATCATCGGCACCCAGCTGCCCTATCTGCCGATTTGGCTCGATTGGGTCGGTCTTGAGGCCAGCGAAATCGCCGTGATCACGGGGACGCCACTCATCGTGCGCGTCGCGGTGACGCCCACCATCGCCTTTGCCGCCGACCGCGTCGGCGACCATCGCAAATTCCTGATCAGCTTGGCCTGGATCGGGCTCGGCGGGTTCGTGGCGATGGCGCACTCACGCAGCTTCTGGTCGATCTTGGCCTGGACAATCGTCTCCTCGCTGGCTTGGAC
>JAMXLN010000249.1 GCA_024281145.1 Hyphomicrobiaceae bacterium | reverse complement strand
TCCGAACATGCGGCAACTACCTGAGGATCGCATCAACAGCGAGTTGGCATGCGGATCGGATGCACATCGATTTGTGGCAGAGATTGAGGCCCTGATCACAAGGGCTCGAGGCTTGATTAGCTTCCATCCGCGCGAGCCCAAGAAACTGGACAAGCCATCGCCTCGCAAATCCTCCACAACGCCCGATTTTGGCAAGCACCGAGCGACCGTGTCGGCGAGCGTTTCCGATGGCTAAGACGGGTTGCGATCGACGTGCTGAGAGCCGCGCCGCATCAGCCTCCGCTCCGCCGATCGCAGAGCTTAAGGGCTTTCAGCGGGCGCATTCGGGAGCGCTTGGACATCCTCTGCGCTGAGGTTTGCCAGCATAACCCGACCGCCGCCAATGATGAACGCCTGCTCGGGAATGGCGACCGTACGCTCGCCGAAACCGAGAGGCGACCCGGTAACAATTCGGATCTGTTCGACCTCGCGGTCCGTGGAGAGTGTCACGTTGATGACCTGTCCGATCTTCATGCCGTCCGCGCTAAAGACTGGCAGGCCTATTATCTGCGTTCCGTCCGATTGGGCGCCTGCTGCAACGGCTGTGCTCACGAGGAGAGCAGCGCTGAGCATATGAGGAAGGTGTCTGCGTCGAGCCATCATGCGCGGCATGGCGTCATCTCCTGCAATCACCCGCTGTTGTCGCTGAAGCCCCTGTCGGCGGTTGCAGAACAGTTTGAACGTGCCGAACGTTCCCCGCAATGTGCCCCGACACCAGGTATCGATCACCGCATCGATCACCGGGGCCCTGTTGCAAGCGCGAAATGTCCAGGAGAATGAGCGGAAACTTCGTCCGCGATCGTGCGTTTCTACATATTCAACAAAGGGCGTACGCGAGGATAGCTATGCGGTGGCGGTGGATGATGTTGGCTCTACCGTTTTGCATTGGTGCGGGCACTGATCCAGGTGCACGATTGCCGATGGAAGTAGGGGTGCTCAGTTGCACTCTGGCGCAAGCCATTGATCCGCAAATGTCTGCCCAAAGTGGCGCAGCCAGCGAGGCGCGCCAGGTGCTGTGCACCTTCACGCCCGCGAGAGACGGGGCGGAAGAAACCTATGTTGGATCGCTTAAGAGCATCAGTGCAGGGCGTACGTTATCCGAGAACACGGCCCTCTTGTGGATGGTCCGAGCGCCCGTCGGGACCAAAGCGACGCCAGGGCTTTTGGAGCAAACTTATGCTGCAGATCTGGCCGCTCCGCCAGGGCACAGCGCGCCGCTGGTCGGCGAGCACAACAATGATATTACGCTGCACACGATGTCAGAGCAGAAGGAGGGCAGTGCGTCCATGCACGAGCGACCTGCTCTGGCGTTTGCAATCACGGCAATCGAGCTCAAATTGAGAGCGAGCACGAGTTAACGCCGGGTACAGCACTGAAGGTTTAGCTCACAGTACCTGGAAAGTTCGCTCAGCGATCCCCACATGTGGAGCTCTGGCTGGCTGCGGGGCGGCTTCGGTACATATCCAGTACGTATGAGGATCACGTCGCACCATTCGCGGGTACCCCACCAGCTGGGGTTCTTGCTCGATGAACTGCGCTCGGCAGGCGTTACCACGTACGCCGATCTGGCGACGGCACTCAATCGCCAGGGCCTTCACCCGGCACGCCGGCGGTGGCGTCCGCACGCTCTCTATCTGCTGATGCGCCGGCATCGCCGCGCGCATCCTCAGGCCGCGCTCAACGTTGGAACCGCCCTTTACGCTCGACGCGCCGAGGAAGCCAGGCGTGCCATGCGCCGGCTGAAACGGCGCGGGCTGAATACGCAGGCCATGATTGCCGGTGCGCTCAATGCGCAAGGGCTCACAACTCCCGGTCTTGGGCGACCTTGGACCGCCCGCAGCGTTTCTCGCGTCCTCAGAAATGGATCGTAGGTTCGCAAACGCCTTTGCCGCAGCAGGCCAATATCGCATTAGCGCCCAATGCGCAGAGCGCGGGGACACGCTCACTCGCGCGACGCGCCACGGTTGAGGTGCAGGCCGTCCCCTCATCCTTTCTTTAGGTTGTGGCATGCCTTCTCTTCGCCGTGACAGCCCTCCTCTTGCGCCCGCGTTGAGCTATCGGCGCCGTAGATCCAATCAAGGGCCTCTCTCAGTTTGCCCTCCGCGCGCCGGAGGGCTTCCTCTGCCGACTGGCTGTCACAACCGTGCGAGAGCAGGACAGCCAGTTTCACATTACCCCTCGCTCTCTCGAGCGCCCGTTGGGCCTCCTCTTCGGTACCACCGGTCAAGAACGCGACCATTGCCGCCTTGCGCTTGGTGAGCTTGACGTTGGTGGACTGCACATCGACCATCATACCCCGATAGACGCGTCCAAGCCGGATCATCACCAAGGTCGAGAGCAGATTGAGCGCGATCCGCTGTGCTGTGCCCGCGTTCATGCGCGTTGAGCCGGCAATGGGTTCGGCGCCAGTATTGAGGAATATCGCCTGCTCGGCTTCCTCCAGGATGGGGGTGCGAGGGTTGTTGGCAATGCCAACCGTGAACGCCCCTCGCCGCCTCGCCTCGCGCAGGCAAGACAAAGTGAACGGCGTGGTGCCACTCGCAGCCACCGCGATCAACGCATCGTCGGAGTTGATCTGGTGATGGCCTGCGAGCTCAGCCGCTCGCCCGGCCTCGTCCTCCGCGCCTTCCACGGCGCGGACCATGGCCTCCTCGCCGCCAGCGATCAGCAACAGAAGTCGCTCGTGCGGCCAGCTAAAGGTGGGCATCAATTCTGCGCCGTCCTGGACAGCCAGTCGGCCCGATGTTCCCGCTCCCGCGTAGATGAGGCGGCCGGTACCCTTGAGCCGCTGCTCCAGTCCCAAACCGGCACGCTGAATTTCGGGCAAGGCTGCCCGCACCGCTGCGACCGCCGCAAATTGCCCACCCAGCATGGCCTCCAGAACGTCCGCTGGATCCCAACGATCGATGTCCGCATAGCGCGGGCTCGGACGTTCCGTTTCCATTGCAGCAGCTCCAGCCAAGGCCCATGATCCTCTTGGCGTTCTGGTGCGTTACAGCGGATTATGGGCAAAGGCAAACTACTGCTGCTGGGCGTCGATGGGGGCGGTACGCGGTGTCGCGCCCGCCTCGCGGATACGCAGGGGAGGGTGCTCGGTGAGGGTGCCGCGGGACCAGCAAACCTGCGGCTTGGCGTGGAAATGAGTTTGGCTGCGGTGCGCGCCGCTACCGACCAATGTCTAGACCAAGCGGGCCTGCGCTATGGCGATGGCAGGATCGTTGCCTGTCTCGCCTTGGCTGGGGCTTGCGAGCCCGTGACGTTGGCGCAAGCTCAAGCGGTGCCACTCCCATTCGCGCGGGTGATCCTTACCAGCGACGCTCGCGCTGCCTGCGTGGGTGCACACGGAGGCGGGGATGGCGGCATTGTCATAGTGGGCACGGGAAGCGTGGGCTGGGCCATTACCGAGGGCCGGGATCACCGGGTGGGCGGCTGGGGGTTTCCCGTCTCCGACGAGGGCAGCGGCGCTTGGCTTGGATGCGAAGCCTTACGTCGCGTCCTGTGGGCGTACGATGGCTTGATCCCCTGGACCAGCTTGCTGCGCTTGCTGTTTGAACGCTTTGAGGGAGATGGCTATGCCATAGTGCGCTGGATGGGTGCTGCCACACCTCGCGACTATGCAAGCCTCGCTCCAGCCGTGGTTGCCCAGGCCGGCCAGGGCGATGCCATCGCCGTCGAGCTCGCGAAAGGGGCCGCAATGCACATCGATCAGATCGCGGCAAAGCTCCTCGCCATTCCAGTGCATCGGCTTTCAATCATGGGCGGGTTGGGCCAAAGCATTCTGCCCTTCCTCTCATGGCAAACCCAACGCAATCTAGTCACGCCCCTCGGCGATGCCCTCGGCGGCGCCTTGCACTTGGCCCGCTTCGATTCGAAATATCAGCGCTCCGGTCGAGCCCATGGATAATCGCCAATCCTGGATGGCTCGCGAAATCCGCGCCACGCCGGGTGTGCTTGAGCAGCAGAAGGATGGGCTTGCTGATCCCCTCCAGCATGTGCTTGTGCGTCTCCGCCGACGGCCACCAGCCGTGGTGGTTACGTGCGCGCGGGGAAGCTCCGCGCATGCGGCAACCTTCGGCAAGCACCTGATCGAACGCTATCTTGGCTTGCCCGTCGCAGCCGCCGCCCCCAACGTTGCGAGCATTTACAAGCTGCCCCTGCAATTGCGTGACCAACACGTGCTCATCATCTCGCAATCGGGAAGGAGCGACGATCTCATTGCCTATGCCTTGGGTGCCAAGCAAGCGGGTGCGCTGACAGTCGCCATCACCAACGATCCAGAGGCCCCTCTGGCGAAAATCTGCAATGTCGCATTACCCATCGGCGCTGGCCCTGAATATAGCGTTGCAGCGACCAAAACCTTTGTCGCAACCGCGGCCACCCTCTTGCATCTGACGGCGGCGTGGGCGGGCGATGGCGCTCTCGTTGGTGCGATCCGTCGCTTGCCAAGACGCCTTGAATTGGCATCAGCCCTCGACTGGAGCGCCGCCGTTGAGGTCCTCTCCACAGTCGCGCACCTGACGAGCATCGGGCGCGGCCCGACCTTGGCGATCGCTCGCGAAGCGGCGCTCAAGCTCAAGGAAATCTGTGCGCTCCACACCGACGCCTTCAGCGCTGCAGAGTTTCAGCACGGGCCGATCGCCCTCGTGGAGCCCGGCTATCCCGTCCTCATGCTCGTGCCTGCGGATGCCGCTGCACATGGAATGCGCCAGCTTGCCGGCGACCTTGCCCTGAAGCAGGCGACGCTGTTGATCGCTGACGTGACCGCCAGCAATCTCCCGGTGCTCCCGCCGGACCAGCCCGAGACCGACGCGCTCTGCCTCATTCAGAGCTTTTATGCGATGATGCTCGCCCTGGCGGATCGCCTTGACATTGACGTCGATAAACCTCGCAACCTGCAAAAGATTACGCGCACCACATGAGCCGGTCCCCGTCGCACGCCGTTGCCGCCGATACACTTTTCGACGGCCGTGTCGTGCGACAACATTGGGCAGTTCTCGTGGAAGGGTCGCGCATCCAGTGGGTTGGCCCGCGTGGAGAACTTCCCCCCGACGTGCCGGTGGACGAGCTGCCCAGCGGTTGCTGGCTGGCTCCTGGCTTCATTGACGTCCAGGTCAATGGTGGCGGCGATGTGCTTTTCAACGACGATCCAAGTCCGTCCGCCATCAACCGCATCGCCACCGCACATCGGCGCTTCGGCACCACGGCGCTGCTGCCGACGCTAATCACCGACACACCTGAGAAGATGCGCATGGCGTGGAACGCCATTGAGAGCGTTCCGCCTAACTCAGGCGTCCTGGGCATACACTTCGAGGGGCCATTCCTTTCACCGGAAAAACCCGGCGTTCATGACCGGGCGATGATTCGAACCCCCGCCGTCGAGGACTACGACCTGCTGGCGTCGCCATCAGACCGGCTGAGGCTCGTGACACTCGCACCCGAGCAGGTGCGAGCCGGGTTCATAACCGATCTCACGAAAGCCGGTGTTCGCGTCGCTCTCGGGCATTCCATGGCGACCTATGCCCAGACAAGGGCTGCGCTGGCGGAGGGACTCACGGGCTTCACTCATCTGTTCAACGCGATGCGTCCCCTCGCGAGCAGGGAGCCGGGTCCCATTGCTGCCGCACTCGAAAGTCCCGACGTGTGGTTTGGCATGATCGTCGATGGCGTCCACGTTGATCCGGCGATCCTGCGCCTGGCGCTGCGCGGCAGCGCTCATCCGATGCTCGTGACCGATGCAATGCCTCCCGTGGGTGGTCATCGCACAGCATTTTCGCTCTTCGGCTGCGAAGCCTTTGCACGCGGACAAACCTGCATGCGCGAGGACGGCGCCCTCGCCGGCAGCGCGCTGGCCATGATCGAGGCGGTCGACAATTGCGTGCGCCTGCTCGGGGTGCCGCTCTCCAGCGCGCTGAGTTACGCTTCCTACGAGCCGGCGAATTTTCTTGGGCTGGGCCATCGCTTAGGACGCCTTGCAGTGGGATACCAGGCCGACATGATTGCCCTCGCGCCGGATCCCATGCAGGTGCAGGCGACCTGGGTCGCGGGTCATCGGCACGAAGCCGCGTCCAATGCCAAGCCGTAGCTCCCGATGCCACGGAACGCGTTTGTGGGGGAGTCGCGGCAGGCCGCCCCGTCCTACGCTGAAGCGCCAGGAGCTTGCGCGCGTGGGGGAAGCAGCGTGCCCGAAATGGCGTCCGCGCACTGCCTTCATCTATCCGCGTGATCGGGCGAGATCTTGCAAGGCTTAAGCGTTCCCTACGGCTGGTGGCCTTCTTA
>JAMXLN010000248.1 GCA_024281145.1 Hyphomicrobiaceae bacterium | reverse complement strand
CGCTGGCCACGCTCCATCCCGCCTATCTCCTGCGTACCCCGGCTGCCAAACGGTTGGCTTGGCGCGATCTCCTGATGATCAAGACCGCGCTTGGCGACTAGCAACGGGGCGTTGCATGGGCTGCCATTGCACGGGAGGTTGCCCACCAGGTCTTGGCACGCCCTTGTCCGCCCGCACGCGGGCGGCCACCATGGCCGACCGCGCCGAAGCCTGAGGAGGCCTGCGGGCGGGCCTGCAACCCCCGCATCTCCCGCGCGGGCGAAGCGACGCTGACCGCCCGAGCTGCTACGTTATGACGCAGCGCGCCGGTCCGCATCGGTCTCGGCCGCCGGTCCAATTGCCACGGCGATGCGCTGGGGACCGCGCCTGGCTGGGCGCGTTGGCTTGGGCTCGCGCGTGCAGATTTGGAGAGCGTTTTTGCCGCGCCACCGCCGACATTTGCCCTGCGCCTCCCGTTCGACGGGCCCGCCCCATCTCACCCAGTGATCGCAACGCCGACATCCGAGCTCTTGGTCCAGTCTCCCCGTGGGTCCGCAATGCCCGTGTGAGCTCCCAACACTTGGGTGCAGCCTGGGCCGCGGATGCCTCGCAAGCCCCGACGGACGGGGTGCCCCCCTTTTGTGGTGAGGGCGAACAGGAATGGCACCAATGCGCCGGGCGCCGACGTCTCGGGGTTGCAGGGTCAGCCGCGCCTCGTCTGCCCTCAAGCAGGTGACGCGCGCCCGCCGTCCTGAGACAATGCTCTCTCCCATCCCAGAGGGCCGCCAATGCCAAAGATCGACGAGTCTCGCCCGTTCATCGCCGTGCGCATGGCCATTTTGACGGTTTCCGACACGCGCACCCTGGCCGACGACAGGTCAGGGGATGCGCTCCAGCGCCTGCTCGCGGACGCCGGCCACCAGCTGGCAGCCCGCGATCTCGTCAAGGACGAGGTGCCGGCCATCAGGGCCGCGGTTGAGCGCTGGATTATCGACCCAGCCATTGACGTCGTGCTGACCACCGGCGGCACCGGCTTCACCGGCCGGGACGTGACACCGGAAGCCGTCAGACCCCTTTTTGAGAAGGAAATCGATGGCTTTGCCACCGTGTTTCATATGATCTCACTGCAGAAGGTGGGCACATCCACCATCCAGTCGCGCGCCTGCGCGGGGCTCGCGCGCGGCACCTACATTTTTTGCCTGCCCGGTTCGCCCGGCGCGTGCAAGGACGCGTGGGAGGACATTCTCAAGTGGCAGCTCGACAATCGCCATCGCCCCTGCAATTTCGTGGAGATCATGCCGCGCCTGGAAGAGCACCGCCGCAAGGGCTGAAGCGCCGGAGGGGCCAACCCGCGGGCCTTGACCGCGAGGCTCGCGGCTCGGTGCGGGCGGTGGCAGCGCCCCCCGATTGTGGGGGGGGCCGACCCATCCGCGGCGTTCATCCAACACGAAAGCGCCCGGGAGCGACCTTGCAGGTATGGCCACGCCACAATTGCTCTCGTGGGGAGCCCTCGTGTGGGGCGGCCTCGGGGGAGCCCTCGCAGGTCCGCCCGCAGTCGCCGCGAGCGTCGCCTCGAGCACTCAGGCGAACGGAATCGACGCCTGCGAGTTTTGTCGAGGGCGGTGGGCTCGATTTCGCGATCCCGCCGCCGTGATAAGCGTTCACGCCGCCGAGCGAGCATCGTCCGGAGCGCGGAAGCGGGATCGTGCGGCCGAGCCTGCCCGCAAGGAGTGCAAGAAGGCTTTGTTTTCGGGCAGCTCGATCACCATGTTTGTGTGCAAGTAAGCCGGCGTGGCGAATTGGCCATATGGTCACAGGGTTGGAGGCGAACAAACCAGTTACACACCTATTCTCGCCCAGCTTACTTGGTCTAGTCTGCCTGTGACGCGCCGCCGACTGCAGAGGCGATGACGAATGACGACGAAGGACAACATTTTCGACCTCTATGCTCAGGCATATGAGAGCCAGAAACAGCACCGGATGTCCTTGCGGGAGTACCTCGAGGGCTGCCGAGCTGATACCTCGATGTACGCCGGTACCGCCGAGCGCATGATCGCGGCGATCGGAGAGCCGGAATTCGTCGACACTGCCAAAGACAGCCGTCTCGGCCGCATCTTCATGAACCGCACACTGAAGGTGTACCCGGCATTCAAGGATTTCTACGGCTTGGAGGAAACCATCGAGCGGATCGTGGGTTTCTTCCGCCACGCTGCCCAAGGGCTTGAGGAAAAGAAGCAAATCCTCTACCTGCTCGGGCCCGTCGGCGGCGGCAAATCCTCACTCGCCGATCGATTGAAGGACTTGATGGAGAAATGCCCGATCTATGGGCTGGCAACCAACGACGGCATAAGTCCCATCTTCGAAAGTCCGCTCGGGCTCTTCGATCCCACTTCCATGGGCCGCATGCTGGAGGATCGCTACGGCATCCCGCAGCGCTTGTTGACCGGCAACATGTCGCCGTGGGCGGTGAAGCGACTGGATGAGTTCGGCGGCGACATCTCGAAGTTCTCGGTGATCAAGCTGCACCCCTCCAAGCTGCGCCAGGTCTGCGTGGCCAAGACCGAGCCCGGTGATGAGAACAACCAGGACATCTCCGCGCTCGTGGGCAAGGTCGACATCCGCAAGCTCGAGCACTTCGGCCAGAACGATGCCGACGCCTACTCCTACTCGGGCGGCCTCAACCGCACGACACAGGGCGTCCTTGAATTCGTTGAGATGTTCAAGGCGCCGCTCAAAATGCTGCACCCGCTGCTGACCGCGACGCAGGATCGCACCTACGTGGGCACCGAGAACGTCGGTGCCATGCCCTACCAGGGCCTGATCATTGCGCATTCGAACGAGAGCGAGTGGCAGAGCTTCCGCGCCAACAAGAACAATGAGGCCTTCCTCGATCGCATCAGCGTGATCAAGGTGCCCTACTGTTTGCGCGTTGCCGAGGAGAAGAAGATCTACGAGAAGCTGCTGTCGACGAGCGAGCTGCAGGGGGCTCCTGTGGCGCCCGGCACGCTGGAAATGCTGGCGCGTTTCTCGGTGCTCACGCGGCTCAAGGCGCACGAGAACTCCTCGCTCTACTCCAAGATGCGCGTCTATGACGGAGAGACGCTGAAGGATACCGATCCGCACGCCAAGACCATCCAGGAGTACCGCGATGCGGCGGGCGTGACGGAGGGCATGGACGGCGCCTCGACGCGCTTCGCCTACAAGATTCTCTCGGAAACCTTCAACTTCGACACGCACGAGGTGGCGGCCGATCCGGTGCATCTGCTCTACGTCATCGAGCAAGCGGTGCGGCGCGAACAGCTGCCGGAGGAGACGGAGAGCCGCTGGCTTGAGTTTCTGAAAGAGGAGCTGTCGCCGCGCTACGCCGAGTTCATCGGTAACGAGATCCAGAAGGCGTATCTGGAATCCTACTACGACTTCGGCCAGAACCTATTTGACCGTTACGTGGCTTATGCCGATGCCTGGATCGAGGACCACGACTTTAAGGATCCCGATACCGGCCAGCTCATGAGCCGGCAGGTGCTCGAGCAGGAGCTCTCCAAGATCGAGAAGCCGGCCGGCATCGCCAACCCGAAGGACTTCCGGTTCGAGGTCGTCAAGTTCTCGCTCAGGGCCCGCTCCAAAAACGGCGGCAAGAACCCGAGCTGGACAAGCTACGAGAAGATCCGTGAGGTCATCGAGCGGCGCATGTTCAGCCAAGTTGAGGACTTGCTGCCGGTCATCAGCTTCGGCAAGAAGCAGGACAGCGAGACCGAAAAGAAGCACGAGGAATTCGTGCAGCGCATGGTCGAGCGCGGGTATACGCCGCGTCAGGTGCGCCGCCTCGTGGAATGGTACATGCGAGTGAAAAAGTCGAGCTGATCGACTGAGTGCGGGGCGCGCTCCACTATGCTAGATGTTGATCACCCGCGGCGGGAGGCGACTTCGGCCGCCCGTGGAGCGTTCCAGGGACCCGCCAGCGCAAGCTCGAGCAGGTAGAAAGATGCAGATCGTCGATCGGCGGCTCAATCCAAAGGCCAAGAGCCTCGGCAACCGCCAGCGCTTCTTGCGTCGCGCCAAGGGCGAGATCCGCGAGGCCATCAAGGATTCGCTGCGCTCGCGCAAGATCGCGGAGACGGAGAGCGCGGAGAAGGTCACCATCCGATCCAAGAGCCTGCGCGAACCATCGTTTTCGCTCGGCCGCAACTCGGGCACGCGCGACTACGTCCTGCCCGGCAACGAGCAATACAAGGTCGGCGATGAGATCCCCAAGCCCCAGGGCGGCGCCGGCGGCCGAGGCAGCCAAGGCAGCCCCGATGGTGAGGGCCAGGACGATTTCACATTCACGCTGACCAAGGACGAGTTTCTTGACCTTTTCTTCGACGACCTCAAGCTGCCCAACCTCATCAAGGTCAAGCTGAAGGATCTCAAGGCGCCGCGGTTGGTGCGCGCCGGCTTTACGAGCGATGGGCCTCCGGCTCGGCTCAATCGCACGCGCACCATGCGCCGCAGTCTAGGCCGGCGCATGGCACTGCGACGCCCAAGCGAGGCCGAGGTGAAGCGGCTCGAGCAGGAGCTCGCCGCCGCCGAGGCCGAGACCCCGCCCGATCCCAAGCGCATCGCCGAACTGCGCTCGCGCCTGGAGCACAAGCAGCGGCTGCGCCGCAGCATCGCCTACATCGATCCCATCGACTTGGCCTACAACCGCTTCGATCGGGTGCCCAAGCCGACGACGCAGGCCGTCATGTTCTGCCTGATGGACGCCTCGGCGTCGATGACCGAGCCGCTGAAGGACCTGGCCAAGCGTTTCTTTATGCTGCTGCACGTGTTCCTGACGCGCTACTACCGGGAGGTGCACATCGTCTTCATCCGCCACACCAGCACGGCCGCGGAGGTCGACGAAGAGACCTTCTTCCGGGGTACCGAAACGGGCGGCACCGTGATCTCGACCGCGCTTGAGGAGATGCTCAAGGTGATGCGCGACCGCTATTCGCCGGCCGACTGGAACATCTACGCCGCGCAGGCCTCCGACGGCGACAATTTTCACGACGACATGCCGCACTGCCTAGAACTGCTCAACGAGCAGCTCCTGCCCGTGTGCCAATACTTCGCCTACATCGAGACCGCTCACGGCGAGCGCTTCAACGACACGGTGGAGACCCCGGTGTGGCACGGCTACACCGAGGTTGCCCAGCGCCGTCGCAATTTCGCTATGCGGCGGGTGGCGTCGCCGGAGGATATCTTCCCGGTATTTCACGAGCTGTTCTCAGCGGACGCCGCCGCAGCCTGAGGGAGGAGATCGAATTTGGCCGTCACGACGTCCAAGAAGCCCGGAAAGCGCCGGGGCAACATGCGCCCCCTGTTCGATGGGTCGGAGTGGACCTTCGAGCTCATCCGCAAGGTCCACGACGTGATGGGCGAGATCGCGCTGGGTGAACTCGGGCTCGACATTTATCCCAACCAAATCGAGGTCATCACCGCCGAGCAGATGCTCGATTCCTACTCCTCGATCGGCATGCCGCTGATGTACCGGCATTGGTCGTTCGGCAAGCGGTTCGCTCGCGACGAGGCCTACTACAAGCGCGGCATGCGCAGTCTGGCCTACGAGCTCGTCATCAATTCGGATCCCTGCATCAGCTACGTCATGGAAGAGAATTCCATGACCATGCAGGCGCTCGTGATCGCCCATGCTGCCTACGGTCACAACCACTTCTTCAAGAACAACTACCAATTCCAGCTTTGGACGCAGCCCGACCACATCATCGATTACCTGGGCTTTGCCAAGAGCTACGTTGCCGAATGCGAAGAGCGATATGGTCAAGACGCGGTCGAGACGACCCTCGATGCGGCTCACGCACTGATGAACCAGGGCGTCAGTCGCGATCTACGGCCGCGGCCGCGCAATGTCGCCAAGCGCGAGCAAGAGAAGGCGGCGCGCCGCCGCGCCCATGAGGAAGCAACCTACGACGATATCTATCGGACGCTGCCCGAGATCACCAAGGAGCGCGCAACGGAGCCGCCCGAAGCCCAAAACGAACAGCGTCGGTTAGGGCTGCCGGAAGAAAACCTGCTCTACTTCCTTGAGAAGAACGCACCCAAGCTCGAGGACTGGCAGCGCGAGCTCCTCCGCATCGTGCGTCTGCTGTCGCAGTATTTTTATCCGCAGCGCCAGACCAAGATGATGAACGAAGGCTGTGCCACCTTCGTGCACTACGTCATCATGAACCGGCTCTACGAGCGGGGTCAGCTCACCGACGGCACGATGCTGGAATTCCTGCACTCGCACTCATCAGTGATCTTCCAGCCCTCGTTCAACGACCGCCGGTTCAGCGGGCTCAATCCCTACGCGCTCGGCTTCGCGATGATGAACGACATCCGGCGCATCTGCACCGAGCCGACCCAGGAGGATCGGGAGTGGTTTCCAGAGCTCGCCGGCAGCGGGGATTGGATGGAGGCTCTGCGCCAGGCCTGGGCCCAGTTCCGCGACGAGAGCTTCGTGCTTCAATACCTGAGCCCGAAGCTTATCCGCGACTTCCGCCTGTTCGCCGTCGGCGACGACGCCAAAGAAGCTGCCATGGAGGTCAAGGCGATCCATGACGAGCAGGGCTACAAGGACGTGCGCCGCCGCCTCGCCCGCCACTACGATGTGTCAACGCAAGATCCCGACTTGCAGGTCACGGACGCCGATCTCTCGGGCAGTCGCCGCCTCGTGCTGACGCACCGCGTGCGCAACGGCGTGCTGCTCGACAAGACCGAAGCCGAGCGCACACTGCAATACTTGGCACAGCTCTGGGGCTATCGCGTCAAGCTCATCGAGCAGGACGTGGAAGGCAATCGGGTCTTGAAAGAGCACGAGGCGCTGCCGATGCCGTGAGTGCCGCGGCGACGTGGACCTCGCGAAGTCGGGCTATGCCGCACCGCGGATCAGATCCGCGCACTTCTCGCCCACCATGATGCAGGGCGCATTGGTGTTGCCAGACGGCATGGTCGGGAAGATCGAGCCATCGGCAATGCGCAAACCCTCAAGCCCGTGCATCTTGAGTTTCTCGTCGACCACTGCGTTGGAGCCCGCCGGCCCCATGCGGCAGGTGCCGATGGGGTGGTAGGCGGTTTGGGCGTTGGCGCGGATCCAGCCGAGGATCTCTTCATCGCTCTGGACGTGCTTGCCCGGCGAGTACTCCTCCCCTCGCAACCCGTCCAACGGCTCGGCCTCGACGAGACGGCGGATGAGCCTGAACCCATCCACCATGGTGCGCTGGTCGATTGTGTCCGACAGGAAGTTGAAGCGAATGGCGGGATGCGCGTCCGGATCGGCGGAGCGGATGTGGATGGAGCCCAGGCTTTCGGGCCGCAGCTGGTAGACGGATACCGTCATGGACGGAAAAGTCTGCAGCTTGCGCCGCTTGGGGTCCTTAATCGCGTAGGGAACGAGGTGCATCTGGACATCGGGCGTCGCCAGCTCGGGGCGCGTTTTGAGAAACGCCAGCAGCGGTGCCGATGGCAGACTGAAGAAACCGCCGCCGGTCGTCACGTATCGCAAGACCTGGCCCACGGCCCCGATGCCGCGTGCCTTGTGATTGTAGGAGACGGCGGGAACTTTCACGCGCCATACCACGCGCGCGTTGATGTGGTCGCGAAAGTTCTCCCCGACCGCCGGCAAAGCGTGCGCCACGTCGATGCCGTGCGCCTTGAGGATCGCTGGGTTGCCGATGCCTGACAGCTCCAAGAGCTGCGGCGTGGCCACCGCACCCGCCGAGAGGATGACCTCGCGACCCGCCCGCACCTCGACGCGGCGGCCCCAGCGCTCGTAGACGACACCCACGCAGCGCGTGCCCTCGAGGAGGACGCGCCGCGTCGGCGCTTCGGTGAGGATGTCGAGGTTGGGCCGGCGCATCGCCGGCTTCAGGTAGCAGTGGGCGACGCTCATTCGCCGGCCGCCGCTGATGCTGGCCTGCGTCTTGACGACGCCTTCCTGGTCCTCGCCATTGTAATCCCGGTTGACTTTGAAACCGGCGGCGATGGCGGCCTTGAAGAGCCCGTCATAAAGCGGATTTTGGTCGGGCACCTCCGTCACGCGGAGGAGACCTGTTGTGCCGCGTCCGTTGAGGCCGTTGCCGCTCTCGTAGCACTCGATGCGGGTAAAGATCGGTGCCACCTCTTGCCAGCTCCAGCCGCGCGCACCCATCTGGGCCCAGGTATCGTAGTCGAGGGGTTGCCCACGCACCCATACGAGGCCGTTGATGGCGCTCGAGCCGCCCAGCATCTTGCCGCGGGGCACCGGGATGGCCCGGTTCGCGGTGCCAGGCTCGGGCTCGGACTCATAGCGCCAATTGGCCCTTGCATTGTCGATCAAGAGGCCAAAGCTCACGGGAAAGCGCGAATAGGGGTGGCTCGCCCGCCCGGCCTCCAGAAGCAGCACGCGCCAGCGCGGGTTCTCGCTGAGGCGTGCGGCCAGTGCCGCGCCGGCGGACCCTGCGCCCACGACAATGTAATCGTATTGATCCATCGCCCTTCCCCCAGCCCCTTCGCGTTGCGGGCCCCGCGGCACTCCGGTCCCGACACTAAGCCATCCGCACATGCCCCAGCCAGCGCAAGCGTGCATACCTGTGACCGCGGGCCTACCATCGGTCCCCGCACTTGAGTCGAGCTCAAATCTCGCTGGCGGCGCTCGGCTCCGATCGTTCCGACGCGGGGGCTCCAAGCCGCGGGCGCCAGGATGTGGGGGCTCCAAGACGCGCTGGGTCCAAAACGCGTGGGTTTTGGGCGCGTTGGTTTAGGGCGCGTGGGTCTAAGGCGCGTGGCTCCGCGACACTTCATCGAGACGCGTGCGACCGCCGGGTCTAAGGTAAGGGTCCACGGCAGGGGGGCCGGGAGGGGGGAAGCCTATGTTGAGGCGCTTGCCGCTGCTTGCCGTGATCGTTGGCCTTTGGGTGCTACCCACATGGGCCGGCGAGGATCCACCCTCGGACACGGCCGTGGGCCCTGCAGCCTCCAGCGCGAATGCGTCAACCGATGCGCCAGCACCCCCAGCGGCGGCCGCGCCCGCCGATGCTGGTTTCAGCAAGGAGCTGTCGGAGCGGCTGACCGCGCCCGCGAACGGCGCCTCCGCGGCGGACCGCGAGGACCGCACCGCGCTCTCCGCGTTCTATGCCGCGCGCCAGCAACGCCCCCTTTGGGTCTCCACAGCAGGACTGACGCCGGCGGCCCAGGCCGTCATCGCCGAGCTCCGCCGCGCCGATGACTGGGGCCTTGAAGCTTCCGCATTCCAGCTGCCAAACCTACCCCCGTCGCCAGGCTCGGATCTCTCCCCCGCCCAAGGCGCCGATTGGGAGAGCGCGCTCAGCCTCGCCGCCCTCAAATACGCGCGCCATGCGCGCGGCAGCCGCGCGGATCCCGCAACGTTGAGCAAATTCCTCGACCGCAAACCGCCCCTGTTGGAACCGCAGCAGGTCATGGAGGCGATCGCGAACACCGATGCACCGGACGCCTATCTGCGTTCCTTGCATCCGCAGCATCCGCAATTCGAGGCGCTCCGCCAGAAATATCTGGCCCTGAGGGGAGGTCCGACCCCGCCTGCCGACCGAGACGGGGCAAAGGGCGGCCCAAAGCCTGCTCAGGCAAGGTCTCCCGCCGTTGCATCGGCGGCAGGTAACGCGCGCAAGCTGCTCGTCAACCTGGAAGAGTGGCGGTGGATGCCGGACACGCTGGGAGACTTTTATATCTGGGTGAATATTCCGGAATTCACACTGCGGGTCGTCAAGGGAGGCAACGTCATTCACACGGAGCGCGTGGTGGTCGGCAAGCGTGATACCCCTACGCCGGTGTTTTCACAAAACCTACAGCAGATCATCTTCCATCCGACCTGGGGCGTACCAGAGTCCATCAAGCGGCAGGACGTGCTTCCGAGCCTCCAACGCGGCAGCACGCGCATTTTCACCTTCTACCATCTGCGCATCCAGCGCGCGGGGCGCGACATCGATCCGGCGAGCATAGATTGGTCGACCGCCGATATGCGCAATTTCCACGTCTATCAGCCGCCTGGCGAGAACAACGTGCTGGGCAACATCAAATTCCGCTTTCCCAACAAGCATGACGTCTACATGCATGACACGCCACAAAAAAACTTGTTCAACGCTGACGTGCGCGCCTTCAGCCACGGCTGCATGCGCGTGCGCCACCCCGAGCAGCTGGCGGAGGTCGTGCTGGCCGAAGACCAAGGCTGGCCGGCCAACCGCGTTGCCGCGGCCATCGGTCCGGATGGGGCACCGAACAAAGAGATCAACATCGAGCGCAGCATCCCCGTGCACATCACGTATTTCACCGCTGCCGTGGATGGGGACGGCAAGCTCAAACTGTTCGCCGACATCTACGACCACGAGAGCAAGATCGCGCTGGGACTTGAGGGCAAGGCGCATCTGATCCCGCGTTGGAAAGAGGACACGGCACCCGCACGGGCCGAAGCGATCGGCAGCCTGGCCGAGGCCTCCAACGATAGCTTCGGTAAAAAGGATTGGGCGCGCCGGGCGCTCGGCAACCCCGGGGGCTTTTAAAATTCGCGCATTTGCGAGTTGTTGACCAACGCGGGGCCAAACTGGTGCGAAGCACCCCGGTTGGTTTGCCAATGCGCCTCCCGCCCCGATCTTGCCGCATAGGCGGCTTTCAATCGTTTCGAATCGCTGGCTCACGCCGATTGGGGAATCGCGCGCGCCATCTTGAAGCTGGCGATGCCGGTCAGGTGGACCGCACTGGGGAAACACGCGGGCACGCAACGCTGCCGCAGGGGCGAGGGGATGAGGGTGACGAAGGGCACGTGAGGAAGGGCGTTGTGGCCGGACATGGCTGCAGGACACGTCGCTTGAGGGCACCTCGGCGGAGGACACACAGGGGAGGGCACACCACTGGGGGAGAGAACATTGGGGGAGAGA
>JAMXLN010000247.1 GCA_024281145.1 Hyphomicrobiaceae bacterium | reverse complement strand
TGGCGATGGGACGCTTGCCCCATACACGCTCCACCGCCGAGCGCACTGCCCGCCTCACCGCCTCGCGCACCATCTCCCCGTCGCGGCGCCTCTCGCGCGGGATGCTGATAACTGTCCCCTCCACGGCTTCGCGTACGATGTCGATCATTGGTCGACCACCGGCATCGGCAACCGGCACGCCATCGAGCGCAACCTCCGCTTCGGCCAAAACATCGCCGCGACCGGATCGCGCTAGCGCCACGACCACAACGCCGGCAAAGGCCAGCGACCGGCGCTCACGCACCGGCCCTTCGTCCCCCGATACCATCAGCTGTCCGTCACGGAAGAGGCGTCCCACCGGCGCCTCATCGACGACCTCGGCAACGCCCGGCGCCAGGCGCACGATGTCGCCATTGCGCACATGCAGCACCTCCCTGACGCCCGCAGCGCGTGCCAGCTTGGCATGCTCGGAGAGATGTCGCGCCTCGCCGTGCATGGGGATGGCTATGCGCGGCCTCACCCAACCGTACATCTCCGTCAACTCGTCGCGGCGCGGGTGGCCTGTGACATGCACCAACGCATCGCCATCGGCGATCACCTCGCAACCAAGATCGATGAGGCGGTTCTGGATACGGCCCACCGCACGCTCGTTGCCAGGGATCGTGCGCGACGAGAAGATCATTAGGTCGCCTTTGTCGAGCCGCACCTCCGGATGTGTCTCCTCAGCGATGCGCGCCAGCGCCGCGCGCGGCTCGCCCTGACTGCCGGTGCATAACAGGACCACTTCATGTGGCTCCAGATACGAGAAATGCTGCTGGTCATGATACTTAAAGCGGGTCGGCAGATAGCCCGTCTCCATGGCCACCGTGATCACACGGTGCATGGCCCGGCCCGCTACGACGAGGTGCCGACCCGCCGCCCTGGCCGCGTCTGCCACCGCCTTGATGCGGGCGACGTTGGAGGCAAAGATGGTGACAGCAACGCGCCGCTTGGCCCCCTTGATAATACTGGCGAGCGACTTTGCCACATCAAGTTCGGAGGGTGAGCGCCCCTCACGCAGGGCGTTGGTGGAATCGCACACCATCGCCAGAACGCCGTCAGTGCCCAGCTGGCGCAGTCTCGTGCCATCGGTGGGCGGCCCCACCGTGGGGGTCGCATCGATCTTCCAGTCACCTGTGTGCAGCACGACGCCAAGAGGTGTGCGAATGGCGAGCGCGTTGGGCTCTGGGATCGAGTGCGCCACCGCAATGAGCTCCACCTCAAACGGCCCGACGAGAAAGCGAGCATTGAGGGCCAACTCCTCGATCGGTAGGCGCAGCTTGCCGCCGTAGTCGGCGAGCTTGGACTTGAGCATTGCGGCCGTGAACGGAGTTGCATAGATCGGCACGCCCAGCTTCGGCCACAGCTCGATGACGGCGCCTAGGTGATCTTCATGGGCATGCGTGAGCACGAGGCCTGCCAAGTTGGCGCGCTCCTCCTCGATGAAGCGCAGATCGGGCAGAATGACGTCGATGCCGGGATCATTCTCGCCCTCTGGGAAGGTGATGCCGAGATCGACCATCAGCCATTTGCGCGCGTCGGCCGGCCCAAGGCCGTAGAGATAGCAGTTCATGCCGATCTCGCCGATGCCGCCGAGCGCCATGAAGACAAGCTCGTCATCACCTGCCGTGTTGGGATTGCCCTCCATCAGCCGCGGTCCTGAAAAGCTGCACCAGCGAGCGTGACATCGCCGAATGTGAGCCGGCGCGATCGGCCCTCGCCATCGCGCATGAGGAGCGCACCGCTATCGTCAAGACCCAGGAAGGTGCCAGCGATGTGCTCCCGTCCCGTGTGGACGCTGAGGCTCTCACCCACCTCGCCGGCCCAACCGAGCCAGGCGGCCCGCACGCGCGCGAACCCGGCACCCACGTCCCACGTCTCGACCCAGCGCTCAACCGCCTCCGCCAGGAAGCCCAGCATCGTCTCTGGCGGGACCTCGACGCCGTGCGCCGCCAGGTGCGTGGCGGCGCGTCCGAGCCTGCTCGGGTGCGTCACCAGGTTGATGCCGATGCCGATCACTACCAGGGCCTCCGAGCCCCCTGCGCCGATTTGGCTCTCGGGCAATATGCCCGCACACTTGGCCTCACCGATCAACACATCATTGGGCCACTTCAATCGCAAACCGGCAATCGATGCCCCGGCCGCCGCGGCAATCGCCTCCACGGTTGCAACGCCAGCAAGGAGAGACAACTGATGCACAACGCTGTGACGGCAGACCAGTCTCTGCAGCAGGCTGGCGTAGAGGTTGCCGGGTTCAGAAGCCCACTGGCGGCCGGAGCGCCCCCGCCCTTGGCTCTGGCGCCGCGCCATGATCCACAGGGGTCCGACCTCACCTGCGAGCGCGCGCGCGAACGCCTCCGAATTGGTCGAGCTAGCGTCCTCAAGAATGATGCTGCGAAAAGAGGATAACCGGTCGACCAACGGTTGGAGTCCTAAAACAGGGTTCTGGCCGCCGCGTCGGCGCCGGCGACGAGCGGCGCCGGCCAGACCACATAAAGCAGCACGAACAGGCTTGCGAGACCCATGATGAGCCCGGCCCTCATGGGAACGGCTAGGAATTTTTCCTTCGCCTCATCGAAGAACATGACCTTGACGATGCGCACGTAGTAATAGGCGCCGACCACGCTGGCAAGCACGCCCAGAACCGCGAGCGGCCACAGCCCCTCCTTCACCGCGGCGGAGAACACATAGAACTTTGCGAAAAAACCCGCCAATGGTGGAATGCCGGCAAGCGAAAACATCACGATACCGAACACGGTCGCGAGCCCCAGATTGGTCTGCGCTAGACCGGCGAGCTCGTCGATCTCCTCCACCATGCCGCTTGGCCGGCGCATCGCCAACACGCAGGCAAAGGCGCCGAGCGTCATGGCAACATAAATCGCCATGTAGATGACCACCCCTTGGGCACCCTGTGGCGACCCCGCTGCCAACCCAATCAGCGCATAACCGACGTTGCCGATGGCCGAGTAGGCGAGCAGGCGCTTGATATTGGTCTGGCCGATAGCGGCAAAGGCGCCGAGACCCATGGAGGCGATGGCGAGCACGCTCATGACCTGCTGCCACTGCGGCCCGACACCTGCGAAGGCACCGAGTGTCACGCGCATGAGCAGCGCCATGGCTGCCGTCTTGGGCGCTACGGCAAAGAACGTGGCCACCGGCGTCGGTGCGCCCTCGTACACGTCAGGCGTCCACATGTGAAACGGCACGGCCGAGATCTTGAATGCGATGCCGACCAGCAGGAAGACGAGGCCGACGATGAGACCGATGTCGGTGGCGGCGGTCGTGGCCTTGGCCGCCGCGGCGATGGCTGCAAAGGCCGTCGACCCCGTGAAGCCATAGATCAGCGATGCTCCATAGAGCAGCATGCCGGATGAGAGTGCGCCCAGCACGAAGTATTTAAGGCCGGCCTCGCTGGAGCGCACATCGTCACGTCGGATCGCCGCTACGACATAAAGTGCGAGGTTCTGCAGCTCGAGCCCGAGATAGAGCGCAATGAGATCGTTGGCGGAGATCATCATCATCATGCCGGCCGTCGCCAACAGCACCAGCACGGGGTATTCGAACTTCTGCGAGCGCGTCTCGCGCATGTAGTCGAAGGACAGCAGCAGCGCTCCGGCGCTGCCTGCTAGGGTGAGCCCCTTCATGAAGCGGCCAAAGCCATCGACGACGAACCCTCCCTCAAACAACGTCTGTCGATCGGAGCTCTGCGCAAGAACGAGCCATGCTGCCAGGCCGAGGACCCCCATTGCAAGCCAGCCGATGATCTCCGTCTCGCGGTCGCTCTCGGGCCGAAACACACCCAGCATCAAGAGCACCATGGCTCCCACCACCAGAACGATCTCCGGCGCGATCAGCGCATAGTTCGCCATCAATCCGCTCATGCTGTGTCGCTCCGACGCGCGCGCTCACAATTCATGCTGGGGCTCTCTCTTCCCACCCGGCCGCCTTCGACCTCCCCCGGCCGGTGCACGACAGACGTTGGTGCCGAGGTCTCGCGCATGCCGCTACCGCACGCTCGCGGCCGCGGCTGCCTGGACGGCGGCCTCATAGCCGGAAACGAGCTTCTTGACCGATACGGCCGTCACGTCGAGCAGCGGCGCGGGATAGAAGCCGAAGAAGATCACCAAGAGCAGGAGCGGTGCGAACACCAAAAGCTCGCGGTAATTCATATCGGTGATGTTGCGCAAACTCGACTTTTCAAGCGCGCCGTAGATCATGCGGCGATAGAGATAGAGGGCATAGGCGGCCGACAGGATTATGCCGCTCGTGGCCAGGAACGCCACCCACGTGTTGGCCCTGAACGCGCCCACCAGGGTCAGGAACTCGCCGATGAAACCGCTCGTGCCCGGCAGCCCAACGTTGGCCAGTGTGAAGACCATGAACGTCGCTGCATAGAGCGGCATGCGGTTGACGAGGCCGCCATAGGCCACGATCTCACGCGTGTGCATGCGATCGTACACAACTCCCACGCACAGGAACAGCGCAGCCGAGACGAGGCCGTGCGAGAGCATCTGGAAGATGGCGCCGTCTACCCCCTGCACGGTGAAACTGAAAATGCCCATGGTCACAAAACCCATGTGGGCCACGCTGGAATAGGCGATGAGTTTCTTCAGGTCCTCCTGCACCAAGGCCACGAGGGAGGTGTAGACGATGGCGACGACTGACAGGGCGAACACGAAAGGCGCAAAATCTTGACTGGCCAGCGGAAACATCGCCAGCGAGAAGCGCAGGAAGCCATAGCCACCCATCTTCAGAAGGATGCCAGCGAGGATCACTGAGCCGGCCGTCGGCGCTTCCACGTGTGCATCGGGCAGCCAGGTGTGTACGGGCCACATCGGGAGCTTTACAGCGAAGGAGGCGAAGAAGGCGAGCCACAACCACCATTGCATGTCGGTCGGGAACTTGTAGGTCAACAGCGTAGGGATGTCGGTCGTCTCCGCGTGCCAGTACATCGCGATCATGGCGAGCAGCATGAGCACGGAACCCAACAGCGTATAGAGAAAGAACTTGAAGCTCGCGTAGACGCGCCGCGCGCCGCCCCATACCCCAATGATGAGGAACATCGGGATGAGGCCGCCCTCGAAGAACAGATAGAACAAGATGAGGTCCAACGCACAGAAGACGCCGAGCATCAACGTCTCAAGCACCAGGAAGGCGATCATGTACTCCTTGACCCGCACCTCGATCGCTTGCCAACTCGCCAGGATGCAGAGCGGCATGAGGAAGGCGGTGAGGACGACAAACAGCATCGAGATGCCGTCGACACCCATCTTGTAGCGGATGGAGCCGCCGAGCCAATCCATCTCCTCAACAAACTGGAAGCCGGCGTTGCCGGCATCGAACTGGCCCCAGAGGTAGACCGCCGCCCCCAGCGTGAAGAGCGTTGTATAGAGCGCGATCCAGCGCGCGTTGCCCTTGGCCTCCTTATTCAGCAGTGCGATGGCCAGCGCCCCGACCAGCGGAAAGAAGGTAATAAGCGAGAGAAGGCCAAAGCCGGTGCTCGTCATCGCCAGCTCCCCGCGAACATGAAGGCGGTGACGATTAGCGCCACGCCGATCAGCATGGCAAACGCGTAGTGATAGACGTAGCCGGTCTGCAATCGGACGACGCGGCCCGTGGTCCACAGCACGCGATTGGCAACGCCGTCCGGACCCAGTCCGTCAATGATCGTGCCGTCGCCGCGCTTCCACAGCAGACGCCCGATCCAGAACGCTGGGCGCACGAACAGCCAGTCGTAAAGCTCGTCGAAGTACCACTTGTTGAGCAGGAAGAGGTAGATCGGCCGGAAAGCTCGCGCCGTCGCTGCCGGCAGCCACGGCGCGACGATGTAGTAGAAAAACGCGAGGGCGAAGCCCGCAAGCATCGCCAGCGTGGCGGCCCAGGTGACGGAATTTGGGACCTCGTGCATGGCGTGCAGGATATGGTTGTGCTCGCCTTCGAACAGTGCTCGGCCCCAGAACTCCTTATGACCCTCGCCGATGAAGACTTGCTGGAAGGCGACGCCAGCGACGACCGAACCCAGACCCAAGGCCGCAAGGGCGATGAGCATCACGAAGGGGCTCTCGTGGGCGTGGTCATAGGTGTGCCGGTCGGCCCGCGTCGGTCCATGGAATGTCATGAAGATCAGCCGCCATGCATAAAATGCGGTCATGAAAGCTGCGATGACGAGCAGCCAAAACGCGTAGTCGTTCGGCGTATGCGCGGCGAAGGAAGCCTCAATAATGGCGTCCTTGGAGTTGAAGCCGGCGAAGCCGCCGAGATGGGGGATGCCGACGCCCGTGAGCGCCAGCGTGCCGATCACCATCATGGCGTAGGTGAAGGGCAGCTTGCCCGCCAATCCGCCCATCTTACGCATGTCCTGCTCGCCGTGGATGCCATGGATCACCGAGCCCGATCCCAGGAATAAAAGCGCCTTGAAGAAGGCGTGCGTGAAGAGGTGGAAGATCCCGGCAGCGTAAGCGCCAACGCCGCAGGCGACGAACATGTAGCCCAACTGCGAGCAGGTCGAATAGGCAACCACGCGCTTGATGTCGTTCTGCACGAGGCCCACGCTGGCCGCAAACAACGCGGTAATGGCACCGATCAGCGTCACGGCCTCGAGTGCCACGGGCGCGAACTCGAACAGCGGCGATAGCCGCGCCACCATGAACACGCCCGCCGTCACCATGGTGGCGGCATGGATCAGGGCCGACACGGGTGTGGGGCCTTCCATCGCGTCCGGCAGCCACGTATACAGCGGCACCTGTGCCGATTTGCCCGTAGCTCCAATGAACATCAGCAGCGACATGGCACTGAGCACGCCGAAGCCAGCCGCCTCGGCATGGAATCCACCGCCTCGCAGCAGCGTGTTGACATCGGTGAATCGCACGCTGCCGAGCACCCACAGCATCAGCAGCATGCCTAGAATGAATCCCGCGTCACCCACGCGGTTCATCACGAACGCTTTCTTGCCGGCATCGGCGGCAGACTTCTTA
>JAMXLN010000246.1 GCA_024281145.1 Hyphomicrobiaceae bacterium | reverse complement strand
GGATTCGCGTGCCCGCACATGAAGACGTCGAGCGCAGCATAGCCGGCCTCCGGCCAGCTGTGGATGCTGATGTGGCTCTCCGCCAGCACTGCCACGCCCGAAACGCCGCCATTGGGGGTAAAGTGGTGGAGGTGGATATGCAACAGCGTTGCTCCCGCCACGGCCACGCAGCGCTTCAGCGTCTCTTTGATGTGCTTGAGATCGTCAAGCCGCCTGGCGCCGAACAGGTCAATGATAAGATGGGTGCCGGCGAAGCGATGCCCATCGCGTTCGATGAAGTAGTCTTTCCTGTCCTCGTGCGCTAGGTGCGCGGATTGACCATGATCTTCCTTTTGGGCGGTGCTTGAACGGGTCAAGTCCATCCCCAATTGGAAGAGGGAATCGGTGTAGGCCATAGGACCCCTCCCCAACCAGCAGACAGATAACCCGCTGCCCCACGGCTCGAGTGAACCGCAGGGCAAACGGAGACGCGTGATATGAGGCCTATTCTACCATCGTGCAAGAGGAAATGGGGCCTGCGCGCAAAATTTTCGCGCCTGAGCTGAGTCGTCGGCAAAAACGCGTGCCGCAACGTCACTGCTTCTTGAGCAACTTCTCGAGGACGTCGCGCGGCTTTACCTTTTGCTGGCCATCTTCGCCAAGCAGACCCTTGATGGCGTCCTGCACCTCCTGCGACTTGATGTTCTTGCCGATCTGCTTGACCGCGTCGAGGATCTGCTCTTGTCCCGCGAGGCTAAAGTTGGGCTTGTCCCATGGCCCACCGATGTGCACCGGAACCTCGACGTTCGAGAGGTTGATCACCGCCCGATCGGTGCTGGCGTTGAGCGAGGCGACCTTCGGACGCACGGTGTAGTCGAGGGTGCGTGCAGGGAGATTGAAGCTACCTGCACCGCTGACGCGCAGGTTGGTGCTCACCAGGCGCAGATCCTGGTTGTCGGCGATGCCGTTGGTGATGGTGAAGCTGCCGGCGAGCTCACTGAAAGGCGTCTTCTCTCCTTGCGCAACGCGCAGGCCAGTGAAGCGTCCCTCTCCGACGTTGCGCAGAATTTTCCCCACATCGATGGCATCAATGGTGCCGTCCGTGGTTGCCAGGTCGATCTTGCCGCCCAAGGTGCTGATGATCTGCCGTTCTGACGCACCCTGTCCCGCGAGAGCAACGGTGAGCGTACTGCGTCCCTCGAGCCACTCGAAGCCCAGCAGGTCCTTGAGCAGCGGCTGCGCGGAGATGCCCTCCAAGAGCATCTTGACGTTGATCGCCGGTACCTGGCCGCGACCGTCGAGGGTTGCCACGCCGCGCCCACGCCCCTCGTAGAGCAACATCTCTTGCAGCGTCAGCCGTGCGACGCTGTCGGCGAGGGCGAGCGAGAGGCGTACTGGGCCAGTCTTCGCGTCTTTGAAGACGAGCCGGTCGGCGGCAAGGGTTAGATCGGCGTCGGCGAGGGTAAGCGGCGTGGGGTCGATTACGTCGTCGCTCCAATCGGCGCCGCCGCCGGCGCGCTTCGTGAACCCCCGCACCTGCGAGCCTTTTTCTGCGGCCCCCGGCTGCGCTGGGCGATCCGAGAATGCCGGTCCCGGATCGGCGTTGGACCCTTGGCGAACAAGGATGCTGCCGAGATCAAGCTCTGACAGCTTTAGACTTCCCGTCACGTAGGGTCGCGCCGGCCTCGCCTCGATTGTCAAATCGCCTCTGAGCGAGGAGGCACCCAATGTTCCCGTCAGATCGGCCAGCGCCACGCGGTCGCTCTCGCCTGTGATTGCGCTGGACAGTGTCAGCGTTCCGGCATTCCGCGCCGCCGCCATAGGTTTGTTGTCAACCCAGGCGCCGAGCGCTTGTAGGGAGGGCGACGTCAGGTCAAGGTTGCCCTGGAGTGCCAGTCCCGACCCGACTTCGATCTTGCCGTCATAACGCGCCTCAATGGGCCGTCCAGCGAGCTTGAGCGACATGCGCGTGGCGCGCTCCTCCAAAAGCGTGCGCAACGATGCGACATCACCAGCGATGGTCATCGTCTCGCCGCGCCACATGAAGCTGCCGTTGGCCTGCAAGGCACCGGCGCCCTCACCGAGAACGACATCGATATCAAGCGCGGTGAGATCTTGGGTCGTCCCGGACCGGTCGTCGGCGTAATGCAGGCTGCCCTCGCGCAGACCGAGGCTCAGAGGGGCCAGCTTCTCTAGCATGCTTGCCAAGTTGCCGCCGGCGGACTGCGGGACCGTCTCGAGCACACCTGGAGCCGCGACGCGGATGAGGCGCGCATCTCCGCTCGCAGCCAATGTCCTCAAGGCAGGCGCGCTCTGAGCGAAATCCCAGCTGCGGCGGCCTTGGATGTCGACCTTAAGCTCGATCTTGGGCCGGAAGAGAACGAGACGCCGGATGTCTGCCTGGCCCGTCAATAGCGAGGCGAGGCTCAGCTCGGCTTCCAGCGCTTGCACGAAGAGCATCGGTCCGCCCTCCATGCCGGGAGGCGCTGAAAGCGCCACGTTCGCCACCGAAATCGCAGGCCGTGGCAACAGCAGG
This sequence comes from Hyphomicrobiaceae bacterium, assembly GCA_024281145.1. Taxonomy (GTDB): domain Bacteria; phylum Pseudomonadota; class Alphaproteobacteria; order Rhizobiales; family Hyphomicrobiaceae; genus AWTP1-13. The sequence continues at coordinate 5,539 of JAMXLN010000246.1, read as the reverse complement.
AGCGACGTGGACCCGGACACCACAAGGTCGCGCCCCGTACGGGCCTTGACCTCTCCAATCAGCCGCTCGCGCAACAGCTCGACGGGCGCCGCCACAATCAGGAATGCGACGGCGCCGAGCAGGAGACAGCCCAGCCCCAAGCCGGCGTACCCCAGGGCAATCGGCCACCGTCTGGGGTGGCGGTGGTGCGGAGCTCTATCCCGCATGTGCGGCCTCGTTGAACGGTCCCTCATGGCGGTGGCGACCTTAGCAGAGAATGGGGTCCGGCATGCCTCGGGTTGCCGCAATGGCAACGAACACAAGGTGTTAGCGCAAAATTATGTCATGCGGTGCATGGCCCAAGGCAAGGCCCAGCTCTTTTTCCACGCTTGGGCTTCCCGCAGGCGCAACAGGAGCAAATGCGGTTTGCCGGGGTCGCATTTGATCGCCGTCTTCCTCCGGGTCGGAAACGCCATCAGAGTAAGAATGAGGCCGATGCCGGCTCGGCTGCCCGTCCGCCTTTAGTTGCCGTGACGGGTCCGGGCGAGGTGGCGTTTGCGGGCTTCGCCCCCTATCATCCGGCCGATGCGGGTCTCTGCCGGAGGGTTGAGATGTTTGCTCGCCTGCTGATGACCATGCTGCTGGCGCTAGTGCATGCCCCGCTCGCGGCACGGGCGCAACAGGCCGACCGGTGCCTCGCGGTCGCCGAAACGGCGGGGCGGATTGTGCCCACCAACTACCGGCCCGCTGAACTCAAAGCCACGGAGGTGCGGCTCACCTTCGTGGGGCACTCGACATGGCTCATCGAGAGCCCTGGCGGCGTGAAGATTGCCACCGACTACAACGACTATATGCGCCCGGCCGTGGTGCCCGACATCGCCACCATGAACCGCGCGCACATCAGCCACTACTCCAATTTTCCCGATCCGGCTATCAAGCACGTGCTGCGCGGCTGGAACCCCGAGGGCGGGCCCGCCAAGCACGACCTGACTGTCGGTGACGTGCGCGTGCGCAACGTCCCTACCAACATCCGGGATTGGGGCGGCGGGTCCATTCCTTATGGCAATTCCATCTTCATTTTCGAGGTTGCAGGACTGTGCATCGGCCACCTCGGCCACCTCCACCACACGCTAACGGATCAACAGATCGCACAGATCGGGCAGCTCGATGTGGTGATGGTGCCGGTCGATGGTAGCTATACGATGGACACGGCCGGGATGGTCGAGGTGCTGAAGGCCTTGCGCGCTCGGCTGGTGCTACCCATGCACTACTTCAATCCCTACACCCTCGATCGCTTCTTGGCCCGCATCCGTGACGACTTCCTGGTGGAAACCGCTAGGGAGCCGATGATCGTGGTGTCGCAAGCGACGCTGCCAAGCGAACCCAAGGTCCTGGTGCTGCCGGGAAATTAGACGGTCTGGACGGCATTGTCGGGCCGGCCATATGCCGCAAGTAACCTCGGCGGGGCCCGGAACTGTCATCACGCCAGAGCGAGGAGCAACCAGATGACACCATGGGCAGAGACCGCGGGCGGGGGAAGTGTGTGTCAGGGGCGGTCGCGGTAGCGGCAATTGGGCGCCCTGCGGCATCAACGATCAACTCGCAGGCGGCGGACGCACACAAGGGAAACGGAGCCATGGCATCCAGCGAGCTCGATTACCGCACCAGCACCGAGCTGATCGCACTGCTCGCAGCGCGGAAGGTGTCCGCAGTCGAGCTATTCGAGCGATCGGTTGTGCGCATCGAGGCACGTGACAAAGCGATTAATGCGGTGGTGGTGCGCGATTTCGAGCGCGCCCGCGACGCGGCCAAAGCGGCCGATGCTGCCTTGGCGCGAGGGGAGCGGAGGCCGCTATTGGGCGTGCCGATAACAGTCAAAGAATCCTACAACGTGGCCGGACTGCCAACCACGTGGGGTTTCCCGGCAGGCAAGGATTTCCGGCCCAAAGAAGATGCCCTCCCCATCAGGCGGCTCAAGGCCGCTGGGGCCGTCATTCTCGGCAAGACCAACGTACCGCTCTCCCTTGCCGACTGGCAGAGTTACAATGACATCTACGGCACCACAAACAATCCCTGGGACACGGGCCGCACTCCCGGCGGCTCATCGGGAGGCTCGGCGGCCTCATTGGCGGCCGGCTATGTCTCGCTCGAAGTCGGCTCCGACATCGGCGGGTCGTTGCGCGTGCCAGCGCACTATTGTGGGGTTTTCGCGCACAAGCCAAGCCTCGGCCTGGCGCCTTCGCGAGGCCAGACTCCCCCTAATGTGCCGGCGTTGCCGTTCGACAATGATCTCGCCGTGATCGGCCCCATGGCGCGCAGTGCCGGCGATCTGTTGCTGGGCCTCGACGTCATCGCCGGGCCGGACGAGGAGGTCAATGCGGTCGCCTACCGGCTTGCGTTACCTCCCGCACGGCATGAGAGCCTCGAGGGCTTCCGTGTGCTCGTCATCGACACGCATCCCCTGGTACCCACGGCGCGCTCGGTAAGGGACGCGCTCTGGCGGCTGGCAGAACGCCTCGAAAAGGCGGGGGCCAAGGTGGCGAAAGCTAGCCCTCTGCTTCCGGATCTCAAAGAGTCCGGGAGGGTCTACGTGACGCTCTTGTGGTCGAGAGTGGCGGCATTCTGGCCGACTGAGCTTTATGGTCGCCTGTACGATGCCGCCAAGGCACTCCCGGCTGACGACAATTCCCCTGCCGCGTGGCGGACGCGTGGTGCCGTGTTGAGTCACCGCGACTGGATTGCCGCTGACAACGTGCGCATACGCATGCGTCAGCAGTGGCGCGCACTGTTTCGGGAATTCGACGTGGTCCTCTGTCCGCCAATGCCCACGCCAGCATTTCCCCACGACCATAATCCCGACCAAAGAGAGCGCCAGATCGAAATTGACGGCAAACTCCACGCCTATCTCGACCAGATCTTCTGGCCGGGCGTGGCGACCGTCATCGGCCTACCGGCTAGCGCGATGCCGATCGGCCTCTCTGACGCCGGGCTGCCGATTGGTGTGCAGATCATCGGCCCCTACCTGGAGGACCGCACGCCGCTGCGCTTCGCCGAGCTCATTGAGAGGGAGTTTGGTGGCTTCGTCCCGCCACCAGCCTTCAAGAACTGAAAGGGTTGTTTAATCGCCGCCGTAGGCGACAGGATTCGTTCGGCTACGCGCTGACCGTCGTCGGCTGCACCGGTATAGGCGCCAGCCGCCGAGCGACGCATTCATTCCCGACAAAGCAGGATAGTCAAGCCGGCGCCGCCCGTTGCCTTGAGCTGGTCCTGACTACAACCGCCCGGAACGGTGAGTTCGCCTCGTGTCCTTGAAACCTGCGCGATCGTGATGGCCGACAATGAGCCATCGCCGCTCTTCATCGGGTTGCCCAGGTCGTGTTGCCGCCGGCCGCTCTTGGGTCTGCCCGATGACCGCGCATGGAACCGGCAATGAACCCGCAGGCGTCGATGTTTAGCACGGCCGTCCTTGCTTTCCTGCCGGACGCGCGCGGCCCATGAACTCTACGCACCCTCATCTCGATGGAGCGCCGCCAGCTGCAGCACATCGCGGCCGGCGCTTGCCGCCAATACGCGATCGAGATCGGCAAGGCTTGCATCGAGCACCGCCTCGCTCGATGACCCGTTGAGCCAATGCCCAAGGAATAGTCCTGCAAAGAGATCGCCAGCGCCATTTGGAACGTCTTCGCGCTTGCGCATCTCGCGCTCAATCGGCCTGTCCGTCCCGATGAGCAATGTGGCAACGACGCGGCTCGTCTGGCGGGCCGAGGTCACGACGACCGTGGGTGGCCCGAGTTCTCGCGCGCGGGCCAGCACCTGCGCCGGGTCTCGCAGATCACTGCCCGTCAGCCAGGATAGCTCAAACAGATTGGGCGTGGCGATGGTGGCCATCGGCAGGAGCACGTCGCGGATGGCTTCGGCCGTGGGTTGGGACACGTAGAGGCGGCCAGCGTCACCGACCACGGGATCGATCAGCACCGGAAGGCCTGGCCTCGTGGCTTTGATGCGGGCGATCGCTCGTACGACGGCAAAAACGGCTGTGGCCGACGGAAAGTAGCCCGCAAGGACGGCACCGAGGGATGTCCAGCAGCCGTCGGCCTCGAGCGCATCGAGCATCGCCATCAAGCTCTCTGACGACGGCTCGTGCTTCGCCAGCCGGCCGAGACCCGGTCGGCTTGCCAGCAGCACTGTTGGCAAAGGCCACACCTCGTGGTCCAGGTGTTGCAGCGCCGGCACCGTGGCGTTGAGACCCACGTGCCCACGCACCGTGTGCGAGGAGATCGCCAACACCTTGGCCATGGCGGTCTATATCACATTTTGCTCCGGCAGCGGGCGCCCCTCGGCGATGCGCGCGTAGCCAAAGCGGCTGAGATCGATCGTGCAGAAGGCATCATATGTGATCAATTCGGCTATCGCCCGTCCGGCCGCGGCACCTTGCTGCGCACCATGCCCGGAAAAGCCACAGGCGAAGTAGAAGTTGGCGAGATCGGGGTGCGGGCCGATTACGGCGTTCTGGTCGAGCGTGTTGTAGTCGTAAAAACCGGTCCAAGCGTTCACAACTTTGACGCTCTCGAACACTGGTACGCGCGCTGCCAGCCGGGGCCACACGTTGCTGTCGAAAAAATCATAGTCGATTTGATCGAGGTCGACTGCGGGCGGCTCTTCTTCTTCTTCCGGGGACTTGCCGCACAGGAAAAGCCTCCCCTCGGGCCGGAACCAGACGCCGGAAGGGTCGACGGTCAGCGGGCCATGGCGCAAAGCTTCGGGGGCTTCGCGGCAATCAATGACGTACACGAAGCGTTTGCGTGGCTCGACTGGCAAGGCGAGACCGGCCAAGGCCGCAAGCTCTCCGGCCCACGGCCCTGCGGCATCGACGAACGCTTGGCACGCCAGCCTGGGACCGCTCGCGAGCTGCACCGCCTCGACGCGGGTGCTCGCGTCTATGCGCGTCACCTCATCGTGCAACAGCAAGACCCCCCGTGCTCTTGCCGCGTTGCGCAAGAGCGAAGCCAAGCTTGGGGGATCGAACCAGCCCTCCCCGGAAGCGCCGAAGGCGCCGGCGCCGACGTCTTCCGTCGCGAGCCACGGGAATCGGCCTGAAAGCTTGGTGGCATCGAGCAGGACTGTGTTAGCGCCGTGGAGCCGTTGAAGTGCGACATTTTCCGACAGCAACTTGACGCTGTCCTCGGCGGCGAGGATGAGATAGCCCTGCTCACGGAAGCCGACGTCAGCTTCAGGGCTGAACGTGGTCGTCAGCGCCCGGATAAGCGAAAGCGTAAACTGCGACATTGCGATATTCTCAGGCGTCGAGAATTGCTGTCGCAGTCCGCCGGCCGACCGCGCAGTGCTTGCCTGCGCGTAACTCGGATCGCGCTCGACGAGAACGATGCGTCGGTCTGCAAGTGCGCTGTCACCACTCAAGAAATAGGCAACGGCGCTGCCGACGATGCCACCACCCACTATCACAACATCGGCGTTTTCCACGGCAGCTCCATGCGCTGAAGAGGTCGTACCCCTTGTCTTCAGCATGACATTGCTGAGCGCGGAGCGCGAGGCAATTTAG
>JAMXLN010000245.1 GCA_024281145.1 Hyphomicrobiaceae bacterium | reverse complement strand
TCGGGGTCGCGCTTGCCGGCAAGCGCGGCAAGGAAGCGCTTGCTTGCGTTGACGTTGACGAGCGGGATGTTGAAGTGACCGCGGAAGAGCGACACGACCTCTTTGGCCTCGTCTTGTCGCAACAGTCCATGGTCTACAAAGATGCAGGTGAGCTGCGGACCGATGGCTTCATGGATGAGTACGGCCGCGACCGCACTGTCGACACCGCCCGAGAGACCGCAGATGACGCGCCCTTTGCCGACCTCGGCGCGGATCTTGGCGACCTCGCTCGACCTGAAGTGGGCCATGCTCCAGTCGCCCGGCAGGCCAGCGATGCGGCGCACGAAGTTGGCGATGATCTGGCTGCCTTTGGGCGTGTGCGCCACCTCGGGGTGGAACTGCACGGCATAGAGCTTGCGCTTTTCGTCCGCGATGGCGGCAAACGGCGCCCCTTTCGATATCCCCACCACCTTGAAGCCGGGTGGCAGCCGCGTTACGCGGTCGCCGTGGCTCATCCACACCGTATCGCGCTCGCCCTTGCGCCACACATCCTCGAAGAGCAGCACATCGCCCGTCACCTCAAGCTCTGCGCGGCCGAACTCGCGGTGGTGCCCACCTTCCACGCCACCACCCAACTGCGCCACCATCGTCTGCTCGCCATAGCAGATACCGAGCACGGGCAGGCCGGCCGTGAAGACCCAATCGGGCGCCCGGGGGGTCCCGAACTCGGTGACGCTGGCGGGTCCGCCGGAAAGGATCACCGCCCTAGGGCGCAGACGCTCCAGCGCGTCCTCGGCGCGGTTGAACGGCACGATCTCCGAGTAGACACCCTGCTCGCGCACACGCCGGGCGATCAGCTGCGTCACCTGGCTGCCGAAATCGATGATGAGGACGGTATCTGTGTGCGTGTTCGTGTTGGCGACGGTCATAAGGTGGCCTCCTAGGCCGGCGCCGCCCGGCCGGAGAATCGTTGCACAGGCGAGGCCCGATAGACCATTGCGATCGAGGGCGGTCAAGGCGCGGGGCCGGCTCCGCGACAAGCAGCCCCGATCCGCTCGGGCAGCAAACGTCCTGCTGCGGCCCAATGCGGCCAAAATCGGCCACTTTCACCTTGACTCGCTCGCGGTGCAGCGTAGGGTCCCGCGCGCTTCGCGAGCCCGCGAGGCTGGAACTCGAGCCGACGAGGCAAGGCATGAGCTTCTTTGCCGACAGCGTGAACCGCATCTCCCCGTCGCAAACGATTGCGATGTCGACCAAGGCGCGCGAGCTCAAGGCCCAGGGGCGCAACATCATCGATCTGTCGGCAGGCGAGCCGGATCTGCCCACGCCCGACAACGTCAAAAGCGCCGGGATCAAGGCAATAACCGACGGCAAAACGCGCTACACCGACGTGGACGGCATCCCCGAGCTCAAGGCCGCGGTGGTCGCCAAGTTCAAACGCGAAAACGGTCTCGACTACAAGCCCGCGCAAGTCTCGATCGGCACCGGGGGCAAGCAGGTGCTCTTCAACGCGCTCAGCTGCACACTCAATCCCGGCGATGAGGTGGTGATCCCCTCGCCCTGCTGGGTGTCCTATGTCGACATCGTTCGATTGGGCGGCGGCACGCCGGTGTTCGCCGAATGCAAGTTTGAGGACGGATACCGGCTGCAGCCCCAGACGCTCGATGCCGCAATCACTGCCAACACCAAGTGGTTCGTGTTCAACGCGCCGTGCAATCCCTCGGGAGCGGCCTACACCCGGGCGCAGCTAAAGGCGCTGACCGAGGTGTTGATGGCGCCCAAGAACCGGCATGTGTGGGTGCTCACCGACGACATGTACGAGCACCTGATCTACGACGATCTCGCCTTCTACACGCCGGCGCAGGTGGAGCCTGGCCTCTACGAGCGCACCCTCACCATGAACGGTCTCTCCAAGACCTACTGCATGACGGGCTGGCGCATGGGCTACGGTGCCGGACCGGAGCCGCTCATCAAGACCATGTGCAAGCTGCAATCGCAGTCCACCTCCAACCCGTCTTCAATCTCGCAGTGGGCAGCGGTGGAGGCGCTCAACGGGCCTCAGGATTTCATTGCCCGCAACGCTCAGATCTTCAAGGAGCGGCGCGATCTGGTCGTGTCGATGCTGAACCAGGCCAAGGGAGTGAAGTGTCCCAAGCCCGAGGGTGCCTTCTATGTCTATCCGTCCTGCGCCGGGGTGATCGGCAAAACATCAGCCAAGGGCAGCAAGATCAAGACGGACCAGGATTTCACGCTGGCGCTGCTCGAGGAGGAGGGTGTGGCCTGCGTGCACGGTGCCGCCTTCGCCATGAGCCCCTACTTCCGCCTCTCCTACGCCGCGTCCACGGCCGAGCTGGAGGAGGCGTGCAAACGTATTCAGCGGTTCTGCGGGAACGTGCGCTAGCACGCACCGCAGCCGCCGACGGTCTCCGGCCTCCGCACAAGGATGGCTGAACCGGTGCCTCGCCCCCGCTCTCTCGGTTGCTAACCGATGAACGGCAGGCGCACGGCCAGGGTGAACCCATTGGCCATCAAAACCAGGCCCAACGTGCCGAGGCCACCGCTCAGCAGCAACAGCCACACGTTCCCAATGATGAGGTGCACCGAGGCCAGCACGATGGCGATCTGCAGGAAGGCCTGGCTCCAGTCGAAATAGGGATCTTTGGCGAGAGCAACATCGCGATCGACCTCCAAACCCTTGGCCTTGGTGAACAGCTCGTCGAGCCCCTCCTTCTTGGCGGGATCGGTGGTGAGCCGCTGCGTCTCCGTGCGGTATTCCTTGATCTTCTCCTCAAACCGGCGCTTCACCTCCTCGGGTATCGTCGGTTGGGCGGCGAGCATGAGCTCGAGCTCGTTGGCGGCGAGCGTCGTGGAATTGCGACGGATGTTCTTGGCCTGAAAGAACGCCCACGCGTCTGAGGCGCCGATGTTGCTCTGCAGGGCATCCTTGGTGGCGTTGGCACCACCGACGTTGCAGATCGCCAACAGAACCGCCAGCACACCGATGTACACGCCCACCCATTTGTTATACGCGTCCTTGCTGCCGCTCAAATGCTCGGTCACCTCGTCCAGCGCCATGGGCTACTCCCCCTTTGGTCAGCAGTTGCGCCCGCATTTGACGCCAACTCTGCAAAAGCGCAAAACCGAAGCCGAGCGGTGAACGCCTTTCCCAACGTCGGCGTTAGGCGGTAGGCGTCGGTCTCTGATCGGCCTGAGGTGGAGATGGAGGCAGCACATGACGAGGCGCCGTCCGGTCATGCTGGCAATCCTGGACGGCTGGGGTTGGCGAGAGGAGGCCGCCGACAATGCCGTGCGTCTGGCTCGCACGCCAACTTTTACCAGGCTGTGGGAGACCTGCCCGCACGCGCTGCTCAATACCTCCGGGAAAGACGTTGGCCTGCCCGCGGGACAGATGGGCAACTCCGAGGTCGGCCACCTCAACATCGGTGCCGGTCGGGTCGTGCTGCAGGACCTGCCGCGCATCAACCAAGCCGTTGCCAGCGGCGAGATCGCCAAGGCGCCGGCGCTCATCAAGTTGATTGAGAGCCTGCAGGCGTCCGGTGGTACCTGCCATCTCATTGGCTTGGTGTCGCCCGGCGGCGTGCATTCCCATCAAGATCACGCGGCTGCGCTTGCCAAGGTCTTGACCGCAGCGAAGGTCACGACCGTGGTCCACGCCATCACCGATGGCCGCGACACCCCGCCCGAGGCCGCCACCGAATACGTTGCGCGCCTGTGCGCGACGCTGCCGTCGCAGGCAACGATCGGCACAGTCTGCGGCCGCTATTATGCCATGGATCGTGACAATCGCTGGGACCGCATCGCCAAGGCCTATCGAGCGATGGTTGCAGCGCAGGGCCCGCACTTTCCCGACGCGTTGGCGGCGATTGCCGATGCCTACGCGCACAAGGTCAGCGACGAGTTCATCGCGCCCTCTGTAATCGGCGCCTATCGGGGCATGCAGGACGGGGACGGTGTGCTGTGCTTCAATTTCCGTGCCGATCGCGTGCGCCAGATCCTAGCGGCGCTGCTTGATCCCAAGTTCTCGGCATTCGAGCGGCCGCGTGTCGTCCGCTTCGCTGCAGCCACAGGCATGGCGCAATACAGCGAGGAGCTGGACAAGCTGTTGAGCACGATCTTCCCGCCGCTCAGCCTGGCGAATGTGCTGGGCGCAGTGGTCGCCAACGCCGGGCGCACCCAGCTGCGCATGGCCGAGACGGAGAAGTATCCACACGTCACATATTTTCTGAACGGCGGCGATGAACGCCAATTCGCTGGCGAGGATCGCATCCTCGTACCCTCGCCGAAGGTCGCCACCTATGACCTGCAGCCCGAAATGTCGGCGCCCGAGCTGACCGAGCGGGCCATCGCCGCCATCGGCTCGGGGCAATACGACCTCATCGTCCTCAACTTTGCCAATCCCGACATGGTCGGGCACTCGGGCAAGCTCGACGCTGCCATCACAGCGGTCGAGACCGTGGATAGGGAACTTGGCCGCATCGTCGACGCCATCCGCAGCGCAGGCGGCGCGCTATTGGTGACAGCCGACCATGGCAACTGCGAGCTGATGCGCGATCCACACACGGGTGGACCCCACACCGCGCACACCACCAATCCGGTGCCGGTGGTGCTGCTGGGCGGAGGCGACGTTTCGCTCGCCCAGGGTAGGCTCGCCGATGTCGCCCCGACGCTGCTTGAGCTTATGGACCTGCCGCAGCCAGCGGAGATGCTGGGCAAATCGCTGATCCGCGGCGCAGTCAAGGCCTAGAAAAACTTGGGGGTTGGGCGGCATGGGCCACACCGTGCTGGCGTCGGCCAGCGTCAAGGGCGGCTCGCGTGCTGCACCCTTCGACGCGCGCGGCAGGTCCCCTTTGGACCACGCCAAATTTAGTCCGACGTGATCCCGCACATGCCGCGCAGCAGACGCGCGCGCCCGCCATGGGCGAGCCCCAGCCGTTGGATGGGCGCGCGTCCGTCACGCCCCGTCATTGTTTGCGTCATTTTTTTGCGTCACTTTGGCGCCGCCAGCCCCAACACGTCCATCATGGAATAGAGTCCGGGACCCTTGCCGCGGCCCCAGAGTGCGGCCTTGACGGCACCTCGGGCGAAGATGCCACGGTCGGTGGCACGGTGGGTAAGTTCAACGGTCTCACCCTCGGCGGCAAAGATCACCGAGTGCTCGCCGACGTTGCTGCCGCCGCGCAGAACGGCAAATCCGACATCGCCGCGCCGGCGCGCGCCCGTGTGACCATCGCGCCCGCGCACGCCGACGCTCTCCAGTTTGACGCCGCGGCCTTCGGCCGCCGCGCGGCCGAGCATCAGGGCCGTCCCCGAAGGCGCGTCGACCTTGTGGCGATGATGCATCTCAAGGACTTCAATGTCCCAATCGGGGTCGAGCGCCTCGGCAACCTTGCGCGTCAAGGCAGTCAGAAGATTGACGCCGAGGCTCATATTGCCGGCGGTGATGATGGTCGCGTGCCGGGCTGCCGCCGCCACCTTGGCCTCATCTTCCTCTTTGAGGCCGGTGGTGCCATAGACGTGGATGATGCGCGCGTTGGCGGCAAGGCCCGCGAATTCCACGGTAGCCCTGGGAACGGTGAAGTCGAGCACAGCATCCACCTTGGCGAAGACCTCAAGCGGATCGTCCGTGATCGTCACGCCCAGCTTACCGAGCCCCGCCAACAGGCCGATGTCCTGGCCCAGCGCGATGGAGCCCTCCTGTTCGATGGCGCCGGCGATCGCGCAGTCCTCCCGCTCGTGGATCGTGCGCACCAATTCGCGTCCCATGCGCCCAGCCGCCCCGGTGACAGCAATCTTCATCTTGCTCATGGCATAAACCCTCAGCCCGGCGTGTTGGTATAGCAACCGCTGGCATGGCGCGAAAGGCCGGCCGGGCACCGCGCTCACTCGCCATTACTTTAACGCAGCCCGTGTTATGTTACCTCAATGGGAGCTGCGATGGGCCGGGTGCGCGGCCGACGGACCCTCGTCTCAAGGAGGAGGCGGTGCGCTCGGTTGTTAAGGCTGCAGGAGGAAGCCTCTGCCTGGCGTCACTTATTATTGGCGCCGCTGCGGTCTCCGCCAATCCCGTCAAAAGCCTTTACACAACGGTCGAGCTCAAGGCGTGCAAGCCGATCAATCAGCAACCGCACGGCGAGGCGTGGCTGTGCGAGGGGCTCGGCGGGCTACCGGTGTACGTCGCCGAGGGCGAACTGCGCCAATTCCTGAGCGTGGGAACCAACGCGCAGACGCGCCGGGCCGCCACGCAGACCCTAGGCGCCTTCAACACCATGTTCGAGAAGGGCAGCGACCGCGCCACCATTGAATGGCGCTTCGATCGCCGCGGCGACCGGCAGATCCCGTACGCCACCATCGTGCGCTTTCATACCGCGCGCGGTGGCCGCAAGGGTGACGTGCTGGTGGTGTTGAAGGTGGGTTCTGCCGAAACTTGCCATGTGGCCTACATCGACGCGCTCGCCAACGCCGACGCGATCGCATTGGCGCGCTATGTCGCCGACGTTGAGGCCAAGGCCTTCGATTGCCGAAAGGAGCCCCACGCCGAGGGCGTTGGCGGCAAGAGCCCGATGTAGGGCGCGCGGCTATCCGTCGGGACATGGCGCCGGGACATGTCGCCGGGGCGTGGCGCCGGGACAATGATCGGGACAATGATCGGGACAATGATCGGGGCAATGACCGGGGCCTGGCCGGCATCGCACGCGCACTGGGCCGGCCCCTGCCCCGCTCCCCTCGCGCGGGACGGGCATGCCTTTCGGCCAAGCCCCGGATACCCTTGTGAGCGATGCCCTTCCGAGAGATGCCCTTGCGAGAGATGCGCGGCGCTCATCGCCAGGCGAAGGCAACCTTCTCGAGCCGCTCGCCGCCGATCTTAGTAAAGGCGCTGGCGACCGGCCGCCCGCCGCGACGCCAATAAAAATCGCACGCCGCCCTGTTGTCGAGCAGCGCCCACACGATCAAGCCGCTGAGCTTGCGCATGTCGAGCGCGTGCCGGCAACCCTCAAACAGGTGCTCGCCCAAACCCAAGCCTTGATAGAGGGGGTCAAGGTAGAGCTCGTAAATCTCACCTTGGAAGGGGCCGCGCTGACGCGAGTTGCCGATGGTGGCATAGCCCGCCACCGTGCCGGCCATCTCCAGCACCAGCGCGCTGTCACCCGATTTCAGGGCATCGCGCCACCACTCCGGCGAGCGCTGGCGCACCATGCTTTCGAGGTGCAGGTGCGGGATGATGCCACGGTAGGCCAGCAACCAGGCCTCCTTGAAGATCCGGGCGAGCGCCACCGCATCGGCAGGCTTGCCGCTGCGCACGCGAACCTTGGAGCCGGACCCCAGCATGACCCGCAGTATAGCCCTTTCGGGAGCGCTGCGCTCGCGCGATTTTCTCTTGACGACAGCACCAGTCTTGTTCTCGGGCGCCTGCCCCCCCAGGGGGATTTGCGAGGGATTTGCGCCCTTTCGGCGATGGAGCCTTCGAGCGCGCGTCCGCGCCGCACCCGAAGCAAGGGAGAAAGGCGAGGCATCGAGGCATCATGAAGGGAGCGCGGGGGCTGGGGGAGGCGGCTGCGGAGCGCCTTGCAAGCAGCGCGCCGCGGCGGGAAACTGCCGAGCGCCCGCGCGCACCCCGTGCATCCAAGGAGGCAGAGATGGCCAAGCCTGTCGCTGAGCCCGCGATCATCCGTGCCGAGGATATCGACCCGCGCTACAACTGGGCCCGGGCGCTGCCGGCACTCGGCACCATGGGCGTCGATTTCGAGGAGCGGGTGGACTACCGCCGCCTGCACCGGTATCGGCTGGCGCGCGCGCGGGCGGCACTGGAGAAATCCGACCTCGGTGCCCTCCTGGTGATGGACGTCAACAACATCCGCTACCTCACCTCGACCAAGATCGGCGAGTGGGAGCGCGACAAGATTTGCCGCTGGGCACTGCTGACGCGTGCAAGTCCCGATCCCATCCTTTGGGACTTCGGCTCGGCCGCCGTGCATCATCGCCTCTACGCCCCGTGGCTCAGGCCCGAGAATTGCAGGGCTGGTCTCCTGGGACTGAGGGGCACGGTCAATCCCGCCTTCGGCCTCATGCAGCGGCACGCCCGCGAAATCGCCGGCCTGATCGGCGATGCGGGGGTCGCCAAGATGCCGCTCGGCGTCGATATCATCGAGCCGCCGATGCTGCATGAGCTCGAGAAGGTCGGCCTCAAGGTGGTGGATGGCCAACAAGCCATGCTGGAGGCGCGCGAGATCAAGTCGATCGACGAGATCGCCCTCCTCAACCGTGCCGCCGCCATGGTGGACGGTGCCTATCACCTGGTGCACGAAGAGCTCAAACCCGGCGTGCGCGAGAACGACATCGTCGCCAAGGTCAACGAGTTCCTCTACCGCCACGGCTCCGATGACGTGGAGGCCGTCAATGCCATATCCGGCGAGCGCTGCAATCCGCACCCGCACAATTTCACGGACCGCATGCTGCGCCCCGGCGACCAGGCCTTCTTCGACATCCTGCAGTCCTTCATGGGCTACCGCACTTGCTACTATCGCACCTTCAACGTCGGCCGCGCGACCCCCGTGCAGCACGACGCCTACAAGCGAGCACGCGAGTGGTTGGATAGCGCCATTGCACTCATCAAGCCGGGGGTGACCACGGACAAGGTGGCGAGCGTTTGGCCCGGGGCGCCGGAGTTCGGCTTCCCGGACGAGATGGCCGCCTTCGGTCTGCAGTTCGGCCATGGCATCGGCTGTGCCATCCACGAGCGCCCGATCATCTCGCGCGTGGTCTCCCTCGACCATCCCACCGAGATCAAGGAGGGCATGGTGTTTGCGCTCGAGACCTATTGCCCCGCCAAGGACGGCTACTCGGCCGCCCGCATCGAGGAGGAAGTGGTGGTGACCGACAAGGGTTGCCGGGTGATCACGCTGTTCCCCGCCGAAGAGCTACCGATTGCCAACAGGTATTGAGCTTGCGCGGTGACTGCGCCGTTGCGGGGCGGCGCAGGCCACGCACCTGCATGCGCTCAGCTCGGCATGCCCTTTTTCTTCGCCGCCACCCGTCTTTCGATGTCGCGCACAAGTGCGCTCGCCATCGGCGGCTCCGTCTCCACGCCCAGCGTTTCCGTCAATCTGGCAAGCGTGATGTAGAAGCCGGCCATCAGGATCAATTCGACGATCTCGCGATTGCTCAGGTGCCGGCGCGCTTGCGCCAAAGTCTCTTCCGACGCGCGCACATCCAGCACAACCTCACGCGTGAACTGCAAGGCCGCCTGTTCTCGCGCATCGAAACACGAGGCGGTGTCATCGTCATCCTCGAGGGCCGCGATCTGCGCCTCGCTGCAGCCGAAGTCGCGCGCAATCGGCACGTGCTGGTCCCATTCGTACTCTCCGCCTTCGAGCTTCACGGCCCGCAACAAGCATAGCTCCCTGACCTTGGGATCGAGCTGCAGCTTGCCAAGCAGGGTGCCGCCCAGCTTCATCACGGGCTTCACGCACGTCTCAGCGTGCGCCATCATCTTGAACACGTTGGCCGGTCGCGGCAGCCGGGCAAGCATCTCGCGCACCTCGCCGCTCGCCTTATCGAGGTCGGGATAGGGAATTCGGGCCATGCACAATTTCTCCGGCTTGCAATGCTCTAGCGCGCCAGCTCGGCAATGTTGAGATAAAGGTCGAGCGCTTCGGGGTTCGCCAACGCCTCTTTGTTCTTCACCTCACGGCCGTGGACCATGTCGCGCACGGCAAGCTCGGTGATCTTGCCGGACTTGGTGCGCGGGATGTCGGCCACCTGCACGATCTTGGCCGGAACGTGGCGCGGGCTTGCCCCGGTTCGGATCTGCTTCCTGATGCGCTCGCGCAACGCCTCGTCCAGCGCCTGGCCGGGTTTCAGCACCACAAACAGGATCACGCGCACGTCATGGTCCCAGTCCTGGCCAATGACGATCGCTTCCTGCACCTCCACGAGCTGCTCGACCTGGCGGTAGATCTCGGCCGTGCCGATGCGCACCCCGCCTGGGTTCAGCGTGGCATCAGACCGCCCGTGGATGATCATGCCGCCATGCTCGGTCCACTCGGCGAAGTCGCCGTGATGCCAGACGTTGGGGAAGCGCATGAAGTAGGCGGCGCGATACTTCTGCTGGTCCGGATCATTCCAAAACCCCACGGGCATCGAGGGGAACGGGCCTCTGCAGACGAGCTCGCCCTTGCCGCGTGGCACCGGCGCGCCGCGCTCGTCAACGACGTCGACCGCGAGACCCAACGCCGGCCCCTGGATCTCTCCCGGCCATACGGGCCGCGTGGGGACGCCCAACACAAAGCAGCCGCAGATGTCGGTGCCGCCGGAGATGGAGGCCAGGTGCACGTCCCTCTTGATCGAGCGATAGACGTATTCAAAGCCTTCCGGTGCCAGCGGCGAGCCGGTCGAGAGCACGGCACGCAGGCTCGTCAGATCGTGGGTGTTGATCGGCTGCAGTTGCGCCTTGCCAAGGGCGTCGATGTATTTGGCGGAGGTGCCAAAGTGCGTACACGTCTCGGCTTGCGCGTAGTCCCACAAGATGTTGCCTGACGGGTGGAACGGGGAGCCGTCGTAGAGCAGCAGCGTCGCACCGGACGCCAGCCCCGAGACCAGCCAGTTCCACATCATCCAGCCAAGGGTCGTGAAATAGAACAGCCGATCGCCCTCCTTGAGGTCGCAATGCAGCCTTTGCTCGCACAAGTGCTTCATCAAGGCGCCGCCCGCCGAATGCACGATGCACTTGGGCATGCCGGTCGTTCCGGACGAAAACAGCACGTAGAGCGGATGCGCAAACGGCAACCTCTCGAAACTGAGCGGCCCTGCGTCACGGGCCTGGACAGCATCGGCCCAAGTCTGTGCCTGCCGGCCACCGCTCGCGTTAAGGGCCTCTACCACTGCACGATCGCGGCCGAGGTAGGGTGCGACCACGATCGCGCGCAGCGACGACAACTTGGCCGCGATGGCCGTCAGCTTGTCGGCAATGTCGATCGCCTTGCCGTTGTAATAGTAGCCATCGCATGCGATCAGCACCTTGGGCTCGATCTGCCCGAAGCGGTCGAGCACACCCTGAGTGCCAAAGTCGGGCGAGCACGACGACCACACCGCGCCGATCGACGCAGTGGCCAGCACGCTGACGATGCATTCCGGCATGTTGGGCAGAATGGCACCGACGCGATCGCCGACGCCGACGCCCGCCTCGCGCAGCGCCTGGGCGGCGCGCGCAACTTCCTCACCGAGCGCGCGCCAGCTCATGCGGCGTTTGACCTTGTCCTCGCCCCAAAAGACGAGTGCGTCGCCAGCGCGCTCCCTCCACCTGAGGAGGTTCTCCGCGAAATTGAGCTGAGCCCCCGGGAAAAATTGCGCACCGGGCAATTTGTCGCCGTCGACGAGATAGGGGGGCTTGCCTTTGTCGCCTAGGACAGCGGTGTAGTCCCACAGGGCCGACCAAAATTCGGCGGGATGCTCGACCGAGAAGCGATGCAGCTCCTCGTAGTTGGCGAAGGACTTGGAGGCTTGCGATGCCATCCACACTGAGAACGCGGCAAGTGTCGTTTGCGCTGCGCGTGTTTTTTCGGGTCTCCACAGCGGATCGGTCATGGCCAAGTCCTGCAACGGGTTTAGCTGGTTCTTTTTGTCATATCGCGCTATCAATGCGCCAGGGGGCGTCGTCTCCTCAGTTGCGGGCATGAGAATTGGGCAAGGAAATAAGGCATTGCCCTGCGACTTGCACTGGACGACACGGGTTTGTAAGAACGGGCTTCGTTCACAAGACCCAAGCGCGGCCCCCACCGTGGCCCCCACCGCGGCCCGGATCGCAGCAAAAGTTCGGCCGCATCCCCACGGGCATCGGGACGCGGCGGCGGCATGGCCGGCAAGATCAGGCTGAAGTCAAAGGCATGCGACGCAAACACGTCATCTCGCGCTTTGCCACCTTCGTTCTTGCGACGCTTGCCTTCCTGCTGCTGGCCACCTTGGCGCCGTCGCTCTTCACGTCCCGAACCATCGACGAGCCCTTTGCGGGCTACGCCGTGATGGCCTCGCCGCGCGACCTGCACGTCGTGACGACACCGATACGGCTGAGCACGGCACCGGATTTGACCCTCAGCCGTGGCACGCTTTATGCCGAAGGCAATGCGGCGGCCGGCACACCCATTTCCCGCTTCGTTCTCGATGCGCCGGTGTTCAACCTCAACGCCTCGGGACTGCACCTGCACGAGAGCGACCTTGAGAGCACGCTGGAGAGGACCCTTGCAAGCACCGTCGCGCCCGCGCTCGTGGAGCAGCTGCAGGCCATGGGGTTCGATACGCTCACGGTGCGTCAGGGTACGCTCCTGGTGACGGCCGGCGATGGGACCTCGGAAACCATCGGTGAAATAGAAGCCGAACTGAGCGGACGTCGGAAGGGGGAAATTACGGGCCACGGCAGCTTCGCCTTCCGTGGGCAGCGGCTTGGCTTCGATGGCACGCTAACCCAGCCCACCGAGAAAGCGCTCTCGGCGCGCTGGCCCATGAAGCTAACCCTAAAGGGGGACCTGCTGGAAGCCACGGTGGACGGCCGTATCGATGTGGGGCACGACCTGCAGCTCGGCGGGCAAATCGAGCTGACCAGTCCGAGCTTGCGTCGGACCGCGCGCTGGCTCGGCGTCCCGGTGCCGGTCGCCGACGGCCTCAACGCCCTCACCCTCAAAGGCCAGATCAATTGGGCCGCGCGCTCCGTTGCGGTCGAGGACGCCAAGCTCACGATCGACGGCAATGAAGCGACGGGTGCCTTGGTGCTCAACCTGACCGGCGAGCGCCCGCTGATTGATGCGACGCTTGCCTTCCAGGCGCTCGACTTGTCGCCTTACGCTGAGGCTGCGCGCGCGCAGTCCTTCCTGTTCGATCGCCTTACCGCCACGTGGTCGCCCTTCGATTTGTCCCTGCCCCTGATCCGACACGTCGATGCCGATCTGCGCATCTCCGCACCCAAGGTCATTCTCAAAGGCTTCGGGCTCGGCCGCGGAGCTGCGACGATTGCCGTCCGGTCGGGCAAGTTGCTGGCCGACATCGCCGAGCTTGACCTCTTTGGTGGCAAACTGAGCGCACAAGTCACCGCCAACGCCGACGATATCGTGCCACGTTACGCGCTGCGCGGCAGGGCCGAGAACGTCGACGCGGGCTCGGCCGCCTCCTTCCTGTTCGGCTCTGCGCTCCTGACCGGTCGCGCGACGCTGGCCCTCGAGATCGAAGGTGGGGGACAAACGCCGGCAGAGCTGGTGCGTCGCCTCTCCGGCAAGGCAACCCTCACCATGCCGGAGGGTGGTCGACTGGCAATGGATGTGAAGGCCCTGCGCACCGCCGCCAAGTCCAACGGCCCGCCCGGCTGGGGCCCCCTCGTCAAGGGGCAGACCAATTTGGAGCTGGTCGAAGCCCGTGCCCTCATCCGCAATGGCGTCCTTATGGCCGAGCAGGTGCAGGCCCGATCCGGTATCTTGGGGCTTGCCGCATCGGGACGGGTGGACCTCTCCGAACGCACACTCGATCTCAATGTGCTCCTGAAAGCGAACGTGCCCGCCGATCGGCCGCTCAAGATCTCGGACATGGTGGGCGGGGAGGGTGTGTCGGTGCGCGGACCGTGGAACGAACCCTTGGTGCGCGACCAGGACGTGGAGGCGGACGGCGCACGCTGATCGCCGTCGCGTGCCTTACCCTCCCATCATGGCTCCATCTCGTCGTTGGTTGCGATCACGATCGGGTTCTCGATCAGGCGCACGTCGATAGGCTTGATGGCGATCAACTTGGGATTGTTGGGCAGCGGATTGGCTTTGCCCCGCGGTGCATTCATCCAGTGGTCGGGTCCCGGGACCTTGTCGATCGCCAGCGGGTAAATGGTGAGTTTGTCGGGCTCGAGCTTGAGCCGCAGGAAGTTCTTGTAGTTCTTGATGCGCAGGGCCGCGAACGATTCTCCTGCATGCATGCGGTTCAATCCGGTCAGCACCCAATAGAAGCCCCATAGCGAGCCGCCGACCAGCGCGCCGAGGCCAACCATCAGCGTTGGATAGGACATGAAACCCACGATCTCGCGAATGGGTTTGGGTTTCTTGTCGCCCAACTGGGCGGCCATGCGTTCCTGCTCCTCGGTGCGCCGCTGCAACGGTTTGAGCGATTCCTCGATGACGTCCTTGACGATCGGTGCCTGCTCTTTGCGCGACTCGTAGATGGCATTGACGAGCCTCTCGATCGGCGGCGTAATCCAAGTGTCGAGCATGACGACCAACAACGAGAGCGTAAACATTGCGGTCAGATGCGCCAGGAAGTGCGTCGAGCCGACGAAGAACTTGGTGAGATAGCGTCGCGGCCCCGGGTAGTCGACCGCGTCCACATACCAGACCAGGACCGCGTAGAGACCCGCGATCATCACCACCAGGCTGATCGAGGCAATCATTGCCTGCAAGAGATAGAGCGGCATGAAGGGCAGCACGTCGCCAAGCGACGTGCTGATACCGAGAGCATCGATTTTTCCCGCCGAGATCTCGTGGCGTGTGACGAGCGTCTGGAACTCCCAGGTGATCAGCCAATAGATCAAACCGATGCCAATGGCGAACGCCGGGTTGTAAAACGGGAACAGAATGTTGCCGAGGCCGAGCAGATAACTCTTGCTCTTTGCAGGATAGCACTTGGGCGCCTGCGGCTTGAGGGGTTGGCGCTTGCGCTTTTGCAAAAGCGTTGGGCTTTGCAGGGGCTCCAGTGCGTCCTGGACGTCCTGCACCGCTTGCTCCACCACGCTGCCCGCCACCTTGGTGTTGCGCTTGAGGTGAATGTCATAGGCCTTCGATTTCCAACCCTCGCCCGGCCGAACTCCGGTGCCATCCGCTGCGGGATCCTCCTCTTCGTAGTCGGAGCGTTCGGGCCAACGCACGGAAATGGCGTTCTTCAAGATGTGGGTCGGATGCATGAAGGCGCCGCCCCCGCCCGAGGTGATGAAGTGCACGTCCAGTTCATGGGCGAAATAGCGCGCGTAGTGATGCCAATCGCCGGCGATGGCAGCGCGAATGCGCACGCCCTGTTTGCGCGCGATGGCGGTGATCTTGAAAAAATTCTCCTCCTCGTCCGCGCCGGTGGCCTCGGCCAGCAGCCAGGAGGGTTCGGCCAGGCAGACGATGAGGTTATCCTTGGGACCCATTTGTGCGGCGACCGTCTCGAAGTAGCTCACTTGGCTGGCATCGAGATACTTCGAGAACTGAATGTCGGCGCCCCAAATCCACCAGTTGTAGGGAAGCTTGATGGCCCAGTAGCTGCGGTGCTGCTGGCACTGCCAGCCGCCGATCATGTTACCCCTGGAGTTCTTATCGCGGGCGGCGCAGAACAGGCTATCGAACGAGTTGAGGCCGTCATACCAGTCATGGTTGCCGGGCAGCGCAAACAGCTTTCGGTCCGGCTTGGACGTCGTGAAAGCCCAATTGTACGGCAACAGCAGTTTGCTCTTGTATTCCTCGCGCGTCGCCTGCGGGTAGCACTGGTCGCCGCCCATGACGAGCACCTCGCCGTGGCGCAAGCGCCCGGCTTGCCGCACATCCAGGCTGTCCTGGGCCATCAGATAGGCAACCGTGTAGGTGGACTCAAAGCCATCGCCGACGTCGGCGACATAGTCGATCCAATAGGCGCCGGTCTCATCGGCGGCAATCTGGCGGGCAGGATTTGCAACGGCGGGGTCACTGTAGTCGTAGCGCGTGCATAGCTCCTGGTCATCGCAGGGATCGGTGACCGCCTGGATGAGGCGCTGATCCGCGTACTGGCCAAACACGGACGAGACGATCGTCCGCACGCCGATGCGCGCCAAGAGCCGCGGGTCGTACCATGACACCATCTTTGGCAGCTGCCCCAGACGCAGCTGCCGCAGTGGACTGAGCTCTGCCATGACCCTGCCTCCCCTGGCGATCGCCTCGCGGGCGAAGGCCCGCGGCGATCGCCGCACCGACCGTCTAGAATGGCGCGCTATTTCGGCGGAAGAAAGAAGGCGGGCAAACGTCGCCGGCCCGGCGTGGCGCAAATATCCCAGGCCAATGCCGAGCCTTTGCCCGCTTCAGGCACCTGGTGCGGTGACTTGCAGTGCGGTTGCCAGCGCTGTTGCGCTCACCAGGTACGCCGCGGGCCGGTATCGATGTGGAATGCGCCGCCGCCATAATATTTTAAGCCGCCCACCTCTTTCTTGGCCTGCAGGAAGCCGAGGATGGCGCGCGTGTCGCCGGTCATGTTGAAATCGACTGCGTTGCCGGTGAGGTGATAGGAACGCTTGGCACCGCCCACGCGGGCGTTGACTTTCTCGCTGCGACAGGTCCACCGGACGGTGATGGAACCGAACGCTTCGGCCAGGTCGACCAGGACGCTGCGCAAGGGCGCTGCAAGACAGTCGGTCAGCGCCGTCGGCAGCCACTTGATTGCATCCTCCGTCAGGCCCGGGGGCGCCGGGGCGAAGAACGCGCGACCGAGGCTGGCGACCATGAAGCCCACGCCCTCGGCGGTCGGTCCCGCCGCCTTGGGAAGCGTGGCGCCGAAGTTAGGCCTTGCCCATTCGATCACCGAGAGTGGCCGCAAGTTAGGGTGCGTGTCGCGCCCAACGCTGGCGAGCCGGCGGCCGTGGCGATGCCGGGCGGCACTCTTGCGCTTTGGGCTCGCGCTACGCGCAGGCGGCGCGTGGGCGCTCCGCGTGCGGAGACGGCTGCCGCCGTGCTCCGCCCTGTGCTCCGCACGCTCCGACATCATTTGGCTGATCATGGGACCGGCCCAGCTGTCGTCCACGGCTGCGCGCGCAGGCTCGCCCAACAGGGTCGCGACGGCAGCGATCGCAAGCGCAAGGCGTCGCGACGAGGCCGTGCTGAACGTTGGGCGGGCCGAAGCATAGGGCGATTGCATGACTGGCACTCCCATCGATGCTTCAAGGCAGCAGGCAGCCGTCATCGCTGCGCTTCACGAGGCACCGAGCGCACGTGTCGCCTAACCCCCAGACCGATGTTTTCCTTGAGGCCCCTCCATGGCGGGACAAACCAGGCTAACAATGCTCAACGCGGCAAAGCGTTCCGCCCGACAGCGCGCCGATGGAGACGTCTGATCGGCCATCCCGCGCCTGCGTCTCCCCGCGCCGCCATGTCGCACAACTGCGGGTTGTCGGAAGGTCGAGCTGCTACGTGAGACTTTTGGTGCGCTCGCGCAGCACGAATTTTTGGATCTTTCCCGTCGACGTCTTGGGCAACGCACCGAATACCACCGAGCGCGGCACCTTGTAGTGTGCCAGGTTGGCGCGGCAGTAAGCGATGATGTCTTCAGCGCTGACCGGCCCGCTTTCAGCCTTCAGCGTGACGAACGCACAAGGATGCTCGCCCCACGTCGCGTCGGCGCGCGCGACCACGGCAGCTTCCATCACCTGCGGATGGCGGTAGAGCACCTCTTCCACTTCGAGCGATGAGATGTTCTCGCCCCCGGAGATGATGATGTCCTTGGAGCGATCCTTCACCTCGATGCTGCCATCCTCATGCCACGTCGCAAGATCACCGGAATGATAGGCGCCGCCGGCGAAGGCGGCATCGGTCGCAGCGGCGTTTTTCAGATAGCCCTTCATCAGCGTATTGCCGCAGAGCATGACCTCACCCAGCGTGACGCCGTCTCTGGGCACCGGATCGAGCGTCTCGGGGTTGGCCACCATCAAGTGCTCGATGACGGGATTGGCAATCCCCTGCCGCGCCATGCGCTGATACCGTTCCCCCGTCGGCAGGTCTGCCCATTCTGGCATCGCCGGACAGTAGGTGGAGGGCCCATAGCTCTCCGTGGTGCCATAGAGGTGCATGACCTCGAAGCCCAACGCTTCCATCCGCTCAATGACAATAGCCGGGGGCGCCGCTCCGCCGGTCGCCACTTTGGTGCGCAGTGGCAGTGAGCGTTTGGCGTCGGTCGGCGCGTGCACCAGCATGTTGAGCACGATCGGCGCGCCACACATGTGCGTAATGCGGTGCTCGACGATGGCCTCGAAGATCCGCTGGGCTTCCACCTTGCGGAGGCAAACGTGGGTACCTCCGGCAGCCGTGACAGCCCACGTGAACGTCCATCCCGAGCAGTGGAACATCGGCAGCGTCCACAGATAGCGGCTCTGGTGATCGAGCTGGAACGTAAGGGCGTTGGCGAGCGCGCCGAGGTAGGCCCCGCGATGGCTATAGACGGCGCCCTTGGGGTTGCCGGTGGTGCCCGACGTGTAGAGCAGGCAGATGTCGTCCCATTCGTCGGCAACGCCGGGGTAGGCGAATGCGGCGTCGCCGGAGGCGATGAAGCTCTCGTATTCGACCTCCCCGAAGTTGGGTGCGCCTTGCGTTTGGGCATCGGCGATGTCGATGACGATGGGGCGGTTGCGCCCGAGCCGCTCAAGAGCTGGCGCCACGCTGGCATGAAACTCGCGGTCGGCCAGCAGCACCTTGGCCGCGCCGTGCTCGAGGCAAAAGGCAATGAGCGGGGCATCGAGACGGACGTTGATCGGGTTCAGCACCGCGCCGATCATCGGTGCCGCGAAGTGCGCCTCCAACATCGCCGGCGTGTTGGCGGCGAGGATCGCCACCGTGTCTGCGGGCTTGACACCTGCCTTGCTCAGCGCGTGCGCCAACTGCCGGGTGCGCGCATAAAATTGGCGGTTCGTGAAGCGGCGCTCGCCATGGATCACCCCCACGCGATCGCCAAAGAACGCCGCAGCTCGCGCAAGGAAGCTTGCCGGGTTCAATTGCACGAAATTGGCGGGGCGCTTGCGCAACTCCGGTCTATCGCTGATCATTGGCTATGCCCTTGCTCCATGCAGCGGTCATACGAAGGCGCGCCCCCGATATCCAGCGGCTGAGGCACACCACGATCGTGCACCGGCGGAGCCTCCGGGCTCCTCCTCAGGCCATGACCAACAGATGCCCGCCGTCCACGGTCAAAACGCTCCCGGTCATGAAGGCGCCCGCATCGGAAGCAAGCAGAAGCAGGGGGCCATCGAGCTCCTGCACGGCGCCGGCCCGCCCCATCGGCACCCGCGCCATCATGCGCTTGCCAGCATCACTCGCCAGATAAGCTGCATTGAATTCCGTGGCGAAGTAGCCGGGGGCCAGTGCGTTGACCCGGACGCGGTCGCGCGCCAGCTCCAACGCCATGGATTGCGTCAGACTAACAATGGCCGCCTTGGAGGCCGAGTAGGCCGACAGCGTCTTGATGGCGCCAAACCCCAGGATCGAGGCGATGTTGATGATCGATCCGCCCCGTCCCGTCGCCACCATGCGCCGCGCCACTTCCTGCCCGACGCGGAACACGCCGTCGAGATTGACGGCCATAACCGCGCGCCACTCCTCCTCGCTCATGCGCGTGAAATACGCGTTTGAGGGGATCCCGGCGTTGTTGACGAGAATGCCAAGCGGTCCCAGGGCCGCCTCGGCCTGTTGCACAGCGCGCCCAACCGATGCGCGATCGGTGACGTCCATGGCGACCGCGGCGGCTTCCCCGCCGTTCGCCTTGATTTCGGAAGCCAGCCGCTGCAATGCCTCCATGCGCCGGGCGGCCAATGCAACCTTCGCGCCGGCGCCCGCCAGCACGCGCGCAAAGTGACGTCCAAAGCCCGACGAAGCACCCGTCACCAGTGCGACCTTGCCAACAAGCGAGAGCAGGTCCTTGCCATCCATTGTCGCCGCTTCTGCTCTCCGCCGGGCGCAGCCGTGCGGGCCGGGCCCACCCGTCAATGGGGCCCTCCTCAGGGCGCAGCATGGCCTAGCCGATGGCCGCGTGAAAGCAGAAATTGGCGCAAGGTGGTGCGGAAAAAGGGCACACGCCGGCTGGCACGCGACGCGGTCGATCCGCCCTCGACGGCCGTGACTTGCCAATGAGCTTGCGAGTGAACTTGGCCTTCGCCCAACAGGCCAAGCGAGCTTGACCCATGCCACCCCTCGGCCTTGCCGCGGCGATGCCAGCAATGCGTCTTGGCGGTGGTGAGCGTGCGACGAGGCCAGATATGCACGAGATATACACGAGATACGCACGCGCCCTTATCCCTAGAGCCGGTGCGGTGCTCGGGGCGCGCCGCAGCGGCCGCGGGCTTGCGCACCGTCCTCGAGCTGGCGATGCAACACTCGCTCCACTGAGCTGGGGACGCGAGGCGGGCACGCAAGTGCTTCGCGCGCGCAGTCGTGCTATGCGTCGGCTCCTCCGCGTCGATCTTGCGGATCACAGCGCGTCGGGTGGGCAACCGCCCTCATGGCAGCGAGCATCCTCCCATGCAGCAGGACAGCGCCGCGGCGAGCACCACTCCCACCGACACCAAATTGATCCGACATCTGCGCCAGATCCTGCTATGGCCGGTCCATTTGCTGCCGCTCAAGGAGGAGGCGCCGCTCCAGCATCACTGGGAGTACTTGGCACCTGACACCGCCAATCCTTGGCGCGAACTCGACGACGAATTCGGTGACCCTGCCGAGTTCCAAGAGCGGCATTACAACGAATTCGTCACGTTCCTTCCGCCGGTCCAGCGCTTCCTCTACGGCCAGGGCATCGGCCGTGCCGTGCGGCGCAGCTACGGCGAGAGCCCGATCAGGGTCATGCGGCGCAGCGATGTTGCGAGCGTGCGCTTGACGCTCGATAAAGGAGCTGCGCCGATCGAGCTCAAGATCATCCATGTGGATCTCTATTTCTTCTTCGATATCGACATTGCGATCCTGGCGCTCGAAGTGGCGGCCGACGACATCGAGCTTGGCATCGCCCAGGAAGCGCTGTTCCGCTTCGGTCGCGCCTATCCCGCCTATTGGGAGCAGGATTGCCGCGGCGGCCATTGTCCGTGGCTGGTCGAGTGGCTGTCGCCCAAGGGCGAGACCCTCGCCCGGTCGGACTATGAGAAGCGCGAAAAGTACCTGTCGTTCGTGTGCCAGCATCGCGCTCCGGCGGTGGCCGCGCATTGGGAATATCTGCTTTCGCCGCTGGTGCTCCATCACAGCGACCGGCGGGGGCTCGTGCGCTACCGCCAGCTCGAGTACTACCGCATGCCCTACATGGCGTTCTTCGCCGTGGAGAACCCGAGCGTTCTGACACGCCCCGATCTCATTCGTATGGGGATCGGCAACGAGGCCGGCGCTTCCTCCGAACTTCCCTATTCGGAGAGCTACCTCGGCGAGTTCGAAGAGCGCTTCTGCTACGACCGCTATTGCGATGCCCGTCTTGGCAAACAGTTCACCGGCACGCGCTTCATGTGCACCGGCCATACCCTCGTCGTCATCGGAGAAGCAAAGGATCGCTTTTTCATGAATGCGGACGGCGGCTTTCTTGGCCGGTTCCGTCATCAGCATTTTCTGCTCTTTCTCGTTGCCCATTTTCAAAGGGCCGCGCTGCACATGTTCTCCGATCGGCTCGTGGCGGCGGTCAGCAGGCTTGACATCACCGATGCCGAGGCCAATCGCGTGTTCCGCCGCGACATCCGCCATGCGCTGGAAAATTTCCTGCGCTTCGAACACCGCTACTGGTTCTACGAGATTTCTAACCAGGCCCAGGCGCGCGAGCTCTATGCGATGACGCGCGAACACCTAGCTCTCGACGCGCTCTACCGCGACATCCGCGAAGAGCTGCAGGACATGGGCAACTTTCTCGACGTGGAGGCAATGCGCCGGCAGAACGAAACCGTGGTGCGGCTGACCGTGGTCACCACCTTTGGCCTGATCGGCACGGTGTGCACTGGGTTCCTCGGCATGAACCTGCTGGCCTGGGCCGACCATCCGCTGCAACTGCGCGCTCTGGCGTTCTTTGCCGTGACGGCCGTCACCACGATCCTGACCGCCTACACCGTGGCCAAATCTCGCCGCCTGTCCGAGTTCTTCGACGCGCTCTCCGATGAACACGTGAGCTGGCGCGCGAAGCTGAAGGCGCTGCGCGACGTCTGGCCGCCGCCTCCGCCGCGCCAGTCGAGCTGAGCCAAGGCGCGCCCGGTGCGCAAATTATGCGCGCTCAACTTGCAGTGCGACTTTTCTGCGGTATGACGCTCACAGGCATGGCCCGCGTTCCGAAGCGGTCCTTGAACGCGGCGGTCTCGATTTCCTCAAGCTCAATCTCGCGGTTCATGACCTTGGCCTTCCAGGCTTCTTGGCTGGCGTGATGCCCCTGGAATTCCGGCATGACCTCCTTGGCGAATAGCTCCAGCGATTCGCAGATGTGCTCGTGGCTGTTCTTGCCGGCCTGGTTTAGCAAGATCACCTGGTCGATGTGAGACGTCTCGAACTTGGCAAGCTTGCGGCGCAGCGTTTGCGGTGAACCGATGAGGCCGCCACGCAGGGCCGCTTCCTGGGCGTCCGGATTGGCGCGTTTCCAGGCGTTATACTCATCCCACATGTTGACCGTTCCCGGCGCCGGTCGCTTGCGGTCGGCCGAGGCGCCGTAAAAGCGCAGCGCGAACTGAAAGAACGTCGCTCCGTCGGCACGCTTGCGCGCCTCCTCATCGGTCTTGGCGCACATGAAGAAGCTGACGAGCGCAATGTTGGGATTGATCGTGTAGTCGGCAAGCTTCGTTAGGCGCTTGGTGATCGCGTTGTAATAGGCGTGCACCCAGGCATGCGCCGCGTCGGCGCTGACGAACTGAAACCCGAGGGCGCCCATGCCCAAGCGCCCAGCCCGTTCGATGGTGTCGAGCTGTGAACA
>JAMXLN010000244.1 GCA_024281145.1 Hyphomicrobiaceae bacterium | reverse complement strand
TAGCCAAAGAGCAGCGGCCGACCGGCGCTCGTCACCCCAGCATAGATCTTCTTGATCGCCGCGCTCTGAGCTGGGGTGAGACAGCTTGGCTGGTCCAGACCAGGGGGACATTGGGGCAGGTGCCTCTCGGGATCGAAATCACACCTGCGGGGGTCCTCGATCACACCGTCCTTCACTCCATCTTTGGCGTCGCAGCGCGCATAGACGGCCTCGCCGACCAGCCGCAGCTTCTCAGGCGGTATGGGCGTTTCGGCCAGTACCAGGCCGTTCCAGAGGCTTTGAGTGAGCGCGTCCACAAACGCCAACACGGGAGCGCCGGCGACGATGCCGTCAAAATCGCCCGGGAACCTCTGGGCCGATATCAATCCTTGCCGGCCGCCGGTGGAGCAACCGTCCCAGTAGGAGTAGGCCGGGAACCGGCCGTAGTAGGCCGCGGCAATGCGCTTGCTTTCGACTGCGGTCAGATGCACCGCCCGGAACGCGTAGTCGATACGCTTCTGTTCGCTTGTCGCGAAGGTGGCGAGAGGTTCGGAGGTTTCATCATGCCCCGTGTTGGTGCTTGCCGTGGCAAAGCCATGGAGCAAGGCTGCCGCCCGCAAGTAGGGACGCGAACCCGTGGCGGGGGTTTCGCCGGCAAAGCCGCCGTTGCCGAACATGTAAAAACGGCGATTCCACGCCGATGGCAGATTGATCTCGAAGCGGATCTGTGGAGCAATCAACCCGCTGACGCGGCAATGCTCCGGCACGCCCTCGGCGGCGGGTATCGTCTCGGCAGCGATTAGGGTGCTGCTCGGTGTCGCAGCCGAAAGGTTGGCACAGGTAACCCGCGGCCTGGCTGGGGCCAAGGCATACCGCGTTGCGGATCGTTCTGCGTCGATGAAGCTGTAGCCGTTTTGCGCCAGGGCCGCCGCGCCGGGGTGCGCCTGCGTCAAGGCGCTCACGGCAAGCCACAAGCGCAGCCGCCCGCGCATCGCCTTCCTCCAGGAATGGCTGTTCGCCTGGCGGAGCACTGGAGCACGAGGATCCGCTGGCGGGCAACTCTGCCGTGGTTTTTTCGGTAATCGGCGCCGTGCGGGTTCCACAAGGTGAGCCCCCTACCGGGGGGCCCACGGCGTTGCGACGTCGTCAAACCGCGCCGCTGCAGGACCGACCCGATCCGCTGCGCCAGCGCCAAATGGAGCCGGGCACCCGCGCGAAGCAAACTTGGCGCACCCTGCGGGCGCCCCACGCTGCTGCGTACGTCCGCGACCCAAATCGCGGTCTACTTGCCCGACCTTCAGTTGCTCGTGCGCACCTCGCGGGCCTCTTCTACGCCCGACTGAATGGCCTGCATGGTATCGTCGGCCAGCGATTTGCCGAGCTTGCTCAATTGCTCGAACTCGAACTGGTACTGCGAGCAGGCGTTCTGAAAGAACTCGGCGCACACCCCGTACATCTCTTGCACCGTCTTGCACGCTGCCAGCTGCTGCGGCATTGCGAAGTCTTGCTTGAGACGTCGATTGAGAAAAGCCACCCAAGTCTGATTCCAGATGGCAATGCCATCGTAAACCTTGCCGTTGACCTGCGCCATCGCCTGCAGAGCCGGCCGGTTCAACTCCATGAAGGCCTCAAAGCCAAAGGGAAACATCATGGGGGGCACGGCTGCGTCAACCCGCCCATTCGTAGGCTTGTCAGGCATGAACTTGATCCTCCGCTGCGGAAAAAGCCCCCGCTGGCAACTCTACGCCCGCTAGGTAGAGGTGCCAGGCCTTTTCAAATTGAAACTGGCGCATGA
The DNA here is from genome assembly GCA_024281145.1 of Hyphomicrobiaceae bacterium. Taxonomy (GTDB): domain Bacteria; phylum Pseudomonadota; class Alphaproteobacteria; order Rhizobiales; family Hyphomicrobiaceae; genus AWTP1-13. The sequence goes on along the minus strand of JAMXLN010000244.1, from coordinate 4,739 downwards.
CACCCTGCCTTGTTGCAGCCTGTGTATAAACTTTGACGGCGAGGACCGTGCCAAAAGCTGACAGTGAAGTTCCCGGGCTGCCTCTGCAGGGCTTGAGGGTTTGGCGGCCGATGCCGCTCGTCCCCCCGTCATCACCCCCGCGTCTCCCGGCGCATGCACAACGCTCGAGGCAATGGTCTGACCCCGCGCTTGGCGGCTCCTCAAGACGGCCACCGGGGATCATCCCACCGAATGACGGGGAGCCCCGGGACGGGTTTCACCAGCGTTTGCCGGGCAGGGCTAGGTGGGCTGGCGAGCCGAAAGGAAGGCGTCGAGCTCCATTCGTGTTGGAAGGCCAGCACGCGACCCCAACCGCGTGCACTTGAGAGCCGCCGCCGCCGCAGCCGCGCGCGCGCAGTCCACGGTGGGTCGTCCCTCAGCGACCATCAAAGTAAAGGCGCCGTGAAAGGCATCCCCGGCGCCAGTGGTATCCGTCACGCTGAGCGGGAACGCGGGCACATGGCCGCCGGCATCGCGTTCGCGCCAAAGATAGCCCTCCCGTCCCTGCGTCACGCCGGCGTGCTTTGGTCCCAGTGCGAGCACATAGCCGAGCCGCTCGGCATCGGAACCGCCCGGGGCGAACTCGCGCAACGCTGGGCCGCAAAAGATGGCATAGTCGGTGAGCTTGAGAATCCCGCCAAGCGCCTCACGGGCGCCGAGGTCGCCGTCCAGAACGGTCGCCACCTTCTCCTTGCGCGCCCGACCGAACACGGCGCGCACGCCCTCAAGCCAGCGTACGTCACCCAACACCGCGTTGGCGTCTCTGATGCGCTCAAGCGGCAACCAGCTCGTGCCGGATGGCATGCCAGCATCGCGCTGCCCAACGATCAGCCGCTCCCCCTCATCATCGACGATGACGGCCGACGTGGAGGAGCGCGCCCCGTCGAAGGCCTGTACGTAGCGCACGTCCACGCGCTCGGCCCGCAAGCCAGCGCGAATAGCGCTTCCGGCGGGGTCGTCACCCGTGCGGCTCCACAGCTCGGCCTTCCCACCGAGCCGTGCGATCGCGACGGCGGCGTTCGCGGCCATCCCGCCGCCAACCTCGACGTGCTCGATCGCACGCACCTTCGTGGGCTCCGGCGGAAACGCCTCAATCCGGTAAATACGGTCGAGCGCGGCGTGTCCCACACAAATAATGCGCTTCGCCGATGGCATTCCTCTGTCCGGGCCTGCAGGGCCTGATAGTGCTCTTCATGCCGATTGTCGCGAGGACGATACCGCGCGAGCGTGTCGCGCGCAAAGGCGATACTCCCACTTCAGGCGTGCGCTGCGGCGCGGGGCTCTCGAGCTGCGCATTGATCCAAATCGGGCAATCCCACGTATTTTCTGCGCGATCGCGCGGCGTTGGGCTATGCTTTGCCCTTCCTTCATCAGGAGCCGGGTATTGCATTCGGCCGGGGCGATTGGGGGATCATGGCCGACTTGTTGCGGCGCGTCGCTGAGCGGGCGGACACCACCGCTTTCCGTGAGCTTTATCAGACGTATGGACCACGGGTTAAGGCTTACATGATGCGGCTGGGCGCTGATGCTGGGACGGCGGAGGACCTGGCCCATGAAACGCTGTTTACGGTCTGGCGTCGAGCCGCGCTGTACAGGGCCGAGAAGGGCAGCGTGGCAAGCTGGATCTTCGCCATCGCCCGCAATTTGCGCATCGATCGGCTGCGTCGCGAGGTGCCATGGCAGCAGCTGGCCCAGGAGCACTTTGAAGAGGCCTCGGGTGAGGCGCTCCCCGACGCAGCGCTGAGCGAGAAGGAGCGGCAAGCGCGCGTGCACGCCGCGCTTTCGAACTTGCCTCCCGAACAGCATGAGGTGGTGGTCCTGTCCTATCTCGAGGGCCTGTCGCATGGTGAGATCGCGCAGCGCCTAGGGCTGCCGTTGGGCACCGTAAAGTCGCGCATTCGCATTGCCTACCAGAAGATCCGCACCGCGCTTGAGGACTTGCGATGAGCATCACGCACCACCTCGACGACGCGACGCTGATGAGTTTCGCCGCCGGCGCCCTCCCGTCGGCACTCTCGGCAGTGGCAGCGGCTCATGTTGCCATGTGCACACGTTGTCGCGGCGAAGTGGCAGCGCTCGAGCGCGTCGGCGCGGCCCTGCTCACCCAACTCCCTGCCGTGGGCATGGAACGCGCAGAGCCCGAAACGCCCTCGGACCAGCGCCTGCCCCCTTCCCAGCAGCGGCGCGACAGAAGCGCAGGGCCAATGCCATCGGCAACACCGCTTGCGCGGCTCCTGCCCGGCGGCCTCGCCGCCGTGCGATGGCGCCGGCTCGGGTTCGGCATATGGCACCATCGTCTCCCTGTTGCGGGCAGCGGTACGCTCGGGCTGCTGAAAGTGGCGCCCGGGCGGATCGTACCCGAGCATGGTCATGGTGGCGCCGAGCTCACCCTTGTCCTGGGTGGATCCTTCCATGACACTACCGGCCGGTATCGGACGGGTGACGTAGCCGACCTGGACGAAACCGTCGAGCATGAGCCGGTCGCCGATTTGGGTCTCGACTGCGTTTGTCTGGTCGCGAGCGAAACACCCGCCCGCTTTCGCGGGCTCTTCGCCCGCCTCGTGCAGCCCTGGCACGGGCTTTGAGGAGACGCTTCGCATATGACCGCACCCTGATGACCGCACCCTGATGACCGCACCCTGGCGCACAGCGTGGATTACAGGGGCCAGCTCCGGCATTGGCCGAGCCGTGGCGATCGCACTGGCGCAGCGGGGCGTGAAGGTGGCCGCTTCGGCGCGCTCGGAAGCCAAGCTCGCCGAGATCGCCGGGCAGCATCCGGGCATTTCGCCCCTGCCTGTCGATGTCACGGCTTTGGCGGCTATGACGGAGGCATCGCGCCGCCTCACCAACGCGCTCGGCCACCTCGACCTTGCGGTGTTCAACGCCGGGATCTGGGAGCCGATGTCAGCGCGGAATTTCTCGGCCGCCAAGGCCGCCCGTGCCATGGCCGTCAACTACCAAGGCATTGTCAATGGCATCGAGGCGATTCTGCCGAGCATGCTTGAGCGCGGAGCGGGCCACATCGGCCTGGTCGCCTCCATTGCGGGCTATCGGGGTCTGGGGCCGACGGCCGCTTATGGGCCCAGCAAGGCCGCCATCATCAATCTGGCCGAGACACTGAACAACAACCTGGCGATGCGCGGCGTTAAAGTGAGCGTGATCAACCCCGGCTACGTCGACACCCCGATGACGCGTGGCAATCCCTTTGCGATGCCTTTCATGGTGTCGGCCGAGGAGGCCGCCCGCCGGATCCTGCGCGGCCTCGAGAAGGGCAAATTCGAGATCGCCTTCCCTTGGCAGCTCGCGCTGCTCATGAAGCTCGCCCGCCTGATGCCCAATGGACTTTTCTTCTGGTACGCTCGCACCGTGCTGGCCCCCCAGCGCAAGACCACTTGAGCACGGGGCCCCACGCTGCCCATCGAGACTTGCCGGAGCAACACGGTCCTCCCGCGTGGCCATAAAGCCACCCTCCACTTGCACGCTTTCATTACATTATTGGGAACGTAGGGGCCCAAATGCCGCATCAGGGCATCTGTGGTGAGAACGATGAGAATGTGCGCGCGTTGGCTCGGGCCCGCACTGGTCGCAATGGAGGTTGGCCTCTGTGGCGGGCCAGTGCTTTCCGATGACCTCGCGCGCACCGATCCCCCAGCTTCTCCGCCCCCCTACGGCTCCGCCGTCAGGTACGATTGGAGCGGCGTCTACCTGGGCGGCCAACTCGGCGCCGCCAATGCCAAAAACGCATGGAGCAACGATTTTACCCAGGAAATGGTCGAGCAGAGCACAACAGGGTTCGCAGGGGGCGCGCATGCGGGCCTGCAGAAGCAATGGAGTTGGATCCTCGCCGGCGCGGAGGTGAGCTATCTCTGGATGGATCGGTCTGGATGGGTTGGCTCTGCCACCGTGCCAGGCGTGACGCTGTCGAGCAGTGTTTCCGACGTGACCCTCGTGACGGGCAAGTTTGGCTGGACGTGGGAGAACCTCCTCGCCACCTTCAGGGGCGGTTGGGCCACGGGCCAGGTGGACATGCGCGCCTCAGCCACCGGGCTTGGGCTCATCGCCTCCTCGTCGGGACGGGAGAGCGGCTGGGTCGCCGGCGCATCCCTCGAATATGCCCTGTGGGACCATGTCATCCTCGGGGCGGAATACGACTACGTGCAACTCAATGCCGACCGGACACTGACCCCGACGGCGGTGGGTCCGCTCGTGCCGGTTCATGTTCAGGCTGGGGTGGACGTCCAAGCCCTCACGGCGCGGCTGACTTTCAAATTCGGTGGCGGATGGCAGTAGGCAGAGGCCATTGCGACCAAGTCGCCAGCCAGCGGCCAGACCCGTCCGCACGCTCCAAAGTCGCCACAATGGCAGACCAAATGTGCTTCGCGCGCTCTGTCATCGGTTGCGCCTGACTGTTGCTGCTTTGCAAGGCCCCCGCGTCCCTCGGTCTTGCACCGCAACCCAGGCTGGTCAGGCGCCACAACCGCCGGTAGATTTGCGCGCCGATTTGGAGCCTTGCGAATGCTGAGACGAACTGGCTGCGCGATCGCGACCATCTTTGCAGCCCTGGTTGTCGCGCTGTTGGGATGCGCGGCGGCCCTTGCGCAGTCGACTGAGAACCGTGACGGCGGCCCCGGTTCGCCGCCGGCGGTGACAGCCCAGCCCACACCAAACAGCCTTGAGCGGGCGTCGTCGACGACGGCAAC
>JAMXLN010000243.1 GCA_024281145.1 Hyphomicrobiaceae bacterium | reverse complement strand
CTTGACCACCGGCGCCGTCTCCTTCAGGCAGAAGGGATGATAGTCCGTTCGCGTCGTAAACTTCACGCGACCGATCTTGCCCTCGCTGTTGGCGACCGCCGCGGCGGCCGCGTTGAACGCTGCCTTGTAGGCCGCGGTAATCTCCTTGAAGAACTTGGCGTCGTGGCTGCGGCTTTCGCCACGGACCAGCACATAATCGGTGACGACGTTGGTCGCATCACCGGCGGGTCCACCGTGGGCCCCGCCCACGGGGCCCACGTTGCTGGTGCCGCTGCGTTCGCCCTTGACGACTTTGCCGAACCAGCCACCGGCGCGGACTGCGGCCAGCGCCTCGGCCAGGATCATCGTCGAGCTGATGCCCCGCTCAGGAGCACCGCCGGCATGCGAGGCTCGCCCGAAGATCTCCACCTCCCACCGGTCTGATCCAACGGCACCGATGACCACGTCGGCAGCCGAACGGCCGTCGTAGTTGAAACCCATCCTCGCACCACCGAGCTCGCCGGGGTTGAGATGACGGGCGCCGAACAGACCGCTCTCCTCGCGCACCGTGAAGAGCAGGGTGAGCGGCGGATGGTCGGGGCGCTGCCGGAGCAACTCGGCGGCCAGCGTTACGAGCACCGCGCAACCCGTGCGGTTATCGCCGCCCAGCGCCGCTTTGGCCTCGTTTACAACCTTCTTGCCCTGTCGCTTGGGCTTCGCCCCCGCGCATAGGGGTACCGTGTCCATGTGTGTCATGAACAGGAGCCGGTCGGCACCCGCCAATGCACCCCTGCCGGGCAAGTCGACGATGAGGTTGCCCGTCTCGGTCGGCAGCGGGATGCGACTGTGGGCATCGTCGAAGCGGATGGAGCGACCGGGCACGCCGCCTTCTTTGAGCGCCGCCACAAGCTCCTTACCGATCTTGGCCTCTCGACCAGTCACCCCCTCCACGGCCAAGAAGCGCATGAGACGCCCGGTGGCTGCATCTGTGTCGACCACAAACATGCGTGACCCTCCGCGTCAGCGACCGCCAAGAAAGCGGGCGATGATGATGACGATGGCGGCGCCGATGGTGGAAATTAGGATCTGCGTGCCGTAGGGGACCGCGTTGGTAACATTCGTCACGGCGGGAGGCAACTGCAGCAGGTCGTAGCGCACCAGAGTGCCGCCAACAAACGCGCCGATGATACCGACGATCATGTTGCGAATGAGCCCGCCGCCGCCGAACAGCAGGCCAGCGAGCCAGCCGGCGATCAGCCCGTTGACGGCCATGACAATGAGCGGGGTATAGGGTTGGATCTGGTCCATCGTGGGCATGCGCAGCTCCTCCTTCTATCCCGCCACCACAGCTTATGCCATATCACCGCGATCGGAACATGCCGCCCGACGACCTCGCCACACAGATTTCGCGCCAGCGAAAGTGGTCCGCGCGACTGAGCGATGCCAGACGCACGTCAGGTGGCCGGATGGAGCCTTCAGGAGGCTAAGCGTGACCAAGCGCAACACCTCGCGGCGAGTGGCACTCCAGGGCGTGAGCGCGGCGGCTGCGGCTCTGGTCTTCCCGGCGCGCGTGCTGGCCCAGTCCCCCCCGCCGGAGGCCATCACACCGGCCCTTATCAAGGCCGCCCGCCAGGAGGGCAAGGTGCACCTCTACACGGCCATGGAAATCGCCGTGGCCGAACAGTACGCCAGAGCCTTCGAGGCGAAATTTCCGGGCATCCAGGTACGCATCGAGCGTTCAGGTGCAGAGCGCATCTTCTCACGCATCGCGCAGGAGTACGGCTCGCGCATTTACAACGTGGATCTCATCAATACGACGGACGGCGCACACGCGCTGGCCTGGAAGCGCGCAGGTTGGCTTGCGCCTTACGTTCCGGAGGACGCAGCACGCCATTATGCGCCGGGCCACATCGATCCCGATGGCACCTTCATGACGTTGCGCATTCTATTCAGCGCCATCACCTACAACACCAAGCTCGTGAAGGCCGAGGATGCCCCGAAGGGCTTCCTGGACCTGCTCGATGGTAGATGGTCGGGCAAGCTGGTAAAGGCGCATCCGGGTTACTCGGGCCTGATCCTCACCGCAACGCACGCAATCGCGCGCGAACTCGGCTGGGCCTATTTCGAGAAGCTCGCCAAGCAGAAGGTGATGCAGGTGCAGTCCGGCGTCGATCCGCCCAAGAAGGTAGCGCTCGGCGAGCGGGCCGTGTCGGTTGACGGTGCTGACTATATCGCCCTCCAGCACAAGGATCGCGGTGAGCCCATCGAGGTGGTGTACCCGAGGGAAGGCGCACCGCTCATCAACAGCCCCAATGCCGTCTTCAGGGCCGCTCCCAACCCCAATGCGGCCAAGCTCTACCAGAACTGGATGTGCTCGGCCGAGGGACAGCAGGCACTCGTCGATCTGAGTGGTCAATACGTGCCGCACGCCTTCGCCAAGCCAAAGCCCGGGCGGCGACCGCTCGCCGACATCAAGACCATGCGCGAGGACCCTGCGGCCGTGGTCGAGGGCGCCGACGAAATCAAGGCCAAATATGCTGCCATCTTCAAAGTGTAGCGCTGCGAGGGCGATCAGAAGTCCATCCGCCGCAATTGGAGCGCCGCATCCTCTATGGTCTCGAGCAGATGCTGGGTGGCGCGAACGGAGAGATCGATGAACTCCCTTGTCTGCTCGCTCGTTTGCGCCAGCAGCCGTCGAACGAAATCGCTCTGAAGGGCGACAATCGTGTCGAGCGAGTCGGCCCGTGCGCACGCCTCTGCAGCTTCGAAGGCGGCCTCGGCATTCGCCGTCACGCTGCGGGCGACATTGTCATTGAGCAGCTTCGCGCTGCTCCAGGCAGTCTCGGCAACATCGGCCCAGAGCCTGGCACCGCCGTGCGAGGCTGCCGCGCTGCGACGATAGAATTCCTGCACCCACCGGAAGCCCTGTTGGGCGGCGACCTGGGCGTCTTCCAGCGCCCAGCCGTCCCACCAAGGCCCGTGGACCGTGGTCGGGCCTGCGGCTCGGCCAGGCCTGTGGTCATCCCATACGCTCGGCCAGTACGCCTGCGAGCTGGGCCTTGCTACCGTCATTTGTCTTGCTCATCCAACCCGCAAACAGCCCCGATCAGCTCCTGGGCTGCATGCTCTGAGCGGCCTCGCCCATCAGCCGGCCGAGCTCCTGCGCCTGCAGGGCATAGGCCTGCATCTGCGTCTGCGCGTAACGGCTCTGAATCGCCAGCACATCCTGGATATCCTTGGCGTTGGCGAGATCGCTCGCCAGCGCGAAACAGGCCTCTCCGTTCTGCTTGGCAAAGCGCACAGCTCGTTCCTGCACGACCTTGAAGCCAGACATCATTTCGCTCGCCGGCAGCGCCCCCATCCACATGCCGGACGCCTGCGCCATGGCGTCCATGAATTGGCCATAGGCCGCGCGGGCCTGCTCCACGTTCCGTTCGGCCAACTCGCGCAACTGCTGTGGAATTTCGAAGGGGGGTGTCTGGGCCATGGCGTCCTCCAGGTCTGTTATGGTGTCGCAGGTTCTGGGATGGTGGACAAGTCTCTTTCCGCCGGCCTGGAGACGGGGCCCCTTGCAACTGGCCGTTGTCTGAGGAGGCCTCCCGATTTGAACCATGCGCCGCGGGCCTTCGACCAGCGTGAAATACCCTGCTGCGGCTCGTCGATCGCGGCACACGTCAGGATCGACCTGGCCTTGGCGGGCGCCCAGCTTGCCGCCTGTCGGCCCGGCTAGCGCTTGCGTCGAGGCGATGGGGGATGCGTTGCAGCGCCGCCGGTCCTTCCTGGGCGCATCGCTCCTGCGGGCTTGGATCAGCCTTGCCCGCACGGGCCAGGGCTCCGCTGCCGGTCGGCCGGCGGAGAGGCGCGCGTTGACGAGCCCTTAACGTCTCGCGGGCTAGCGTGGCTCCTCTTCATGCGCGGGCAAGATGCACGGGCAAGCTCTCAAGACGGTGCTGGCATGGCCCCCTACGTTGCCGCCGACCAACCATGAGGGGCGCCCGCCCTGGCTCGCTACCGCCATGGTTTTGCCGCTTTGCGGCTTCTTGGCTGTGCGCGGCGTCGGGGCTGAGGCCATCGCCGCCATCACCGCGTCGCAAATTTCCTTCGTTGCGTTCTCATCTTGAAATGCGGGCGGTCGCGCGGGCGACTGACGCGAGGGGCCCATGCGCAATACCATCACCGTCATGAACGCCAAGGGGGGCGTGGGCAAGTCCACGCTCGTCCTCGCGCTTGCCGAGACGTTGGCCAACGACCACGGCAAGAAGGTTCTCGTGATCGATTCCGACGCACAGGCGAGCATCAGCCACATGCTCTTGCCGCAGGAGCGGCTGGAGGCCATTCAGACGGGCGCGCGGACGTTCGTCGACTACCTCATCCGCAACGTACTCGAGCAGGCGCAGATGCCTTGGCGCGATTTCGTCGCTGGCGGAGCCTCCGACGTTGACGATGCGCGTTCCATCGACCTCTTGCCCAGCGACACGCATCTGACGCTCTTTGAGCGTGAGGTCTCCAAGGCCGATCACGAGCGGCAGCTGCGCATTACCATTGGGGCGCTGCTCCGCGAGGCGCGCGATCTCTACGACCTGGTGCTGATCGACAGCGCGCCAGGTCTTTCGGTACTGACCGAATCGTGGCTGCGCGAGGCTGATTTCTATGTGTCGCCAACCCGGCCCGATTATATCTGCTCGCGGGGGCTTGAGTTCTTGCGCCGGTTCCGCGAGCGCGATGCGCACATGGGCTTTGCCGAGCCGCTGGGCGTCATCATCAACATGAAGGATCCGCATTCGGCCGAGGACGCCCAGTACGAGCAGTGGCTGCGACAAAACGCGGAGCACAAGTGTTTTCGCCAGCCGATCTTGCGCGTGTCGCCATTGCAGGCGGCAACTCGTTTCGCCCCGCGCACGCGCTCCTATTGGGCCAAATATCCCGGACAGACCGGCGCATGCCTGCGTGAGCTCGCGGCCGAACTGTTAGAGCGGCTGGCGGCGCCAGATGCCCCACGCAAGCGCGATACCGCGCTCGGTCGCGCCGTGCGCGGCTAAACTCGGTCGATGGCTCGGGATCTGACAGCGTTCTGGCCCCACAGGCGTCTGGCACCCTTGGCACGTTTGCGCCTTTGGTCTCACGCCCACCATCTATCGGGCGCCGGAAAGCGGCCCGCGGCATCCTCGATGACCTGCCCCACCTGGAACAGCGTCGCCTCGTCGAACGGGCGGCCGATCAGTTGCAACCCAAGTGGCGTGCCTTCAGAAGATAGGCCGGCGGGCACCGAAATTCCCGGAACGCCTGCCATGTTCGCCGTCACCGTAAAGATATCGTTCAAGTACATCTGGATGGGGTCACCGACGACCTCGCCGATGCCGAAGGCTGGCCCAGGTGTGGTGGGGGTGAGCAGCACGTCCACCCGCTCAAACACCGCTTTGAAATCGCCGGCAATCAGTGAGCGCACCTTCTGTGCCTTGATGTAATAGGCGTCGTAGTAGCCGGCGGACAGCACGTACGTTCCGATCAGCACGCGCCGGCGCACCTCGGCGCCGAAGCCCGCCGCGCGCGTCGCCTCATAGGTGTCAATCAGGTCCTGACCCGGCTCGCGCAAGCCATAGCGCACGCCATCGTAGCGCGCGAGGTTGGAGGAGCACTCTGCCGGTGCCACGATATAATAGGCCGGCAACGCATATTTGGTGTGGGGCAGTGACACATCGTGCAGGCTCGCGCCCGCTGCTTTGAGCCAGGCAATGCCCTGTTGCCATAAGCCCTCGATCTCCTTGGGCATGCCGTCGATGCGGTACTCCTTGGGCACGCCGACCTTGAGCCCCTTGATGCTTCGCCCGACCGCCGCCTCATAGTCCGGCACCGGCAGATCCGCGCAGGTGGAATCCTTGCGATCCGCGCTCGCCATGTGGCGCAGCATGATGGCCGCGTCGCGCACGGTCTTGGCAATGGGCCCCGCTTGGTCCAGCGAGGAGGCGAAGGCCACGATGCCATAGCGCGAGCAACGCCCGTAGGTCGGCTTGATGCCGACCGTACCGGTGATGGCGGCCGGTTGGCGGATCGAGCCGCCCGTGTCGGTGGCCGTTGCTGCAAGGCAAAGATCAGCGGCAACGGCCGCCGACGACCCGCCCGAGGACCCACCAGGCACCAACGCCATGTTGGACCCGCGACGCCGCCAAGGATTGGCGACCGGGCCAAAGCAGCTCGTTTCATTCGACGAACCCATGGCGAACTCGTCGCAATTGAGCTTGCCCAGCATCAGAGCGCCAGCGTCCCACAGGTTCTGTGTGACCGTGGATTCGTAGGTCGGCGTGAATCCGTCGAGGATGCGAGAGGCGGCGGTCGTGCGCACGCCCTTGGTGCAGTAGAGATCTTTGATGCCGAGCGCCAGACCTTCCAGTGGCCGTGCATCGCCCTTTTGCAGCCGCCCGTCGCTCGCCTTGGCTTGCACCAGCGCCCGCTCTGGGGTCGCCAGTACATAGGCGTTGAGCGAGTTGCTCTTTTCGATCGCGGCGATGAATGCGCGCGCCAGCTCGGTGGCGGAGAACCGCTTTCCCCGCAACCCATCGCGCGCTTGCGCCAACGTGAGCTTGGTAAGATCGCTCACGCGCCTGGCTCACTGCCGCCGTTATCGACCAAGCTGCCCTTCACGCGTGTGCCGCTCATGGGGTGGATCCCTCCGGCGCGGCAACACTGTGACTGCCCAGTGTGGTGCGCGCAGCGGCGGGGAGCGCCTTGGCATAGAACACCGAATAGTCAGAGTCGGGATAGTCCAGAACTGCCCCGCAGCGGCTGAAGCCCGCGCGCTCATAGACCCGCCAGGCCGCGGGATGACGATGACCCGTCTCGAGGACGAGACGGGCAAACCCTTCCTTGCGGGCCAATGCCTCGATCGCATCGAGCACGCGCCCACCGATGCCACGGCCCTGCTGGGAGGGACGCGTGTACATGCGCTTGACTTCGGCCGTGCCTTCCGGGTGGCGTCGCAGCGCACCGCACGCCACGGCTGCCCCGTCCTCGCGAGCAACGAACAGGGTGGTGTGAACCTCGGCCATTTGTTCGGCGGTCATGTGGAAACAGAACTCCGGTGGCGTTAGAGCCAGCAGCGTCGCGTTGAGCTCCGCGATCAGCTGGCGCACATCGTCCTGGAGCGGGTGTTCGACGCTCACGGTGATCGCCATGCCGGCTCACTCCACGACCTTGGGAACAACAAAGAATGGCCCCTCGCGTGCCGGCGCATTGGCGAGGATATCGTCCGCGATATCGCCGTCGCTCACCACGTCGGGGCGCTTCTTCAAGGTCATCGCCACCACGCGCGTCATGGGCTCAACGCCTTGGGTGTCGACCTCATCGAGCTGCTTGACCCAGTCGAGAATGCCGGAAAGCTCCTTTTCGAGCGCCTTGGCCTCCTCGTCGGTAATCTTGATGCGCGCCAGACGCGCAATCTTGCGCACGGTCGCTTGATCGACGTGCATGAGTTGAGCCTCTCGGCTTTTCTTGATGAGCAAACTCTTAGCCCCGTGCGGCGCCGTGCGCAACGGCGCTACTCCCCGCGTGGCTTCATCTTGCTGAGAAACGGCCCCAGGATATCGGAATAGTCGTCGGTCCAGGCCCTGAGATTATGGTTGTCGAGCTCGGCCACGCCGTCCAGCGTGCGCAAGGGGGCAAGCGCCTCCTCGCTCTTGGCGAACAATGCCACGGTCGAGGTCGATTGCGCGTAGCTGCCGTCGGCCGCGTCGTCGGAGACGAGAATGCCGTGCACGCCGGGCAACACCTTGATGGTGGCGCCCAGCACGGAATCGAGATCAAGGTATCGATTGGAGATGTGCAGGAGCACGATGCCGTCGGACTTGACCTTGTCGAGATAGAGCCGCAAGGCCTCCGCCGTCATCAAGTGCACGGGCACGGCGTCGGAGGAGAACGCATCGACAATGATGAGATCGAAGCTTTCGTTCGGCTGCTTTGCCATCGTCAGCCGGGCATCGCCCAGCACGATGTCGGGGTTCGGCTGGCAGTGTTTCAGGAAGGTGAAATTGCGTGCGTTGCTGGCGATGCCAATGACGACCGGGTCGATCTCGAAGAAGCGCCAGGCCTCCCCGTCCTTGGAATGGCACGCAAGCGAGCCAGCGCCGAGCCCGATCACGCCGTAATGCCCCTTCTTTTCACCCAGCCGCTCGCGCACCTTGCCGATCGTGAGTGCCATGGGGCTGTTGGGATAGTAGTAGGTGGCAGGCGTCCAGTCATCGACCGCATTGCCGTCATCGTCACGGACGCGCTGCGCCCCGTGCAGCGTGGTTCCGTGGATCAGCGTGTGATAGGCACCTTCGTCCGCAGTTTGTACGCGATAGACGCCAAAATAGCTGCGCTGCGCCGCGCCGCGCTTAACCGCGGAGGGGAGCCACACGAGCGCACAGAACACGAGCAGTGCCGTCATGAACTGGCGCGTCGGGCGGCGGAACTGCGCCAGCAAGGCGACGACGAGCGCGACCACCACGATCGGCGTTGTTCCCCACTCGGCGAGGTTAATGCGCAGTTTGGTGATGGCCCAGGGCAACCAATAAATTGCGAGGATGCCGCCGGCGGCGATCAGCCACAGCATCAGCGCGTTCTGCTTGTCCTCTTCGGTCATCTGTTCCGCGCGCCACCCTTCGGGCACCGGCACGAGGCGTGAAACGGTGGCGAGCACGCTGCCGGTCACCCGGCGCAGCGCCGCCACACTGAACACGCCTGGCCGACAGGCCATGGAGAGCGCGAGCAGCAGCGGATACTCAAACACCTCGCTGAAGATCTTGGGCGCAATGAGGGCGGCCGAGAGCCCACCGAGCGCTCCACCCAACGACATCCACAGGTAGAATTCGGTGAGGTAGCGCGCCGCCGGCCGCGCCTCGTAAAGCGTGCGGTGAGCCACCATGGCTGAGGTGAAGAAGACCGCGACCCCCGCCAACGCCGTGAGGAACCAAGTCTCGTGCTTCGTCTGGGACAGGGCAAGTAGCGCGAATGCCACCGCGGCCAGGTGCAGATAGAGGACCGCGGTGGGCGGGAAGATAGGTCTGTCGCGGAATACCAGCACGAAGGTGAGCAGGTAGAGCGAGAGCGGCAGCACCCAAAGCAGCGGTGCTGAGGCGACGTCGGTCGTCACGTGGGTGGTGAAGGCGGTAAGCAGGGCCGCAGGCACCAGCGCAAGCCCCACCCAGCCCAGGCGGTCGGCTGCACGCGGGGCGCGGGCGGCTTCGCTGTCGGCCCGGGCAGCCTGGGCGCTCGAGGCCGCGAACGGGTCGCCGGTCCGCTGGCTCTGGCAGGCGCGCAGAACTGTAAATACGCCGGCCAGTGCCGCAACGAGCAGCAAAAATCCCAGCGTCCAAAGGCGGCTGAGTTCCCGCAGCCCGAAGGCGGGCTCCAGCACGAAGGGATACCCCAGAAGCGCAATCAGACTGCCAAGATTGCTCGCTGCATAGAGGAAGTAGGGATCGTGACCCTGCGGATGCCCGGTGCGGGCGAACCAGGCCTGCAGCAGCGGAGCGTTGGCCGACACCGCCACGAATGGCAGCCCGATCGCGACGGTGAAAAGGCCAATCTGCCACAGGTAGGGTTCTCCCGGTGGCGGCTCGCCCCAGCCCGAGGGCAGCCCGATGGGAAGGGCCAGCGCTGCCAGCGCGCACACACCAAGATGGATGAGCCCGGTCTGCGGCACCGAGGCATGGGCAATTAAGAGGTGGGCGTAGCAATAGCCGACGAGGAGGGCGGCCTGAAAGAAGAAGATCGCCACCGCCCAAACCGAGGGTGAACCCCCGAGCACGGGCAACACCATCTTGGCGAACATTGGCTGTACGGAGAATAATAGCAAAGCCGAGAGAAACGTCGTCGCCGTGAACGCGGTGAGCACAAAGGCCGGTCTCGTCATGGCGGTGATGCCGGGCCGACGATGCAACGGCGGGGGGGCATCATCGCCGCGCATCGGCTTCGAGCTGCCCACCATGTTGGGGTTCATGTCGGGCATCCCTGACAACTCCTCACAAAAGTGCGCTGTGCCATCACCACCCACAGGCGGGTCGTTGGCTGAGCGTCCGGAGCCTGCCCACCACCTCTCTTGGCTCTTCATCCCGGCAACCAAGGCAGGCTAGCGCATGATAAGAGGGGGTGATGAGGTAGGCCACCGCGGTGTGGGCGAGCAGCCGGTCGTCACGCCGAGTGTCGAGTGTCTTGCGCCTGCGATCCTTGACGTCCCCGAACGTCAGCTTCCCTATAGTCGGTCTCCAGGTGGGAAAAGAACGCTCCTATCACGTAATCTTCATGCGCGGATCGCGCATCCTTGGCACGCTGGCTGCAAGGGTGGCTGCAAGAGTGGGCGGTCGGCAAGGCCTCGCGTTGCGACCGAGCGGCGCAGTATAGGGTGTGCCTTTGCCACAACAAGGATCATGATTGGCCATGCAAGAACCGGTCATTGGAGGACCGAAGGGCGAAGCCTTGAGGGCCGACGAGTTCGCCGCGGCCTTGCCATCCGGCGTGCCCCTGATGGGGCTCGATGTTGGCACCAAGACCATTGGTCTTGCCCTCTCCGATGTGACCCGCACCATTGCCTCGGGGCTCACCACGTTGACACGGAGCAAATTCGCAGCCGACGCTGAGCGTCTCCTGGCGCTCATCGGCAAGAACGCGGTGGGTGGCTTGGTGATCGGGCTCCCTGTGAACCTCGACGGCTCGCAGGGCCCGCGCGCTCAGGCAACCCGGGCGTTCGCGCGCAACCTGGCGAAGGTCACGCCGCTCCCCATCCTGCTCTGGGACGAGCGCCTAACGACGGCTGCCGCCGAGCGTTCGCTGTTGGAAGCCGATGTCTCGCGTCGCCGCCGCGCCCAGGTCATCGACAAGGTCGCGGCGACCCTGATCCTGCAGAGTGCACTCGACCGACTGAACCGGGTCAACCGCACGTGAGCCGTCAGGACAGGATGCTGTCAGTTTCAAGGCCAGTTGCAAGACCGGTTAAGGCTGGAGCGCGAAACGTCGCCGGCGGCCACATCCCCATCGTCCGACGATGTCATGGTTTTGTAAATCGTCTCTGGCGATGACATCTCACGGTCCAGCTTAGCCTTATCGGCGGCGAACATGGTGACGGCCCCATGCCGCATCGTCTCGCTCGATTGGGTCGATGACCCATAATAGTGCGCACGCGCCAAGCTTGGTCGCAGCCGTAAAGTGCGCACGCAGCTTGGCTCTTTGGCACAACGCCGTCTTGCCAGCTTCGCACTCGGGCCCAAGTTGGCGAGCCGCGACTGCATCGAGCCACGCCTGATCGGTCGGGTTCGATCTGCATGCTTCGCACTGAGCTGCCCCAAACGCTCGTTGCGTTGGGTCTCCCGCTTAACACGGCCTGCGAAGCTAGGCCTGTAATACCCAGTTCTCGCACTGCGCGCCCCTTGCGTGCGCGCTTCATGCGCATTCAAGCGAGCGACGTTAGTCGATGGTAGGACCGCGGACAATCATCGGCCGCTGACAAAAATGTGAGCGCTGTGCCGAGGAGCGATGCAAGGCTGGGCTAGCTGAAAGACGCTGTGCACATTAATTAGGGTACAGAGACGGATCTTCATCGCGAGGACCGTTCGTCTGGTTTCACCCTCATTACGGCGGAGCATTCTATGAAGAACAACCATCGCTCGGGTGCCCTGGACATTTCGGCCCTGCATCTCCTGCATCGGGCCGGTCAGTGTGCCGAGGTACTGTTCACGAACGAAACCGGCAAGGCAGACCTCACACCCCGCCAGTATGCCATCCTCGCCAGTGTCGCCCATAATCCCGACATCTCTCAGACGGGACTTGTCGAACAGACGGGGGTCGACCGCTCCACGCTGGCTGACATCGTCCGTCGACTGGTCAAGAAGGGTCTGCTGCAGAGAAAGCGCACCCGCCGCGATGCCCGCATGTATGCCGTGCGCCTGACGCAAAAGGGGCAGTCCGCCCTCTCGGCCATCAAGCCAGCTGCTGCGCGCGTCGACCAGCGTCTATTGTCCGTTCTTGCCACCGGTCAGCGCGGCGACTTCATCGAGGCGCTGGGGGAAATCGTCAAGGTCATGAGCCGGCAGGCTGCGGAGCGTTGAGCCGCGCTTGCGCGGCTTCTCTAAAGCGTCATCGCTGCCAGAGAATTGCCGGTTCATTTCGGGGTAAAGGGGTGTGGGGCACACCAGCTGGCCGGTGCTGGGGGCTCAGCAGGGTAGCAATGGCGAGCCAACCAAGCCCGGGCAGGTCACTGCCCTGGTCGGGCGCGCACGCCCTGGCGCGTCTTGCTGTCGCAACCCTCTTTGGCTCTGATTGGCATCAGTCTTGACCGCAGCACAGGCGTGACTGCGGCTCACGCGCGAGGGCGCGTGTTCGGTCGCATGCGGCTCGAGCTTGCGGCCCAAGCTGCGCCATCGGGTTCCCTTCCAGATGCGCGAGCCGAGTGCGCGAGCCGAGGTTGGCAAATTCAGAACTTGAAGTTTAAGCCGAAGCGGACCGTCTGCGTGTTGAGGTCAATGGAGGCGGGGCCGTTGCCAAGAGCGCCGGCGGCGGCCGTGGCGGAACCGAAGCCGTAATAGAGATACTCGATTCTGGCCGTCAGGTTGGGTGTGAGCATGTGCTCGATGCCGCCGCCGGCGACCCAGCCCACATGCGTGTTGGAAAAGCCCGTGCCAAAGGCGGCGCCGGAGAAGGCATCGTCGGCCGAGTAATCGACGTTCGCCCAGGCAACGCCGGCGGTCCCATAGACGAGCGTGCGGTTGTTGTTGATGGCAAGGCCGGCGCGGCCGCGCAACGACGCCATCCAGTTGAAGCTGTGAGCACAGTTGAAGGCGGGATTGGGGCAGGCGGTGCTGCCATCGAGCCAGGCGCTGGACAAATCTGCTTCCGCACCGAACACGAATTGCCGCAGCTGAACGTTGTAGCCGATCTGGCCCCCGAGCAGCCCGCCGGCGCCGCCCTGGTTGGTCGAAATGCCGGGCGTAGAGGCGAATTGCCAATCGACGTCCGACCAGCCGTAGCCGACGTGAGCCCCGATATAGAGGCCGGTCCAGGAGAATGCCGGGCCGTAAGGGATGAGCTCGTCGTCGACGGGACGGCGCGGCGCCCCGCCAAGATCGGCCGCAGCGGCGGCATGGCTCATCGTGATGGCGGCGAGCGCCACGAGCACCGAACGGTTCGTTCTCATTGCAACCTCGCGGAAGCTGCTGAGCCTGCCCCCGAAGCAATCACCGGGCGCACTGCGACGAACAGCATGAGCAAGGGGGCGGCCAAGACGCGGGGTGTCCCGACCGCCCCCACGGGACTGCGCGTCTGGCACGCATTCCCGGTCCACTGAACGCCAGTGTCCGGGTCGCCGCGCGGAGCTCACAGATTGCGCGGATCCAGACAAGGCATTCGCTAGCTGCGAAGGGCGGAAAATCCTGCGCTAGCGAGCAGTCCGCCCGTCGGTCAGGGCCATGACGGCCTGAACAGCCATCATCAACGCCGCCAATGGGGGCAAGAGCATGGCCGACATGGGGAATTAGCGGGGCGCGGCCGGGATGTGAACGCCTTGAAACATATAGAAAAAAATTTGAGCACGTGGCGATGCTAGGTCCCAGATCCTCGGTTGCAGCGAGCTTGGAAGCCGGTGTGGAATGGCGCAATGTGCTCCCCCGGCCTGGACCCAAACGAGTGTGCTCGATGCGCCTTGCCTATCATGTCCTCGACGTCTTCACGCGTCAGCGCTTTGGCGGCAACCCTCTTGCCGTGGTGCTCGACGCCGACGAGCTGCCGCCGGCGCGTATGCAGATGATCGCGCGCGAGTTCAACCTGTCTGAGACGGT
Organism: Hyphomicrobiaceae bacterium; assembly: GCA_024281145.1. Lineage (GTDB taxonomy): Bacteria > Pseudomonadota > Alphaproteobacteria > Rhizobiales > Hyphomicrobiaceae > AWTP1-13. The sequence continues at coordinate 12,322 of JAMXLN010000243.1, read as the reverse complement.
GTTCGTGGCAAAGCCCGACAATCCCGCACACTCCGCGCGCGTGCGCATCTTCACGCCCGTGACCGAGCTACCATTCGCGGGACATCCCACCGTCGGCACCGCGGCTCTGCTTGCGCTGCGCAAGGCACCTGTGCCGTCCGACAACGCCGATGCACTGATCGTGCTCGAGGAGGAGGTGGGTCCCGTCCGCGTGGGGGTTCGCCTGCGAGCCGGCGCGGCTCCGTTCGCCGAGTTCGACGCCCCCAGACTGCCCCAGGAGAGCGGCGCACTGCCCTCGGCTGACAGGTTGGCTGCGGCGCTTGGATTGATCCCAGCCGAGATCGGTTTCGAGAACCACCGCCCGACGCGCTTCCTCGCCGGCAACACATTCGCGTTCGTCCCAGTCGCATCGCTGGAAGCGATGGCCAACGCGCGTGTGGCCTCGGCGCATTGGGCGGCGTTTCAGGGTGGCGTCGGTGCCTTCCTGTATTGCCGCCAGACCATGCACACCACGTCGGCATTCCACGCGCGCATGTTCGCTCCCGAGCACGGAGTGCCGGAGGATCCCGCAACAGGTTCAGCCGCTGTCGGCTTGGCTGGTGTGGTGCACCGCTTTGATGCGCTACCAGACGGGCTGCACAAGAAAGTCATCGAGCAGGGCTTTGAGATGGGACGGCCGAGCCTCATCGAGCTGTCGCTGCACGTTGAGGCCGGCAAACTCGAAAGCGTGCGCATCGGCGGCCATTCCGTGCGCGTGGCCGAGGGCACCATCGAGGTGTGAGCTCACCTCGCAATCGCGTGGCCGAGAGCCGCGCGATTGGCCTCGAACGAGCGATCGTACTCGATCACCCGTGCGACCTCGTCCTGTGCCTCGCGACCGTACAGGCAGCCGATCAAATAGAGTGTGCCATCGATCGCCAGCGACACCCCGCCACTGGTGACAACGCCGCGGTCGTCGCAAACAGCAGCGGCGATCGGTTGCACCGAGCCGCAGATCTGCGCAAGCCGCGCCAGCGGCGCCGACGGTTCTCTGCCGACGGGATGGCGCCGGGTCGTGGCCCGGCGTCCACCGAGCACGCCGGCCGCGGCGAGGATCAGTGCGCCGGTGCAGACCGAGGCGACGCTGCCGTCCGGGAGCCGGCGCAGGAACGTCAGCATCGCACCATCCAGCACCTGCTGCTCCCAGCCTGGCCCACCACACACGATGTGGATGTCACACACTGGACAGGTATCGAAACCGGCCGCGGCGATGATCGATACGCCGCCGGCCAGTTCGACAGCGCCAGGTTTGGCCGCAATGATCACGCCTTCGATCGCCGGTAGCACCCGGCGTGCCATCGAGATCACGCCTGCGGTAGCACCCACATCGATCGGCTCGACGCCCGCATAGACGACGATCCCGAAGCGTGCTGGCTCCTCGCGCTGTTTCACGGCCAGGCTCCCCGAAAGCTGCAAAGTAGAACTTTCGGACTGAGCCTAACCTCTGGCCAGCGGTCGCGGCCACTGCTGGTTAACGCCGCGCCAGCCCAATCGCCCGATTTGGCATGCTTGCCCGTGCGCCTTGCGCTCGAGCGAGCGAGAGCCACGCGAGGCCATCATTGGCGCCGCGATGTGCTGGAGGTCGCAATCGATGCGCGGGGTGCGTCAGTCGTCGCCGGCTATTGCTCAGAGGCGCTCGCCTATTGCGTTGGCGCATGACCTCATGTCGATACCTCGCTATGACCCCGGCGCGGCGGAGCCGTTTCCGCGTAAGGAATATCCCTATTTCGGACGTGAGAGGACAACACGTTGCCGCGCCCGAGCACAATGGGCCTCATCTCCGGCTCCGAAGCCGTTGCGACAATCCACGCTTCGCAAAGGGATTTCAGGGGCAAGATTTACCGCTATCATCGCGCTGCCGACGATCAGTAAGATTAGCCTCCGGCGCAAGGCCTGTCCGCAGCCAAGCGTTGCGCTCGCGCATGGGCCGGCGCTCCGATGCAAGGTGTGAAACGATGACGCAGACCTTCGACCCCGCGAAGATCAGCTACGTCGCGACAATCGAGCACTTGCGCCACATCCACCCAAAGCCGATGAGCCGGGCGAGCGGCAAGGTTTTGCGCAGCCTCGACAGGCATTGCCGCGCCATCCTGGCGCGCTCGACATTTTGCGTCATCGGCACGCACGGGGTGGAAGGGGCCGATGTATCGCCGCGCGGCGACCCGGCCGGCTTTGTGCGCGTTCTTGACGATCGCCACCTGCTGTTGCCCGATCGCATCGGCAACAATCGCTTTGACAGCTTTGCCAACCTGTTTGCCAACCCCCGGCTTGGCGTTCTCTTTCTCGTCCCCGGCATGGCGGAGACGCTGCGCATCAACGGAATCGGGCGCATCACCGACGATGCTGCGTTGCTGGCTGCTTCGGAGCGGCAGGGACGCGTGCCGAAGGTCGGGCTCCTGATCGAGGTCAAGGAAGCCTATCTGCACTGTGCGAAGGCGATCAATCGCGCAGCGCTTTGGGATCCGTCAAAGCACATCGATCGCGCGCAGCTTCCAACCTATGCCGAGATGCTGGCCGACCAGGTGTTGGGGTTGACGCGGGAGGAGAGCGAGCGTCAGGGCGAGGAAATGGCGCGGCGGGGCATGTATTGAGGATATCCTCGCCGCGCGCCCCGGTTGAGGCCCGGCCGCTGCACGAGCCTTCATTACCTCCGCTAATGTGGGCAGAGTGCGCTCGCTCTGATGCGCGGGTGCGGCCGCGGCGGTCAGCGCGCTTAGGCCGTGCTGAGACTTGCGCCAGTCCTCGCCTTCGTGCAGGGGTGTGAAGAGGGCTAAGCATGGCGTCCGCGACGCCGGAGGGCAGTAAAGATGAGCTATGTCGCGCTCGATATCTTTCAGCAGCTTCGGCCAGTCGACATTCACTGGATGCTGGCGACGGCCGAACTCCGCACGATCGCGCCCAACGGCGTGCTGGTGCGCGAGGACGACCCACCCGAGACCATCTTCTTCATCGCCGACGGCCTATTCGAAGCCTATGTGTACGGCCATTCGACGAGCCAGCTCAGAGTAGGACAGCTGGGTCCCGGCGAAATCGTCGGCGAAATCTCCTGGCTCGACGGCAAGCCAATTTCGGCCACCGTGCGCGCTCTCGAGACCAGCTCCGTCATCGCTCTCAGCATACCCACTCTCGAGCGCAAGCTTGCCGAGGATCCCGCGTTCGCCGCCCGCTTCTTCCGCGCGGTCGCGACCCTCGAGGCCAAACGCTTGCGCACCACCACCGCTCAGGTCCCACACGGCGACCTCACGGCAGAGCGGCAGGGAGCGTTTGCTGGCAGTGTGGATGCCGCCAGCATCCTTGAGAGCATCGGGGAGCTCAGGCGGGTTGCCGAGGCACAAGTGCGCGCCGACGCCGGTACCGCCGCACGGGTCGCAACGGCGCTCTCCGCGCTCGAGCGCAGCTTCGGGACCCAGGCTCCGGGGATGGCGGCCAAGCTGGCCGAGAGCCTCCAAGCCGAACTGCTGCCACTCCTGCGCCTCTCCGCCCTTGGTGAGCGCCTCTACGCGAAGCCTCGCGGCTATGCCGGCGACTATCGCACCATCGCAATGATCTACCAGGATACGCCCTCAGGCACCGGGCCGCTGGGGCCGCTTCTGGATCGCTCGATGCTAGACCTGCCTGTTGCCAAGGCCATTCGCAACCGGCGCCGCATGCTCGCTTCGCAAATCGCCAAATCTTACGCGGCGACCGCAAAGGAATTCTATGTTGCGTGTCTGGCCTGCGGTCCCGCGTGCGAGGTTTTCGACGCGTTCCGTGATCTCAGCGACAGCCATCGGCTCAATGTGAGCTGCGTGGACATCGACCGTGAAGCGCTCGCCCAGATCGCCGACCGCGCCCTGGCGCAAAAGCTCGGCGGGCAGCTACAGCCCCTGCACGGCAACCTCATCTATTTGGCGACCGGTCGGCAGGAATTGCAGCTGGCTTCCCAGGACCTCATCTATAGTCTCAACATCACCGACTACCTGAGCGATGATCTGGCAGTTTCACTGCTCGATTGGATTCACGCCAAGCTGCGCCCCGGCGGGCGCGCCATTGTCGGCAACTTTCACCCCCGCAACCCCAGCCGCGGCTTGATGGACCACGTTCTCGAGTGGCGCCTCACCTATCGTGACGAGGCCGCCCTCAACCGACTGTTCCAGGCCTCCAAGTTCGCCAAGCCCTGTTCGCGTATTGCGTTTGAGGAGGAAGGCATCTTCCTGTTGGGGGAGTGCACGAAATAGCCGACCTTCGTCGGCTCATGCGCCCAAGCGCAGCCGCCGAGGGATTGCGGGTCCGCGCGCCCAACCCCAATCCCCCCGCAGCGCCGCGTCTGGCCGCGTTGGTGCGCAAAGCTCCCGGCCGCGCTACGCCGCCTTGCGCATTCCCGCAAGCGCGCCGACGCCTTGTCCGCGTTCCACCGTCATCAGCGCCTCAAAGGTCGCCTCTGCGTCGAGCTTGGGATTGCCGACCGCGAAGCACTCCTTGAACTTTGTCCACAGTTCCTCGCGCGACAGCGGCAGCTGTGGCGAGCCGCGCTCGTCGGTCACACGCGCGCTTTCCAGCCGCCGCCCGTCCGCCGTCTCGATCACCACCTGGTCGTAGGGCGCATTGCCGGTGCGCTTGGGATCGATGCGGTCGTCCGGGGCAACCACCACCTTCGGCATCAGCGCTTGGATGTCGGAGCGCTGCACGAATTCGTCGGTGAGCTCCCGCAGGCCCACGCGGTTGGCCACGATCGAGCTTGCCATCGCGAACTGCATGCTGAACTTGGCTTCGAGCCCGGTCTGAGGGCGGCTGTTGCGCAGGATGGTGGCATTGCGCCGACTGGTCGACACAGTGATGGATTTGACGTTCTGAGCGCCGAGCTTCTCCGCGCGCAACAGATCGAGCGCACCATCGATTGCCCGGTGCGTGCAATAGCACAAGGGATATTTCTTCACGCTCAAACCGAGCGCGAGGATGCTCCACTCACGTCCGGCCTGCGTCGCCGACGTGCGGTCCACATCACCCTTGGGGGAGGTCGCGGCCAGAAAGCCCAATGGGTGCTCGAGGGCGTCCGGAGAGGAGGTGAACCCGGCGGCCGCAAGGCGCGCCGAGATGACGCCCGCGTGTGCCGCTCGACCGGCATGGAACGGCTTCGTCATGGTGCCAAAGTTGGCGACCAGCCCCGCGCTCTGGGAAGCGCCAAGCGCAATTGCCTGCGTCGCCTTTTGGGCGTCGAGTTTGCGCAATGAGGCGCAGGCTGCGGCCGCGGCGACGGCACCGAAGATGCCGGTGGGGTGCCAGCCCTTCTCGTGGTGCTGCGCGGGATCGCGCCGCTGCAGGTCGGCCCACACCTCGTAGCCCGCAACATAGGCGGTGGCGAGCTCGGCCCCGGTCGCCCCCAACACTTCGCCCTCGGCCAGAATGGCCGGCACCAGCACGGTGCTTGGGTGTCCGCGCAAGGCCACATCGTCATAGTCGAGTGCATGCGCCGCGGTACCGTTGATCCAGGCGGCTTCGGGGGCGGGCGCGCGCGGGCCCACCAGATAAAGGGTGGCGTCGCCAGGTGGCGGGGCTAGCGTCGCATGCAGGATTTTGGGCGGGTCCTCGACGCTGCCCGCGATGAGGGTGGCAATGCTGTCTGCAAAGCCGGTGCGTACCACCTCCAGCCCATCGGTGGGAATGAGCGAGAGGCGCAAGTTGGACACGAATGTGCCAAGTGAGCGGGTCAAGGGTTCGGACATGGGATGCGTCTCCTCTCGGGCTGCCATGGTCCCGTGCGCGTCCCCGCGCGCGCCGATCTGGTCTTGTCCGCGGGGCTCCCCTCGAAAATACCTTGTCCCATGGGCCAATGCGATAGGATATGGATCGAGGATGGGTCCATTGCGCTGGCCGCATAGTCGCGGTCAGGGAGGATAGGTGCAAGCCGAGGTGGCCCAAGGTGCCGCCAACGCGAAGCCGAGCAATGGCAAGACGAGGTCTGCGATCTGTTGCGGCGCCACGATGTCACGCAGGCTCGCTTACGTGCCCGATGCCCCTGATCGATCGCTCGCTTGCTGATCCAAGTGTCCAGTCCATCGCTCTCACCACAGAAGAGGAGGGGGGCGCGCTGCTGGCATCTGAGGGATGGTGCAGAGCGCGCAGGTGGCTGGATGGCGCGGGCAAGTCCCGCTATGACACTTCGGCTTTGCACCGTGAGCCCCCACCGTTGCCCCAGAGCGAAGGAACGGCATGCGCATCCTGCACGTCATGGCGAGCCGCGCCAACGGTGGTGCGGAAACCTACTGCGCCGACATGTTGCAGAGCCTCGAGGCGGCTGGCATCGATCAGGTTGCCGTGATCCCGCGCGCCTCGATCAACCACGACCGGCTGGCTGCGGCTGGCGTCAAGCTCGCGCCAGAGGCCCTCGACAGCCGCTTTGGTCCCATGCGTCGCCGCCGGCTTGCCGCGCTCATCGACACCTGCAAGCCCGACCTGATTCACTGCTGGATGCGACGCGCGGCGAGCCTGTTGCCGGCTTTGCCACTTCCGACCATCGGCTGGTTTGGCGGCTACTACGATCCAGCCCACTTCCGGCGCTGCAGCCACTTCGTGGGCGTCACCCCGGACATCGTCGAGCACATCGTCGCGCGCGGGATCCCGCGCGCCAGGGCGCATCATGTGCCTACCTTTCCGGTGCTCGAGCCCGGACCACCCGTCGATCGGGCTAGCCTCGCCACTCCCGGCGATGCAAGCGTGCTTCTTACCCTATCGCGCCTGCACGAAAAGAAAGGCCTCGACATCCTGCTCGACGCCGTGGCCGAGCTGCCCCAGTGCTTTGCCTGGATCGCCGGCGATGGCCCATTGGAAGAGGACCTCAAGGCACGCGCGGCCGAGCTCGGCATTGCCGATCGGGTGCGTTTCTTGGGCTGGCGGAAGGATCGTGGCGCCCTGCTTGCCGCCGCCGACATCTGTGTCCTTCCGTCCCGCTGGGAGCCGTTCGGCACGGTGATGCTGGAGGCCTGGGCGGCCGGCATACCCCTCGTGGCGGCCGCCAGCCAGGGTCCAGCGGCCCTCATTGCCGATGGCGGCAACGGCCTGCTGGTGCCGGTCGACGACGCTCCCGCGCTCGTCGCCGCCATCGGCCGCTTGTTGGCAGATCCGGCATTGCAGGCGCGGCTCATCGAGCGAGGGCGCGCGGACTACCAGATGGGCTTTACGCGAGAAGCCGTGACGCAACGCATGATTGCCCTCTACACTGAGATCACAGCTGAGCGCTCCGCTTCGTCGGGAGCGACAGAAAGAGAGGAGCGAGCATGAGCGACACGTCAGCTGCCGGTGGCATCGTTACTGCGGCGCTGCTGGTGATCGGCGACGAGATCCTCTCGGGCCGCACCAAGGACAGAAACATCGGCCATATCGCCGACCATCTGACCGCCATCGGCATTCAGCTCAAGGAAGTGCGCATCGTACCCGACGAGGAGGGCGAGATCGTCGGCGCCGTGAACGCGCTGCGACACCGCTACGATTACGTCTTCACCACCGGCGGCATCGGCCCCACGCACGACGACATCACCGCAGACTCGGTCGCCAAGGCGTTCGGCGTTTCAATCGATGTGGACGAGCGGGCGCTCGCGCCCATGCGCGCCTACTTCCAGCGCCGCGGAGTGGAGCTCACGCCGGCGCGCATGCGCATGGCTCGCATCCCCTTCGGCGCCGAACTGGTGGAGAACTCCGTGTCAATTGCGCCGGGGTTCATGCTGGGCAACGTGATCGTGATGGCCGGCATTCCCTCCATCATGCAGGTGATGCTCGATGCGGCCACCAAATTCCTCAAGACCGGCAAAAAGATGCTCGCGACCTCGCTCGACCTGCACCGGCCCGAGGGCGAGATCGCCGACATGTTCGCCGCCTTGCAAAAAAGCTACCCGGACGTGCCCATGGGCAGCTATCCGTTCCAGAGGGACGGCAAGCCCGGAACGCAGCTGGTGTTGCGCTCCACCGACGCTGGGCGCCTCGCCGAAGCCGAGAACGAGCTTAAAGTCCAGCTCTCCGCCCGAGGTTGGCTTTAGGCCAATAACGCGCGCACGGACGCCCGCGGCTGTCGCCAACTCTTGCGGGCTGGCAGGCCGCACCATCGTGGCGAGCCAGCTGACGGGCGCATCGGACACCCGCCGCCCTAAGCCCCAGTAACCCCAGTCATATTACCCACACGCCATGTCTTCCCCGCAGTCCACGCGTCCCACCGTTAAGCCCTCCCAACGAGGGGTCTGGGATCTTCTGCGGGGCGCAACAAGCTTTCCTCGACGGCGACAAAACGCGCCACCTGGGGAGCAGTTGCAAGCGTGGCGCGCTTGGCGAAAGGTCGCTCCATGACCCGTGAGCCCGTTCCTGGCCGCTCAGGGCGAGCCTCCCCTGCCCGCCGTGACCTCTCGGCTGCGGTGATGGCAGCATTCGCGGTCGTTCTTTGCCTGCTGGTCACGCTCCCGATCGGCTGGATTGTCGTGTTCGCCTTCACGGATCGCGACCGCTCCTTCACGCTCGCCAACTTCCGCACCCTCTTGACCGATCCGGTATTCGTCGAACCCCTGCTCACGACTTTTATCATCGCAGCCAGCGTCAGCCTCATGTGTTGCCTTTTCGCCGCGCCGTTGGGTTGGCTCGTGGCGCGCACCGACATGCCCCTCAGGCGCACAATCCGCATTCTGGTGACGGCCTCCTTCGTCACGCCGCCGTTCCTCGGGGCGGTTGCCTGGGAGCTGCTTGCTGCCCCCAACAGCGGTCTCTTGAACCAGCTCTACCGGGCGGTAACCGGCGCCGGCGCCGACGCGGTCCTGTTTGACATCTACACGCTCTGGGGTCTCATCTTCGTCATCTCCTGCTATACGTTTCCCTACGTCTTCGTGCTGGTCGCCAATGCCCTCGATCGCGTGCCCAGCGAGCTGGAAGACGCTTCCGCCATGCTGGGTGGCAGCGCCTGGCGCACGGCTCGGCGAGTGACAATCCCGCTCGCGCTACCGGCCCTGCTGGCCGGTACCCTCGTCGCCTTCCTGCAGGCCATGACCCTCTTTGGCTCGCCAGCGATCCTGGCGTTGCCGGCGGGGTTCCACACCATGACCACGAAAATTTGGACGCTCTTTCAGTTCCCGCCCAAACCCGAGCTCGCTGCGGCCGCTTCCCTTCCGCTCCTCTTGCTCACTGTGGTGCTGTTGCGTGCGCAAGCGGTCGTGCTCGGTCGGCGCAGCTATGCGGTTGTTGGAGGCAAAACCGGCGCCCCTCGCCTCGTCAGATTGGGGCTGCTGCGCTGGCCGGCTGTGCTCTTGTGCTTCGCCGTGCTGTGCATGCCGGTGTTCCTGCCCTATGGCGCACTTTTGAACGCGGCTTTCTCGCGGCTTCCCTCTGAGCTGCTGACGCTCGACACCTTCACCTTGCACAATGTCCGCTTCGTGTTCCTAGAGCTTTCTGCCACCAAGCTCGCCATGAAGAACACGTTCCTGCTCGGCGTGCTCGCCGCCACCTGCGCCACCCTGCTCGCCGTCGTGGTCGCATACCTGACGGCAAGGGCTGCCGTCCCCGGCCACAAGATGCTCGGCTTTCTCGCCACGGCGCCCATCGCCATTCCCGGCATTGTGCTGGGTGTGGGCCTCTTTCTCGCCTATACCCGTGGTCCCGTTGTGCTCTACGGTACGCTGTGGATCCTGCTACTGGCCTATGTGACGATCGAACTCCCTGCCGCCTATCAGCAGCTGCAGGCCGCGTTCCGCGCTCTCGCGCCGGAGCTCGAAGAGGCAGGCCGCGTGCTGGGTGCCTCGCGCATGCGCACGCTACGCGATATCACTGCCCCACTGTTGGGCCCGAGCCTCGTGGCGACCTGGTGCTTCGTGTTCGTGGCCGTGGTGCGCGAACTTTCTGCAGCAGTGATCCTCTTTACCTCCGAGACCAAGGTGCTCTCCGTGCTCATTTTCGATCTTAAGGAGAGCGGCGACCTTGCCGCCATCGCCGTACTTGGCCTCAGCATGCTCATCCTCACCGCTGCGGTCATCGTCGCTGCCAACCGCATTCCAGGCTTTGGGGCGGGAATGCGCCTGCGCAACAACTGACCTCGTGCGCTCGGGCTGGCCAATCCGTGAGTTGGCATCGCGTGCGCCTTGTCGATGCCGAAGGTCGGGCCGGGTTCCAACAACTAATCCGTGCGGTGCGAGATGCCGTTGAGCGGGTGCGACGCGGCTCACGCGGAAAGCCCGCGGCAAGGTGAAGACCTTGCCGATCAAGAAGCCCATGCCCACCAGCCACGCCGACCCCCGTATCTCACGGACGGATTGCTGTGGCCCCGGGCGGCTATGTCGAGGATGGGCTATACTCTTGGCTGACGCCCTACCCGTCGCGCCCACCGGGCGTGGCTTGCCGCCTGTTGACGGACGGTTCTGCCGCATTGGCCTGGCAATCATGCCGCTGCGACGATAATTCCCGATGCAGCGATGTGTTCGCTTGGTCGCGATCGCTCGCGCATCGACGCGTTGCCCTGACAACGGCCTCAGCGTTCTAGTCGGGCACCTCTTGCGACGCCATCCACTGCGCGAACTCTTTGAGCTTTTTTCTGGGAAACGCAAAGCCAACCTCGGCCGCTCCGACGCGGATCACGAGGCAGGCATGACCCTCGATGGGGCAGGGACCGAGGCCAAGACCGCTGATGCGCACAAAGGGATAGGTCACCTGGCGCTCTCCGGCGGGCACCAGGCCACTTGCCGCCTGATCGAAGGCCTCATAGGCGCCGCCGAGCGCGCTGGCCGCCACGTGGCCCGCCTCGCTGGCGGGAAGCGTAACGTGACCCACAGGCTTTTTGCGGCGGGCCAGGATGAACTTCAGGCGGCCATCGCTCTCGACCTCGGTATAGAGCCCATCTGTCAACTCCTCAGGCGGCAACGGTGTCTTCACTGGGGTGGCCCTCTTGCTGGTGCGAGCTCCCACGAGGGGGTGGGGCTCATTAGCACGCGACCGCACCGGGCGTCATCGCTGCTTTCCTTGCCCGGCGGGATCGGGGGAACACGTCCTTGCGTTGTTTGTCCGGCTTGGTTGGCCAACCGACCGGGTGGCTGCCCTGGAGCGGCGTCCGGCGTGGTGGGCGATGCATCTCGGCCAAGGTCGACGGGAGCGCGCCTAGCCTGAGCGCAGCCGCGCCCTATATAATCGCGGAGCAACGGGATCCTTGCCACGGTCGCGGCTCTTTTGCGACTACCGTGGGCCGGAGTGTCCAATCCCGTCAGGTCGCGGGAAGCCAAAAGGGGAAAGAGCCGTGCGCGCCTTGGTTGTTGAGGATGATCGCGATCTCAATCGCCAGCTGGTCTCGGCCCTAACGGACGCCGGTTTTGCCGTCGATTCCGCCTTTGATGGTGAGGAAGGCTACTTCCTCGGGGAGACCGAGCCCTACGACGTCGTCATCCTCGACACCGGCCTGCCGAAGATGGACGGGATCAGCGTGCTTGAGCAGTGGCGCCGTGCCGAGCGCAAAATGCCCGTGATCATCCTCACGGCCCGAGACCGCTGGAGTGACAAGGTGGCCGGCATGGATGCCGGCGCCGACGATTACGTGGCCAAGCCGTTCCACATGGAGGAGCTGCTGGCGCGCATCCGCGCCCAGGTGCGGCGAGCCTCTGGACACGCCAAAAGCGATCTTGAGTGCGGACCTCTGCGGCTCGACACGAAAACCGCACGTGTTACGCTCAGGGGGCAGCCGATCAAGCTCACCTCGCACGAATACCGGCTGCTCGCCTACCTCATGCATCATAACGAGCGCGTGGTGTCGCGCACCGAGCTGGTCGAGCACCTCTATGAGCAAGACTTCGACCGCGATTCAAACACCATCGAGGTTTTCATCGGCAGGCTGCGCAAGAAAATTCCCCCCGACATGATCAAGACCATCCGCGGCCTGGGCTACCGGCTGTCGCAGGAGGGCGATGACAACTAATTCGCTGGCGTTCCGTCTCTTCGCCACCGCGGCCGCGTGGAACCTATTGGTGCTACCGATTGCGGGTGCCATCATCTATTCGCTCTACCGCCAGGAAGTCGAAACCAGCTTCGATCGTCGTCTCGGGGTATTGCTCACGGTGGTGTTGTCCGACACCGTCGATCACGGCGACAGCGAACCTGGAGCTCCCAAGGACGTTGGCGAGCCGCTGTTTGAAGTCACGCACTCGGGCTGGTACTGGCAGATCAAGCCTTTGGACGACAAACCGGGGCACCTGCTCATATCGCGCTCGCTCACGGGCCTCACCATCCCGCTCCCCAGCGAGCACGACGTGGAGCCCAATGAGCGCGAGGTCCGTTGGGCCAACCTGGACGGCCCCCTCGACCAGAAGCTGCGCGTTGC
>JAMXLN010000242.1 GCA_024281145.1 Hyphomicrobiaceae bacterium | reverse complement strand
CCCGCACCTTGCCGAACAGACTGCCGGTGCCAAGCGGCCGATTGACGATGACGCCGACACCGCGCTCGGCGCACAGCGGCAGCAGGTGGCGCTCGGCGGCACGCGCGCCGATGGAATAGGCGCATTGTACGAAGTCGATGGGTTCGGCGCGGATGACCTTGCCCAGCTCTTCCAGCGCGCCATCGGTGTAGTGGGTAATCCCGACGTAGCGAAATTTCTTCTCCTGCTGCCATTTGCGCAGGGTCACCAGATGGGTGCGCCAATCGACGAGGTTGTGGATCTGCATGAGGTCAATCACTGGGGCGCGCAGTTTGGCCAGCGATGCTTGCATTTGCTTGATGCCGGCCGCTTGACCCGAGGTCCAGACCTTGGTGGCAAGAAACGCACGCTCGTGCGCCTTGAGGTCGGCGAGCAGACCTCCCACGACCGCCTCAGCGCGTCCATACATTGGTGAAGCATCGATCACCTTGCCGCCTGCGGCAAACAGCAGACGCAACACGTCCTTGCGTTGCTCGAGGGCCGCGCGCTCGCTGCCGATGTCGAAGGCCTGCCAGGTGCCAAGCCCTAAGACGGGTAGCGGCTCATTGCTTGACGGGATCGAGCGGGTCAGCATGCTTGCCTTGGGCTCGTCTTCAGGGCTCATGGCTCAACCGCGGCTCAGCAGGCCGTTGATGAGCCGGATTCGGTTCTCGCGCATATTGCGGTTGCCATTGCGCGCCTTGTCCCAGAAGGTGGGACCTACCACGACGTGGATCCCAAGGATCGGGTGACCACCGTCGTTTGCCCGCGCGCGTTCAGTCTCCGTTTCGGCGATCGCCACCTGGGTGTTGTCCTGCCACACAAGCACCTGAAACGCAGCGCTTTCCAGGAGCGCTCGGGTCTCCTCGGGTGTGCGCAAAAAGCTTGTCTCCGGCGTGTCGGCCCACATCACCGGGTAGTGCGGGGGACCGCCCGGTCCCTGCGCGACATCCTGGATCGTGAGCCGCCCGCCGGGCTTGAGCACGCGTCGCATCTCGGTGTAGTAGCGCGCCCGATCGGCGATGTTCATGGCGACGTTCTGCGACCAGGCGCGATCGAAACTGGCGTCGGGGAACGGAAGGTCGAGTGCGGAAGCTTGCTGGAAGGTCACGCGATCGCTGAGGTGGGTGCGACGCGTGAGATCGGCGGCGGTGGCCACGAACTCGGCCGTCACATCGATGCCAGTGACGCGGCACCCGTACATCTGTGCCAGATAGCGCGCCGGCCCGCCGAGCCCGGAGCCGATGTCGAGCACGTGCTCTGCGGCGTTGGGCGCGAGCATGACGGCCAAGTCCCTGGTTGCCTTACGGCGGCGGGAGTGAAACTCGTCGATTGGCGCAAGGTCGTCGATTGACAGGTTGGCGACGTCCTTGCCCGCCTCCTGCAGGGCGGCGAGGACCCGATCTAGGAGTCCACCACGGCCGTAGTGGCGCTCGATCGCAACGGTGTGATCGGACATGGCGAAGTCTCCTCAGCGTGGCTCCGAGCGTGCCCCAGCGGTCATAGCCGCTCAAGGATGCTCAGCCCTCGGCGGCGGTCGATCAGATAGATGAGGCCACGATCGTCGATGGTAACATCGTTGCTTGACACCCGGTCGGTGCCGGCTGGCGGGTCCGGCAGGTAGTGCGCGACTTCGCGCGGCGCGTGCGGGTTCTTGACATCGATGATGCGCAGCCCCTGAGCAAACCAAGCGAAGGGGATTTCCGTGCCCATGACCTTCTCGCAGGGCTGATGACAGGACGTCATCGTGGGATGAGGCCTGCCCTCGATGCCCTCCACCTGGAAGCTGCCCAGCACCGCGGGGTGGCGCTCATCGGTGATATCGACGGTCCACATGCCGGCGGCGACATCCTGCTCGCCACGCACCACGTCCTCATCGGCGACGACCAGGTAGCGCCGGCCATTGACAGGGAAGGGCAATGGGAGCGCCGTGTGGGTCGGGCAGCTGAAGGGTGGAGACCAGTCAAGCCCAGAGACGAACTTCGGCTTCGCCATATCCTCAATGTCGAGAATGACAAAGCCGGCCAGCCAATAGCTGGTGTAGAGGCGGTTGCCGAGCCGCAGCGGGTGGTGGCAGCGATGGGCATCCTTGGACCAGGTCGGTTGTTCACCACCGGCGGTCCATTGTCCCGGCGTCCACCAGCGGCCCACTTCCTTGGGGCGGGCTGGATCCTGGAGGTCCATGATCAAGACGATGGTCCCGACATAGCCTTGGAGCGTCGCCGACAGATAGGCGTGGCGGCCATCGAAATCAAAGCGGTGCACGCCCTTGCCGTGCGTGTTCCAGCGCGCCACCTCAGTGGGTTTGGCCGGCGTAGAGACGTCGTAGATGCCGATACCGCCCTTGAAGTCGGAGGGCACGGCGCGCGTGTCGGCACCATTGAGCTCGTGATTGACGAGCATCAGGCCGTTGGCCACCCGCACCTTGTGCGAGTGCGTGCCGGGCGGCATGGCAATGGTTGCCAGCTCCCGGCAGTTCTTAGGATCGCGCACGTCGACGACCGAGGTGCCGTGCGGGCTTTGCATGTGGCCGATGTAGGCGATATCACCCACCACCACGACCTGCCCGCCGCCGGCGCAATCGAAGTACCCCACTTGACGTAGACCTGCTCCGGTACCCATAGGCGTCCTCCAGCTTCCAAGCCTAGCTATCTTGCGCGGATCACCTCGCGGCCGAAGCGATCGATGTGCTCGAGCGATTCCGTCAGCGTTGCCCCGCCGAGGCGAACGGCAACGTGGTGCACGCCTATCGCTTCGAGTGCGACGGCATCGGCCGCCATGTCGACCGAAGCACCAGTGAAAAGGCGTCGCGCGCTGCCGTCCGCAATCTGGCGGGACGTCCACTCAAACGGGTTCTGGACGATCAGGTTGACGGCCAGGGAGTCAGGATCGCGGCCGGCCGTTTGCGCCAAGCGCCTGAGCGAGGCGATGGCGGTGGCGAGCCGCGCTGGCGTGTCGAGCGGTTCGGTCTGACTGTTGTTGCCGGGATACCAGGCATCGCCAAGCTTCACCGCGCGGCGCAATGCGGCAGGGCTCTCGCCGCCCACCCAGATCGGCGGATGTGGCTTCTGGATGGGTTTGGGCTCGAAGATGACGTCGGCGAAGTTCACGTGGCTGCCAGCGTAGGTGGGCCGCTGCTGGGTCCACAACGCCTTGAACGCCTCGAGATACTCGTCGGTCACCGTTCCGCGCTGCGCGAATGGCGCGCCGAGGAGCGCGAATTCCTCCTTCATCCAACCGGCCCCGACCCCGAGAAGCAGGCGACCGCCCGACAGCACGTCGATGGTGGCCAGCATTTTGGCGGCGGCAATGGGCGGGCGGTGCGGCACCACCATGACGGAAGTCAGCAGTTTGATGCGGGATGTGCAGCCCGCGAGGAAGGCGAGCGTGGTCAGCTGGTCGAAGCAATGACCGTGCTCGGCGGCCGCCCATGCCCCGCCCTGGGTGTAGGGATAGGCTGAGCCCAGTTGGCCGGGCACTATGACGTGGTCATTGACCGACAGGAATGCGAACCCCGCGCGCTCGGCGGCCTGGGCCACCTGCAGATAGGCCGCCCGTGAAACCAGGGTTCCACGCGATAGCGTGCTCAGTCCGAACTCGATTGTCATCCTCGTGCTCTCTACTGGCGACTGCTCCTAGTCTCGGAGAAGACTTTGGAAGCGACCAGCATGGCTTCGCGGATGATTGGCACGCCGACGTAGCCGGTGAGGTGAATGAGCACCTCAGTGAGCTCGTCCTCGGTCCAGCCCTGTTTCAAAGCGAAGCGCAGGTGGATGTCGAGTTCGGGATGACGGCCGGTGGCAGCGTCCGAGACGACGCAGATGAGCGTGCGCGTCTTGATATCGAGCCCGGGCCGCGCCCAGAGCGCACCGAATACGGTCTCGGTGGCGAGATTGATGAACTGTTTCATCACTGGGTCTTTGGCGTATTCGCTCTCGTTGCGCGCAAAATCCTCCTCTCCACGCAGCTGTCTGCGGATTGCCACGCCCTTCTTGTAAAGCTCGTTCTCGGCCATGCGTCCTCTCCTGCGTGCTTGGTTGCCTGGACGCTACCGACGCGCGTGCCGATTGTCACCAGAGGAAGCTTGCTGCGGCCCTGCAGAGGGCTTCATACTGGGATCAGTCGATGGGTGCGCGCCCCTTCTTCAAGCCGGCTCAGCCACTTGGGGGCCGGCGCGCCCACTCGTGAGTTGCCACAAACCGGATGCCCGAATATGTCGATCGGCGTTGGCCTGGGATTGATGGAATTTCCGTTCGATGGTGCCGCCGGTTACTGGCGCTGGGTGGACATGTGCGAGGCGGGCGGCGTCGACTCGCTGTGGCAGACCGATCGGCTGCTGAGCCGGGACCCCATGCTGGAATGCATGACGGCGATGGCGGCGCAGGCGGGACGCACGCAACGCATCAAGTTCGGCATGAACGTCGTATCGCTGGCCTTGCGCGATCCCGTGCTGGTCGCCAAGCAGTGTGCCACCATCGATGTTCTGTCCGAGGGGCGGCTGCTGCCTGCGTTCGGGATTGGCAGTCCGCGCGCGCCGGAGTGGGCGGGGCTCCACGTCGACACCACAACGCGTGGGCGCAAGACCGACGAGGGGCTCGAAATCATTCGCCGGTTGTGGCGTGAGGACAGCGTGGATTTCACCGGTCAGCATTATCGGCTGACGGCAGCCAGCATTTCGCCCAAGCCCGTGCAAGCAGACCTGCCGATGTGGATCGGCGGCGGATCGGCGGCGGCCATCCGGCGCACCGCGCTCATCGGCACCGGCTGGCAAGGGGGGCCCGAAACGCCGGCGCAAGCAGCGCGCATCGTCGGCGCCATCAAGGCTGCTGCTGTCGATGCGGGACGCAGCATCGAGGATGACCACTATGGGGGAAGCTTCCCCTTTTATTTTGGACACTTGGCACACCCGTTGCTTGAGCGGGCCACGGCTGCCTATCGCCAGCGCACCGGTAACGACGCCCTTGGCTATTTTGCCATCGGCGATGCTGGCACGATCCTGGAGCGCATCGCGGAGTATGTTAGCGCCGGCGTGTCCAAATTCATTCTGCGGCCGATGGGAGGCAGCGGCGAGGAGGTGCTGACCCAGACCCGCCAGCTCATCGAGGAGGTGCTGCCCAAGGTGGCCTCGCGCTGGCCGCGGACGGCTAAAGCGGCCGCAAAGTAGGCGGGACCCTTGCGCTCTAGGGGCCCGTTTCCCGCGGTGTGGTGCCGCTAACGAGGCATCTCCCCCGTCGTGCGTTTGCCGACCTGCGCTGTGATGGCGCAATGATCGCTGACACCTTGGTGGAGCGTCGCGCTGCTCACATCGTAATCGGGTGTGGAAAACACTCCATCCACCATGAGCTGGAGGAAGCCGGCGCGATGGAGGATGGGATCGAGGCTCGTCGTGTACGTGAGGGGAACGTGGTCAATCCAGCGCGCAGCCAGCCGGCTGAAGATTTCCTTGCCGCGCGGCGCATTGAAGTCTCCGCAAAGGACAAACGAGCGGCCGTTGAGAACTTCAAGAAGCCGATCGCAGGCGGTGCGCTGGAAGTCCAACGTGCGAGCGTGGTCCGACCAGGGGAAATGCGTCGTGGCGATGGTGAAGCTCACGCCGTGGAAGGGGACCACGACCAGCCCCACCGAGTAGCGGTTGGTGCGGAAGCGGGTCTCTTCGGACGAGCGGTCGAGCACGTCCCGTCCGCTGCCACCGCCGGCGTAGCCGATCTCCTCGCTTGAGGCGAACGCGTGGCGCGACAGAATGGCAATGCCGATCGGGCGTGCGTCGCTGGGTTCTGGGAAGCGACACATTGGAATGAAGAAACGATGTGGGTAGCCAACTTGGTCGCTCAACGGCTCGACGTCATCGGCGACGACCTCCTGCAGGCAGGCGACATCGGGAGCGTGTTCGCACAAGAACGTTGTGACGCGCGAAAGATGCTTGGAGCGCTCGATGTTGATGCAAGCCAGCGCGAGAGAGCGCCCCCCAAGGCTCATGCTCATGCTGGGCCTCCGGCCGTATGGGATGGATGAGGCGTGCCGGATTCGGCCCGGCCCGGGCGCACGACCCGGGCACACGATATGACGCATGGCATAGCCCAGGTCAAAATGCCCGGGGAAAAAGCCGTATCGCGCGCCGGCCGACCTCCCGCTCCATTCCCCGAGGTGGGCTCGACCATGCCAGCTCAGCCCGCGCTAGCGACCCCGCGCGGACGGCTCAGGCTCTGGATGCGTCGATACGCAACGCTTGTAATTGCTCTGGCACGGAACTGTTTTGGCGCTACCTCGTTTATGAGGCGACGAACGGGCGTCCCCCGGCCCGTTCCTCCCAGCCGGGAACCTCCCTCTTCCCGGCAAATTGAGAGAGCGGTGCGCCCCCCGTCGCACCGCTCATTCTTTTCTGACTTTTCTGAGGGCTTTTCTGAGGGTCGTGCTGTCGGCCGTGGCGGAGCTCGGAGCCCCGGCCACTTAGGTTAAGTGCGGATTATGCTTGGCCGCGGCCCCGAGAGCACCGTGCGCCCTCCCAAGGAGAGGTCTGGCCGAGCGCCCGTCCTAGCGCTGGCGCAACGCTGACGGCCGAGCTGGAGGCGCCACCCGTCCCGACAAAGTGCGAGTGCACCAGCCAGACGCTCGCCCATAGGAGGATGGTTCCGCCTGCTACGACCAGCAGGATGATCCCCCAGTCCCACCAATCGTTGCGATCCCCTGACCTTTTCATTCGGGCATAACTGCGTGTCAGATGTGCGGTTCCGGGGGGCTGGCGGCCAGCAGAGGGGTGGCCGAGTTGATTTCTTTTACGCCCGTCACGATATTGCCGTGGCGCTCACGTTGCCTCGGTCGAACCCAGCCCGCGCGCAGGTTTTCTCCTTCCGATGAGCTCCGCCCGTTTGTTCCATCCCGCGATCGCCGCTTGGTTTGAGCGCACCTTCGCAACCCCTACGGCAGCGCAGGCTGAGGCGTGGCCCGCGATCCTGGCCGGACGGCACGTGCTGATTGCTGCACCGACCGGTTCAGGCAAGACGCTGTCGGCCTTCCTGGCCGCGATCGATTCGCTCGTGCGGCAAGGGCTCGAGGGCAACCTCGAAGATGCCACTCAGGTTGTCTATGTCTCTCCCCTCAAGGCGCTCTCCAACGACATCAATCGCAATTTGGAGGCGCCCTTAGCCGGCATTCGCGCGGCGCTAGCGGCGCAAGGCCTGCCCGATGTGGCGATTCGCACCTGGGTGCGCACCGGCGACACGCCACAAGGCGAACGCGACCGTATGCGCCGGCAGCCTCCGCACATCGTGGTGACGACGCCGGAGTCCCTCTACATCTTGCTCGGGTCCCAATCGGGGCGTGCAATGCTGCAGACCACGCGCACCGTGATCGTGGACGAGATCCATGCCCTTGCGCCCAACAAGCGTGGCTCGCATTTGGCGCTGTCGCTGGAGCGTCTCGGCTGGCTTTGCGGCAATAAGCTGCTGCGCATCGGCCTCTCAGCGACCCAGAAGCCGATCGAGACCATGGCGCGCTTCCTGGTCGGCGCTGGCGCGGACGGTAGGCCTGCCCCAGACTGCACCATCATCGACACCGGCCATCGGCGGGCCCGCGATTTGGCACTGGAGGTACCGTCATCTCCGCTGGAGGCGGTGATGTCGGCCGAGGTGTGGGAACAAGTCTATGACCGCCTCGCTGAACTCATCGGCGAGCACCGTACCACGCTCATCTTCGTCAATACGCGGCGCATGGCCGAGCGGGTAGCGAGCCAGCTCTCCGTGCGCGTGGGCGAAAAGGCGATCGCCGCGCACCATGGCAGTATGTCAAAGGAGCATCGGCTCGACGCCGAACGGCGTCTGCAGAAGGGCGAGCTTAAGGCGCTGGTGGCTACGGCCTCGCTCGAGCTCGGCATCGATATCGGCGAGGTCAATCTCGTCTGCCAGCTGAGCTCTCCCCGTTCGATTGCCAGTTTCTTACAGCGCGTGGGTCGGTCGGGGCACGCTGTCGCCGCCACGCCGAAGGGCCGGCTGTTTGCTCTATCGCGCGATGATCTCGTCGAGTGTGCGGCCCTGATCGAAAGCACCAACCGCGGCGAGCTCGATCAGCTCGTTGTTCCCGAGCGGCCGCTCGACGTGCTGGCGCAGCAGATCGTGGCCGAGGTTGGTGCGCGCGAATGCAAGGAACAAGACCTGTTCGGTTTGCTCAAGCAGGCATGGCCCTATCGTGCTCTAGCTCGGCAAGATTTCGATGCCCTGATCGGCATGCTGGCGGAGGGCTTTACCAGCCGGCGGGGGCGACGTGGAGCGCTCATTCACCACGACGCTGTGAACCATCTGCTGCGCGGCCGACGCGGGGCTCGGCTCACGGCCATCACGTCCGGGGGCACAATTCCTGACACCGCCGATTATCAGGTGCTGCTCGAACCTGAGAGCCAGATCATCGGCTCGGTCAACGAGGACTGGGCGGTTGAGAGCATGGCGGGCGACGTATTCCAGCTCGGCAACACCAGCTACCGCATCCTGCGCGTGGAGCGCGGTGTGGTGCGGGTGGAGGATGCCCACGGCGCGCCGCCGAGCATCCCGTTCTGGCTCGGCGAGGCACCGGGACGCAGCGACGAGCTATCTGTGGCGGTGTCGCGTTTTCGCGCCCTGGTGCTTGCGCGGCTTGAAGCCGCGCCTGATGGCGGGAGCGCGTTGCGTTGGTTGATCGATGCGATCGGCATCGGCGAAGCGGCGGCCCAGCAGATCGTCGACTACCTGCGCTCGGGTCGAGCGGCACTGGGCTGCCTGCCGACCCAGGACACCATCGTTCTGGAGCGCTTTTTCGACGAGGCGGGCGGCATGCAGCTCGTCGTGCATTCACCCTTTGGCAGCCGCATCAATCGCGCCTGGGGATTGGCACTGCGCAAGCGATTTTGTCGCAAAT
Organism: Hyphomicrobiaceae bacterium; assembly: GCA_024281145.1. Lineage (GTDB taxonomy): Bacteria > Pseudomonadota > Alphaproteobacteria > Rhizobiales > Hyphomicrobiaceae > AWTP1-13. The sequence continues at coordinate 14,441 of JAMXLN010000242.1, read as the reverse complement.
TCAACTTCGAGCTGCAGGCGGCAGCAACCGAGGACAACATCGTATTGTCGCTTACCACGGCGCACAGCTTTGAGCTTGCCGAGGCGGCGCGCTATCTCAACTCGGCGAGCGTCGAGGACGTGTTGATCCAGGCCATGCTCGATGCTCCCATGTTCATCACGCGCTGGCGCTGGGTCGCTGGCATTTCGTTGGCGCTGCCGCGCTTCCGGGGTGGGCGAAAGGTGCCGCCGCAGCTTGCGCGCATGCAGGCAGAAGATTTGATCGCGCACGTGTTCCCGGACCAGATTGCGTGTGCGGAGAACCTGACTGGCGAGCGCGAAGTCCCCGAGCATCCGCTGGTCAAGCAGACGGTCACCGACTGTCTTACAGAAGCGATGGACGTTGAGGGCTTGCGGCGCCTCCTACGCGGCATCGAATCAGGCGCGATCCGCGTGGTGGCGTGCGACTTGACGGAGCCGTCGCCGCTGGCGCTGGAGGTACTCTCAGCGCGACCCTACGCCTACCTCGACGACGCTCCGTTGGAGGAACGCCGCACGCAAGCCGTCATGGCGCGACGCTGGCTCGACGCCGAGACCGCCGGCGATCTCGGCCGCCTCGATCCGGAGGCCATCGCGCGGGTACGAGCGGAGGCCTGGCCTGAAGCTGCCAACCGCGACGAGTTGCACGATGCGCTCGTGTGGTTCGGCTTTTTGAGCGAGCGGGAAGTTGAGGCGGGCGACCATTGGAAAGATTGGCTCGCGGAGCTCGGCCGCGAGCGACGGGCGGCCCGCCTGCACCTGCCGGCGGGAGCGGTTTGGATCGCCGCCGAGCGTGCGGCGCAGTTTCGGGCGCTGTGGCCCCAGGGGCGGCTTGAACCCTCAATCGTCGCGCCCGCGGTTGAGCCCGCGCGCGACCCGAGCCCCGAGGAGGCGCTGAGGGAGATTCTACGTGGCCGGCTCGAAGGTCAGGGCCCAATCACGCAAAATGCGCTCGGGCAGCCGCTTGGATTGGAGCCGGCGCAGGCGGCGGGAGCACTGGCTGCCCTCGAAACCGAAGGCTTTGCCATGCGCGGGCGCTTTACCCCTGGGACGGGAGAGGAGGAATGGTGCGAGCGCCGCCTCCTCGCCCGTATTCACGGCTACACCATCAAGCGATTGCGCTCTGAGATCGAGCCCGTTGCTGCGCGTGACTTCGTGCGCTTCTTGGCGTCTTGGCAGCGGGTCGCCGAAGAGGCGCGCATGGAGGGGCCGGACGCGCTCGACGAGGTGGTGGAGCAACTTGAGGGCTTCGGGGCGCCGGCGGCCGCCTGGGAGACGGAAATCCTGCCCGCGCGCCTTGCCGGCTACGAGCCTGCCTGGCTTGACGACCGCTGTCTGGCCGGTCACCTGACCTGGACACGGCTTGCTCCGCGCAATGGGCGCAACTTTGGCAGCGACCGACGCGCTGCTCCGGTGCGGACGACATCGATCGCTCTGCTGGCGCGCCGCCATGTGTCGTTCTGGACTGCCCTTGCTCATAAGGCGGATACGGTCGAGCCCAGCCCGCGTGCGCAAGAGGTCGTCCTCTTCCTGCAGACGCAGGGCGCCTCGTTCTTCGACGAGATGGTGGCGGGCAGCGGGCTCCTGCGATCGCAGCTCGAGGCGGCGCTGGCAGAGCTGGTCGCCCTCGGCCTGGTCACTTGCGATAGCTTCGCTGGCTTGCGCGCTCTGCTGGTGCCTTCCGACCGCCGCCAACCTTTCGCTGGTGCGCGTCGGCGCCGCCGCACGGTGACGTACGGGATGGACGGTGCTGGGCGCTGGTCGCTTGTGCGCCGCGTTCCGTTGCCGGTGCCTTCAATCGGCGATTCTGCGGCCGTGGAGCACCTGGCGCGCACGCTGCTGCGTCGCTATGGCGTCGTGTTCTGGCGCTTGCTTGAGCGCGAGGCCGCGTGGTTGCCGCCTTGGCGCGACCTCCTGCGCGTCTATCGCAAGCTCGAACGTCGCGGCGAAATTCGCGGCGGGCGCTTCGTGGCCGGTTTCTCGGGCGAGCAGTTCGCCCTACCCGATGCGGTCGGTGCCCTGCGCGAGGCCAGGCGCACGCCGACCAGCAACGCGCTTGTTTCCGTGTCGGGCGCCGATCCTCTCAACCTCGTGGGCATATTGACGCCCGGGCCGCGCCTGCCTGCTCTGACCGGCAACCGCCTGCTCTACCGCGACGGCGTGCCGGTGGCGCTGTTGGCGGGCGGCGAGGCCACATTCCTTGAGGCATTGGAACCAGCGATGGAATGGCAGGCCCGGATGGCCCTGCAGCGTTCCGCAATGCCAACGCAGCTGGCGCACCAGATCGCGTGAGTGCGTGCGGCCGCTCGACCTCACGCCGGATCCGCACGGGAAGCGCATGCCGCGGATTGGGAGGTTCCATCACCTTAATTTCCAGATGGTGGGCAAGGAGTTCCTCGCATGGCACCTGCAGTTGCAGGTCTGCCAGGCGATCCCACACAGCGATGCATGCCGGCGTCATAGAAGAGATGCGGCTTGGCACCCGTGCGACGTCGGGAGCATCCGGGTGGTGAGCTCAATCGACACCTTGTCCAACCAATCGAAAGTCCCGTTGCGGGGCTGGGCGTCGAGGACGGCGCGGGTGCGCTTGCCTGGTGCCGACCGACCGGCGTTGTGCGCTGCCCCTCGCCGCAGCGCCTCGAACGCAATCGACCGGGGCGCTTCCACGCCCGCGCCAGGCGTTCTTGCCGGCCATGCGAAACTCTTGCTGCGCAAGCCCCTCATCGCAGAGAGTTGTTTTTTCTGCGGGCGCATGGGAGAGCTCGCGCTGCAGGCGGACCATCACGCACCGGCGTGTGCGAACCGGCGAAGGTGGTGGGGCTCGCCCGATCATTGCTCGGAGGCACTCAGTGACCGTCATGATCGGCCCGAGGGACAGCCAAGCGGGGGGGCGGGCGCGCACGAGCGTGCTAATCACGGGCTTTGGCCCGTTCCCTGGGGTGCCAAGCAACGCCACCATGCAGCTGCTGCCTCAGCTGGCGCAGGTCACGGGCAGGATTTTTCCTGACGTGTGCTTTGCCTTCGAGGTGCTGCCGACCGAATGGAGCGCCGGTCCGCGGCGCCTGCAGATGCTGTTGGCGGAAGTGGCGCCGGATCTCGCTGTGCACTTCGGCGTGTCCTCGCGCGCCCGCGGCTTTGAGGTCGAGCAGCGCGCGCGCAACGCCTGTGCGGTGTCGCCCGACGCGTGCGGCGCCCTGCCCACGGCTGCCGCGGTCTGCGCGGTGGGGCCCGAATATCTGCCGGCGAGCCTGCCCGTGCGGCACATCGTGGCGCGGTTGCGGCGCCTCGGCATCGCCGCCTTCGTGTCGCGCGACGCCGGCACCTACCTGTGCAATGCTGCGCTCTACCACTCGCTGACCAGCGCTAAGGATAAGGCCGCAGCCGGTCGTCGCGTGGGCTTTGTGCACATTCCAGCAGCGCTCGCCCGACCGGGTGGCGCCAACCGAGGGCGTTCGGGCGCCTCTCCGCTTACCTGGCAACAGGCGCTCGACGGGGCACTTGAGATCTTGGCGACGTGCTTGCGGCGCACACACCGCAGGCTGGATTCGCCGCACCGATACGCGCTCCCCGATCGCGATCTCCGCCGCGTTGCGGGATGAGTGAGCTTTGGCGGCGAGCGCAGGGACCGGCGGGCTGCTGCGCGCGTTGATCGGTAAGACCGCGCGTTGATCGGTAAGACATTGAGCGGCGTTGAACATGCCCCATAGAGAGCGACCGCCGACCGATGAGATCCCGAGCGTTGGCGGATGCTTGCGAATTCGCGCCGGAGTACCCGAACCGCTTCCACCAAGGTTGGCCCGCGGCGCAAGGGCAAGAGCAGCTCCCCGAGGCGAACGCGGGTTCAGGCGCTGGTCAGCCCAGCCCTTCGAAAGCGGAGGTCGTGCGGATGGCGCCCACCTCTAGGCCTTGCCAGTTGACGAGCGCGTTGGAGCTGTCGTGCTGTGCCTCGGAGTAGAACCTCGCAAGCACACGCAGCACTGCAGCCTCTGCCGCACGCTTGGCGCCATCATCGATCTTGACGGCAAACCCCAGTCCGAGTTCGGGCAAGGCGCCGCAGTAGACGCCTTCCGCGCCGCTCTTGATCAGCACCTTGCCCGGCAGCAGCGACATGACCCTGGTGTCCAGCCGCCCGGGTCCAGCGACGAGATCGGGATGGGCCCAGCAGGCCTCGGCGATGCGTCGGCATACACGGGCCCGCATCTGTTCCATCTCCCCGCCGACGGCGAACCGTGCATAGGCCTGAGCAAGTGCCGACAACGGCATGGCCCAGTTGGGCACCGAGCAGCCGTCGATCCCCCGCACCTCCGGCCCGAGCTGACGCCCGGACAGCTCCTCCAGGACGCGTGCAATGCGCACCTGCACGGGGTGGTCGGGCTGCCAGTAGGCCTCAGTGGGCTCGCCCTCATGCACGGCGGTCGCCAGCATGGCGGCGTGCTTGCCGGAGCAATTGTGGTGGAGGCTTGACACTTGGGCGCGCGTGCGAATGAGCTGCCGCGCGGCACCGGGATCCATCGGCTCATGCACGCCGCACGCCAGCGCCTCCCGGCCAAGGCCGGCCCGTTGCAAGATGGATTGCACCGTGGCCGTATGAGCCGGGGTGCCTGCGTGCGAAGCACTGGCAAGCGCGATCTCGCGCGCGCCACAGCCGAAGCGATCCGCGGCGCCCCGCTCGATGAAGGCGATCGCCTGCAGCGGCTTGATGGCCGAGCGGGGAAAGACCGGCGCGAGGATGTCGCCGACAGCGCCCACCAGCTCGCCCGTAGACCGCGCCAGGGCCATTGCGCCCGTGTGCACGCTTTCCACAAGGGTGCCGCGCGTCAGCTCGATGAGGACAGGGTTGCGCATCGCGCGGTCTTGAGCCAGGGCAATGTCGGATACCTCACTATTCCCGCTGGCAGCCCCGAAGACAACCGCGCTGGCATGGCCATAAAGGATCATCTTCCAGGCCTGCGAAGCTTCGCGGCGATCGGCCTGCTGCAGCGCACACGGCAAGGTGCTGCGCGGCCAGGCGCCGGTGCAGAGACTTTAGGGGCTGCTGGTGCCATCGCTTTCTCGGCGCCCTGGACATGAGCTAGGCTGCCCCATGGGGACGGCTGCCAACTGACCATCGATGAAAGCCAAGGCTTCCGAGCACGGCCTCGACGGCGTTGAGATCTTCCGCGATCTGGAGGAGAGCGAGCGCGCGCGGCTTGCCGCCGAGCTCGAGACGTTGAACCTCAAGCGCGGGGATGCGCTCGTGCGCCAGGGAGAGACGACCGATGCGCTCTACATCGTCGTCACGGGGCGTTTTTTGGTTACCGTGGCGGGCCGGCGCGAGGCGGTGGCCGAGCTCGGCCCGGGGCAGCCCGTGGGGGAAATCGCCTTCCTCGCGGGTGGTGCTCGCACCGCGACCGTGACGGCGCTACGCGACAGTTTGGTCTTGCGGCTGGGCCGCGCCGAGTTTGAGGCGTTGGCAGCGAAAAACCCGTCGATCCTGCGCACGCTCACGGTGACGCTCGCGCGCCGCGTGGCGGAAGGCAATATCACGCGCGCTCCGCCACCTGACCCGCGACCGCGCACGGTGACGCTGATCCGCGCCGGTGGGAGCGATCTGCCGCCTGGGTTTGTGATCGGCCTCACGCGCGTCTTCCGGCGTGCCAACCGCACCATGTTGGTGTGGCCTGAGATGGCGCGCACCGTACTGCCGGCCAGCGTGCCCATCGACAGCATCGAGGCCACGCGTGCGCTCAACGCCCTTGAGGCCCAATATGACTATGTCCTGTTCGTGGCCGAACCAGAGCTCACCGCCTGGTCGGAAAAGGCGATCCGGCAAGCCGACTTGGTGCTCGCGGTGGGCATGCACGCCGCCGACCATATCCCCAATGCTCTGGAGCAGCTGGCCGGCGAGCTGTTGCCGCCTGACGCTCAGCGCCTCGTCCTGCTGCACGAAACGCGTGGGACCATCTCGAACACGGCGCGGTGGCTCGCGCCCCGCAACATTGCCATGCATCACCACGTGGCGCTCGACAACGTGGGCGATGCCGAGCGGCTTTATCGCTTCATCAACGGCACCGCGCTTGGCCTTGTCGCCTGCGGCGGTGGCGCCTATTGCGCGGCCCATGTCGGCCTCTACAAGGCGCTGGTGCAGTCGGGCCTGACATTTGACATCATGGGTGGGACCTCCGGTGGTGGGGCCATGCTCGCGGCTTTCGCCATGGGTGCGGACCCCGACGATGTCGATCGGGCCACGCACGACATATTTGTCACGCACCGAGCCATGCGCCGCTACACCTGGCCGCGCTATAGTCTGCTCGACCATACCCACTATGACCGCCAGCTGGCCAACCACTACGCCGGCGTCGACATCGAGGATTTGTGGATCCCCTACTTCTGCGTTTCCACGAACCTGTCGAGCTACGACCTCCACCGGCACCGGCAAGGCGACCTTTGGGGAGCCGTGCGCGCGACGGGCTCGATCCCCGTGCTGCTGCCGCCGTATTACACCAAGGATGGCCACATGCTCGTGGACGGCGCGATCCTCGACAACGTGCCGATCGGCGTGATGCACGAACTCAAGAGCGGGCCCAATGTGGTGATCAGCTTTGAGGTGCCCAAACTGCAGCGCTTCGAGGTGGACTATCGCGCGCTGCCGGGGCGCGCCGCCCTGCTCAAGGCGATGATCAATCCGCTGCTGCGCCGCGCCCTGCCACGCGCGCCCGGGCCCGGGACCGTGCTGATGCGCGCCATGATGGCCAATCGCCAGGGCTTCGAGCGACGGTTACAAGCCGAGGACCTGCTGCTGGTGCCGCCGTTCCCCCAGGACATGGCGATCCTTGACTGGCACCGCCATACCGAACTGATGGACTGCACCTACCGCTGGGCGATGCATGAGCTGGCTCGCCTTAGGGCCGAGGGGCATCGGGCGCTCGGGGCGCGCTTGGAGGCGGAGCCTGCGCCGATCCCTGGCGATGGTGAGAACCCACCTCATCTCGTATGACACAGAACATCTACGACAATGACGAATTCTTCGCCGGCTACAGCCGGTTGCCGCGGTCCGTGGAGGGTCTCGAGGGCGCGCCGGAGTGGCCAGCGCTGCAGGCCTTGCTGCCCGATCTGCGCGGACGGCGGGTGCTGGACCTCGGTTGTGGGTTCGGTTGGTTCTGTAGATGGGCGCGAGAGCGGGGAGCGGTTCACGTCGAAGGCATCGACGTGTCCGATAAGATGTTGGCGCGGGCTCGCGCCACGACGGCGGATGCGACAATTCTCTATGTAAGGGCCGATCTGGAGGGCTTAGCACTGCGGGTAGCAAGCTTCGATGTGGTCTACAGCTCGCTTGCGCTGCATTACATCGTCGACCTCGAACGGCTGTTAGCCGAGGTGTGCCAAACGCTGGTGCCCGGTGGCAGTCTGGTGTTCTCGGTGGAGCATCCCATCATGACTGCCCCCGCGTTGCCAGGTTGGTCCGCCGATGGCGCGGGTCGCAAAGTCTGGCCGATTAGCGGTTATCTGGACGAGGGCCCCCGTTCAACGGATTGGCTGACCAAGGGTGTCGTCAAGCAGCACCGCACGCTTGCCACTTACGTCAACCTGTTACTGCGCTTGGGTTTTGCGCTGAGGCACGTTGTGGAATGGGGCCCCAGCGCACAACAAATCCTCGCGCGGCCGCAGCTTGCGGACGAACATGAGCGACCGCCATTCCTGCTCCTGGCCGCGCGACGGTAACGGTGCCCGCATCGGTATCGGGCGAGGCTGCTCACGTGGCGATCCGGGGAAGCACCTTATCGGTCAGCAGCCTGAACGAGCGCCGGCTCAAGGGTGCGGCCATCAGATAGGTCATGCCGGCCTCCTCAAGGGCGCGAATTTGATCGATCACGCTCTCGGCGGTGCCGTGCAGCATCACCTCGTCGAGGTAGAACTCTGTCGGATCCCTGCCTGCGAACGTCCGTGCCTCCTGGCGGTGGTGGCCGGGGTTGGCGATGTAGGCTCCAAGCATCCACCCTGCCGCGCGCCGAGCCACCTCGCGAGCCTTGTGGGTCGTCTCGTCGATGGCGATGAGGCGGGCCATGGGGATGACGCGGTGGGCGTCGCTGTGGCCGCTGGCCACGAGTTTGGCGGCATAGTGCTGGCGCTTGCTGATGAGATCATCGCGCGAGCAATGGGGATCCATCAGGATCGAGAAGCCCCGGCTTGCGGCCCAATCGATTGCCGGCGCGGAGCTTGCCGCCATCCAAACCGGCGGGTGCGGTGCCTGCACGGGTTTCGGCAGCACCTCGACGCCGTCGTAACTGTAGAATTTTCCCTGGTAGGTGAGTTTCTCGCTCGTCCATGCCTTCAGCACGATATCGACGGTCTCGTGGAACCGCGCAGCGCTCTCTTCGCCGGGAATTCCGAAGGCTTTGAACTCGCTGCGTTCGAACCCGCGTCCAGCGCCCCAGTTGACGCGCCCACCCGATAGCACGTCCAATAGGGCCACCTCTTCGGCCAACCGCAGTGGATTGTAGAAGGGGGCGAGCGACACGCCAGTGCCGATTCGCAGCCGCTTCGTGCGCGCTGCCGCCATGACACCCATCATGTGCACTGATGGGCAAACGGAGAAGCTCGAGAAGTGATGCTCGGCGAGCCACACCGCGTCGTAGCCAGCACTATCCATGAGCGCGATACGCTCGAGCGCCATGTCATAGATCGAGGTGAGGGCCTGCGAACGGTCGAGCCAGCCAAAGAACTGCAGAACGCCGATCTGCATGCCACCTCCCATCCATCGTCACGCGCAGCCAACCAGGGCAGGTTGCGATAGGCGGCAGTGCATTGCAATTGCCGTGTGGGTCTCGCCACGATGCGTTCCGCTTGACGCTCTGGCGTTCCTGACCGAGACTCGAGAGCAAAATCAATCTGCCGGAGGATCGCCGATGACCCGCGCGCTTGCGCTCACCGATCGTTCCATGCGCGAGAGAGTGTCGGCACAGGAGTGGGATACGCGCGTCGACCTTGCGGCCTGCTACAGGCTGGTAGCCCTCTACGGCATGACTGATCTCGTTTACAATCACATCACCGCGCGGGTACCCGGCAGTGCCGATCACGTCCTCATCAATCCGTATGGGATGCTGTACGATGAGATCACCGCCTCCAGCCTGATCAAGATCGATCTGGAGGGCAGGACGGTGTTACAACCCGATCATGCGTACTCGGTTAACGCAGCGGGCTACGTCATACACAGCGCGGTGCATTCGGCGCGGCACGATGCGCACTGCGTGATCCATACCCACACGCGCGCCGGAACGGCTGTCAGCGCTTTGGCCGACGGGCTGCTGCCCCTGTCACAGACGGCAATGCGCTTTGCCGGCCACCTTGCCTACCACGACTATGAGGGGCCGGCCTTCAACCGCGGTGAGCGCGAGCGCTTGGTGGCGGATCTGGGCGACAAGAGCGCCATGATCCTGCGCAACCACGGCTTGCTCGTGTGCGCACCTTCGATTCCGCAGGCCTTCAACCTCATCTACTGGCTGGAGCAGGCCTGCAAGATTCAGATCGACGTTCTCTCTTGCGGCCGGCCACTCAAAGTGCCCACCGGTGACGTGGTGCACTCCACCTGCGATGCGCTCTCGGGTGCCGAGATAACCCTTGACAACGAGAGCGATACCAACCGGCATCTCAAGGCGGGCGCGCAGAAGCGTCAATCGGCGGGCTACGGTCTCCTCGAATGGCCGGCGTTGCGGCGCCGGCTCGATCGGCTCGATCCCTCCTACGCCGATTGATCGATGCTATTGGGCGGCCTCGGCGCGGCTCGACGGAGCCTCGACGATCCGCGTGGCAAAGTTTGCCGGAGAGACGATTTCTAGCACCTCGAAATCCTCCGAACAGGCGATCTCGCGGTGCTTGATACCGGGCGTCTGCAGGATCGCGTCACCCTTGCGGATGGTGTGGCGACCCTGGCCCTCGTACTCGAAGGTGGCCCAGCCATTCATGACGAGCACGAACTGGAACGTGCAGTCATGCACATGCCATTGCTGCACTTCATCCTTCATCTTCTTGCCGTTGTGGCGGATGAGGTGAGCGACGAAATCGCCCTTGGTCCCATCCTTGATGCCGAGATCCCGGTATTCGAAGATCTCGCGTAGCCCGGGCGTCCAGTTGGCATCACTGGCGAGATTGTGCACGAAATCCCAAGTCTTTGCGGCCATCGTTTCCTCCATGAGGGTTGCACTCAATATATGGTCACGCCGCTGTCGACCGAAAGGATCTGCCCGGTCGTGATGGCAGCTTCATCGGAGGCAAGGTAGACGGCCATGTTGGCGATGTGGATCGGCTGACCTAGCCCCAGCAGGTGGCTGGCGGCCAGCTTGCTGACATTGGCGTTGCCGGCGAGGAGCCGCTTCACACGCTCCGTCAGCGTGACCGATGGAGCGATGGCGTTGACCCGGATGTTGTGCGGTGCGTATTCGACCGCCATGGACCGCGTCATGGAGGCGATGCCACCCTTGGCTGCCGTGTAGCAGTCCCGCCCTGGCAGCGCCATCAAGGCCACGTTCGAGCTCATGTTGATGATGGAGCCCCTGCCGGCCTTGATAATCGCCGGAATGGCGATCTTGCTGCACAGGAAGGTCCCGAAAAGATCGAGCTTGATGGCGCGCCAGAACTCCTCCTCCGGTGCTTCCGTCACCGGTGCGTCCTGCAAGGTCGAACCGCCGGCATTGTTGTGGAGGATGTGGAGCCTGCCGTAGCGGGCAATGGTTTCTTGGACGGCGGCTTCGACGCTGGTGCGCTCGGTCACGTCGCAGTGCACGAACCAGGCGTCGCCACCACGATTGCTCGCGCGTTGGCGTGCGGACCCGGCGGCGGCCTCGCCGGCTGCCTGGTCGATATCGGCGATGATGACCTTGGCCCCCTCCTCGGCAAATCGCTCCGCGGTGGCCCGGCCGATGCCACCACCGCCGCCGGTTATGAAAGCAACTTTGCCGACGAGCCGCCCCATCGCCGTCTCCTCGCGTATCCACGCGCGTGCCAGCGGCGCGCGAGACTAATCCAGCTCCGCCTCAAGCCACACCGGCACATGGTCAGAGGGCTTCTCCCAGCCGCGCGTATGCTTGTCGATGCCGGCGGCAAGCAGTCGGTCGGCCGCTTGCGGGGAGGCTAAAATGTGGTCGATGCGGATGCCGTGATCCTTTTGCCAGGCACCGGCTTGATAATCCCAGAACGTGTAGAATCCAGGTCCGGGCAGACACGCGCGCACAACGTCGGTGAGGCCGAGATTGAGGAGGGCGCGGTAGGCCGCGCGGGTCTCGGGCTGATAGAGGGCGTCGCTGGTCCAGGCCGCGGGGTTCTTGGCGTCGATCGGCTCGGGAATGACGTTGTAGTCGCCGAGCAGGAAAAATGGCTCCTCGTAACCCAAAAGCTCGCGCGTGCGCGCCGCGAAGCGCTGCATCCAGGCGAGCTTATAGGCGAACTTGTCGGTGCCCACCGGATTGCCATTGGGCAAATAAAGGTTGCCGATGCGCACCACGCCGCCCTGGCGGGGCACGCACACCTCGATATAGCGGGCGTGGCTGTCTGTGGCATCGCCGGGCAGGCCGCGCACGGCGATCTCGTCGAACGGCCGTTTGGAGAGGACGGCGACGCCGTTGAAGCCCTTTTGTCCGTGCACCGCAGCGTTGTAGCCGAGCTCCTCAAAGGCGGCTCCTGGGAACGCCTCGGTGGCCGACTTGATCTCCTGCAGGCAGACGATGTCCGGGTTCGCCTCCTTGATCCACGTCAGGGCGACATCGAGTCGGGCCTTAATGCCGTTGATGTTCCAGGTGGCGATTTTCATGGGGGTAGGGGAGTAGGGCCGGCCGCTCGTAGGGTCAAGCCGCAGGGCACCGGGGGCCTGTGCACGGATGCGTCTTCGGCCACACTTTCGTAATACTTTACGGCAATGGTGCTTGGTGGGGTGTCTCAGCCGTCGGGCCGGTTGGCATGTCGGGCGTGCGTTGCTCGATGGTGCAATCTGAAGGTTTGATCCCATGCCGACGCGATCTTCGGCGCTGGCTGCCGCGCTGCTGGTAAGCCTGCCCAGTCTGCTCTCCGCTTCACTCGGGTCGGCACAGGAGACCTGGCAGCGCAGCGGCGAGCCACGCTACGACAGCAATCGGCCGGATCCCCCCGCCGACGATGACAGCGCGCGCGGCCGGCCGGATCGCGGCGCGGTCTATCCGCCTAGCCCCAGGCCACCGGTCGATGATGCCTACCGCCCACCCCGCGCGCGCGATGCTTACTCCCCGCCCCGCCCAGATGCCTGGAGCCCGTCGGCAGGCCCGGGTTATGCGCCGCCGCCCGGCACCGATGGTCGGCAGGGGGCCTACTCGGGCCCATCTGCTTACGGTCAACCTTATACCGCGCCGCGGCCGGCCTACGGCGAACCCTATACTCCCGCTCCGGCGCAGCCCGAGGGCGATCCTAACCGGGGTTACGGCCCCCCGTCGTCCGATCCCTATGGGCCGCCGCCTGGACAGGACGAGACCGCCGATGGCAGCTACTCGTCGCGGGAAATTCTCGACGCCGGCCGCTCGTTCTTCGGCTCCGTGAGCAAGGGGCTCGCCAGCGTGGTTGAGTACGCCTTCAAGCAGCAGGGTCGACCGAACGGCTATGTCCTTGGTGAGGATGCCGGCGGCGCCTTTGTTGCCGGTCTGCGCTATGGGGAGGGAATGCTCTACACCAAGGACGCCGGCGCCCACCGTGTCTATTGGCAGGGCCCGTCGATCGGTTGGGACGCTGGCGCCGCAGGCTCCAAAGTCATGGTGCTCGTCTACAACCTGCGCGATCCTGAGGAGATCTACCAGCGCTTTGCCGGCGTCGACGGCTCGGCATATCTCGTTGGCGGCGTCGGGCTGACATTTCAAAAGAGCGGGCCGGTCATCGTCGCGCCGATCCGGTCCGGCCTGGGCTTGCGGCTCGGCGCCAACATTGGTTACCTCAAATACACGCGCCGCCCGACATGGAACCCATTTTAACGATGCTTTGACCCCTGTAACGCTGTTGTGCTCCGGCAATCGCGTTATGGTGGTGACGGTGTGCTGTCGAGCTCCTAGTATCGGTGTTGTGCGAATCTTGCCACAAGCAAACGACCCCCGGTATGACCGACTTGCAGGCCGCCTGCATTTGCGCGAAGTCTTTGAATCTCAGGCACCTAAGCAGCCCTAGGAAGTACCATTGATCTCCGTTCAGTCAGCCATGCTGGTGGCCTTGGGCTTTTTTGCCGCGAGCTTGCTCGGGCTGCTTGTTGCCTCCGCCTTCTGGTCTCGCGCGGTGCGGCTGACCACGGCGCGCATCAAGCAGTCGATGCCTGTGAGCGAGCCCGAAATGCGGGCAGACCGCGACCGGCTGCGCGCTGAGTACGCCATCAAGGTGCACAAGCTTGAGATGCACCTTGATCAGGCCAAACTTGAGCGGGCCCGCCAGCTGATTGACATCAATCGCCGCGACGCGAGCATTTCCACGCTGGAGACGGATGTGGTTCGGCTCAAGGCCGATCTTGAAGAGAACCAGAACGCGCGGCGCGTGTTGGAACAGACGGTCGCCGATCGGCTGCCGCGGGTAGAGGCGCGTCTGGCCGAGGCCAAGCGGTTGCTGTTCAACCGCGATCGGGAAATCGCCGAGCTGACTGCGGGCGCCAGACGCCACAAGCAGGCGATGGAGGAGGCGAGCTCCATCAACGCGCAGAAGAACGCGCAGATTGAGCGCCTGTCGACGGCGCTCACCACCCGCGGCGGACGCCGTAGGCCCGTGGCCGAGGGGAGTGACAGCGAGGTGGCGCTGCGCTCGGAGGTTGAGGCCTTGCGCAACAAGGCGAGCGAGCAGGCCCTGCTCATCGATCGATTGCAGCGGCGGTTGGGCACCGGCTTTCAATTGAGTGCGCCGCTCGCCGCCTCGAGCGCGGCACCGCAGGAAGGCCAGGGGGACAAGGCGGGCCGCGACATGTCCGAGGAGCCGGCGGTCAACCCGGTACGCCCTGCCGCCGCGCCAAGTGAAGCGGGCACGGTGGCCTTCGAGCGCGAAGTGAGAGCCCTCAAGGCCCGCACGGAGGACCAGGCCGGCGAAATCGCCCGGCTCAAGGCAGCGCTTGCGACATTTGAGCAACAGGAGAAGACTGGCGGGCTGAAGGACAGCCGCATCGCGCTCAAGGCCCGTTTGGGCTCGGCCCAGGCACAAGCCGATCAGCAAGTGGCGACCATCGCCAAGCTGCGCGCCGAGCTAGCGGCCGCGCACGAGCGGCTCGCCCGCCAGGCTGCGCATTTCATGGGCGAGATGCGCCGGATCGGAACGACACAGTCTGCTGCGGCACGCCGGCCGGTGCGCGGCGAGGAGCGGCGCACTCTGGTCGACCGCGTTGCGCAAGTGCGTGCTGTGAGCGGCGAGGCCGAGGCGAGCCCGACGCAATCACCCGAGGCCGGCTCGCCGCCTCGCATGGAAACT
>JAMXLN010000241.1 GCA_024281145.1 Hyphomicrobiaceae bacterium | reverse complement strand
TCCACCGCCCCGCTGCGGCGCATCGGCGAGCCCGAAGAAATCGGCAGCGTCATCGCTTTCTTGGCCTCGAAGGCCTCGAGCTTCATGACGGGCACGGTGGTGATTGCCGACGGGGGCGTGACGATCGACTAGGCGGCGGGCAGCGAACCCTCCTGCGCGCGGCTCACCCTCTGGGCATGGCAAAGATCAGCGCGTCTGAGAGAGGGTTCCATGACCCCCATGACCCACATGACCCACTGGCGCTCAGGACCTCGGCAGAGGCATGGGGATTGAGGGAGCGAGGTTGGCCGGCGATTGCCCCGCTTGCCTCGGCGCTTGCGCCCGGAGCGCTTGGCCCGAGCGCTTGGCCCGAGTGCTTGGCCCGAGTGCTTGCCCCGAGTGCTTGCATTGTGCGGCCAAACCGGGGATCGTCGAGCGTTGACGCCCCTCCGCCGCGCCTGCCGCTCCCGACACCTACCGACGACAAGGAGACAACGCCCAATGAAGCGCCGCAACCATCTTTACCCCGCCGTTGCGGGCCTCATTGCCGCCCTCTCTATTGCCGCTGCTCCAGTGGAGGCCGGCAAAAACACCGACACGCTGGTGTGGGCCACCGACCGCGACAATCCGATTGCCGATCCTTACTATCTCAACACGCGCGAGCTTGTCGTGATCGGCCACGAAGTCTGGGACACTCTCGTTATCATCGATCCCAAGACCGCCGACATTAAGCCGTTGCTGGCGACAAAATGGGCGTGGGTTGGCCCAACTGTGCTCGAGATGGAGCTGCGCAAAGACGTCAAGTTCCATTCCGGCAAGGTGCTGGATGCCGACGACGTGGTCTACACGCTGAACCACGCGTCCAACAAGGAGAACGCCATTGCCAATTACGCGCTGCTGGCGTGGATCAAGAACGCCGAGAAGGTGGACGAAGGCAAGGTGCGCATCAACCTCGATCGCCCCTTCCCGCCGGCGCTCGCCTATCTCGCCGGTCTCGGTTTCATTATGCAAAAGGGGCACTACGACAATGCGCCCCTGCGGCCTGACGGCAAGAAGGACTTCGGTGCGGTAAAGCCCAACGGCACCGGGCCCTACAAGATCACCGAGGTGAAGCCTGGCGAGTCGATCCTGATGGAACGCAACCCCCTCTACTTCAAGGACGGCTTTAAGGGCGATCCTAAGATCTCCAAGATCCTGTTTCGCACCATCAAGGACGGCAACACCCGCACGGCGGAGCTGATGACCGGTGCGATCGATTGGCTGTGGGATGTGCCCAAGGATCAGGCCGAGCGCATGGAGGCCAACCCGGCCATCGTCGTTGAAAACGCCAAGACCCTGCGCGTTGCCTACTTGCAGTTCGACGCCACGGGTCAGTCCGGACAGAAGTTCTTCGCCGACAAGCGTGTGCGCCAGGCCGTCGCCCATGCCATCGACCGCGAGGCCATCACCAAAAACCTCGTCGGTCCTGCATCCCAGGTCATTCACGCGGCCTGCCACCCGGACCAGTTCGCCTGCTCCGAAGACGTCCAGAAGTATGCCTATGATCCAGCCAAGGCCAAGGCCTTGCTGAAGGAGGCAGGCTTTGCCGACGGTTTCGCGTTCGACATCTACGCCTACCGCGAACGCGAGTTCACCGAGGCGGTCATCGGCGATCTCGTGAAGGTGGGCCTTAGACCAAGGCTCAACTACGTACAGTACACGGCGTTTACCGAGAACGTGCACAAGGGCCGCACACCGATCGCCCATGGTACCTGGGGCTCGAACTCGGTGCCCGACGTTTCGGCCATCGCCGCGCATTTCTTCTCGCAAGGGCCTGACGACCTCACCAAGGACCCGGAGGTGGCGCGGCTGATTGGCGAGGCCGACTCGCTCACCGACCCCGATAAACGCAAGGCGGCCTGGCACACTGTGCTCTCCCGCATCGCTGCAGAGGCCTACTGGGTGCCGCTTTTCACCTATGCCAAATACTATGCCTACTCCAAGGATCTCGACTTCACGCCGACCGCCGATGAGATCCCGCAGTTCTTCGCCGCCAAGTGGAAGTGAGCGCGGCTGCCTACTGCGGGGTGCCGCACGCCGATGCCCCGCGGCC
Source organism: Hyphomicrobiaceae bacterium (assembly GCA_024281145.1). Classification (GTDB taxonomy): domain Bacteria; phylum Pseudomonadota; class Alphaproteobacteria; order Rhizobiales; family Hyphomicrobiaceae; genus AWTP1-13. The sequence goes on along the minus strand of JAMXLN010000241.1, from coordinate 2,443 downwards.
TCAAGATCTTGAAGCGGATGGTCGCAATGCCGAGGCACAACGGTTGGGCACGCCGCCGCCACAGATGGGCGCAGCGCTAGGCACGGGGGCTCCATGCTGGCCTACGCCGCAAAACGCCTTGGTGTTGCGCTCCTCGTCGCGCTGACTGTCTCACTCATTACCTTCTCGATGATCTATATGTCCGGCGATCCAGCCATCGCCATTGCCGGTGAGGGTGCGCGTGCCGAGGACGTGGAGGCGATCCGCAAGTTCTACGGTTTCGATCGACCGATCGCCGTGCAATACCTCGACTGGCTCGCGGGCGCGCTCAAGGGCGACTTGGGGCGTTCCTATACCTTGCGCCAACCCGTTGCCGGCGTGATTTTAGCGCGGCTGCCGGTGACGATGATCCTCGGTGCCTCGGCGATGACCTTCGCACTGGTGCTCGCCATTCCGCTGGGCGTCGTTGCGGCCGTCCGACCCAACAGCATGGTTGATCGCTTCGCCCTTGCGCTCGCGGTGGTTGGCCAGGCCATGCCGAGCTTCTGGTTCGCGCTGACGCTGATCCTGTGGCTCGGAGTTCACTGGCGGGTCTTGCCCATCACCGGCTCCGGCAGCTGGCAGAACTTCGTGATGCCGGCCGTCGCACTCGGCTATTACGTGACACCTGCCGTCATGCGTCTCACGCGCGCTGGCGTGCTGGAGGTGTTGTCCTCCGATTACATCCGCACGGCGAGGGCTAAGGGCCTGCGACCGATGACGGTGCTCTTCAAGCACGCGTTGCGCAACGCGATCATACCGGTGGTCGCACTGGCCGCGGTGCAATTTGGATTTATGCTGGGCGGCTCCATCGTCATCGAAACCATCTTCCAGATCAACGGTCTTGGCTACCTCGCGTGGGAATCGATCCAGCGCAAGGACCTCCCGACCATGCAGGCGATCGTGTTGGTGCTCTCGGTGATTTACGTGGGCCTCACGCTGGCGGCAGACCTGCTCAACGCATTCCTCGATCCGCGCTTGAGGGTGGCATGATGAGGCAAGCGGGAATGCCCGCTGCTGATGCCGCGGGTGGCCGACGGATCGGCGTCGCTGACCTAGTGGCACCGTCGCCGGCTACCCTCTTGCGGCGACGCATTTTGCGCCATTGGGGTCTCTTGATCGGTGGTGGCATCCTGATTGCAATCGCTGCGGTGGCCTTGCTGGCTCCGCTGCTCGCCGGTTATGACCCCTACGATCAGCAGCTCGCGCGCAAGCTGATCCCGCCCGTCTGGCACGCCTCGGCCAAGGCGACTTGGCAACATCCGCTCGGCACCGATCAGCTGGGCCGCGATTATCTTACCCGCCTCGTCTACGGCGCGCGCATCTCGCTGCTCATTGGGATCTCGGCCATGCTCATCTCCGGCGTAATCGGCACCACGCTCGGCGTGCTTGCCGGCTACTTTGGAGGCCGTGTCGACATGCTTGTCACGTTCATCGTCACGACGCGGCTATCGATGCCGGTGGTGCTGGTGGCGCTGGCCGTGGTCGCCATCATCGGCTCATCGCTCACCGTCGTCATCTGGGTGCTGGGGCTGTTGATCTGGGATCGCTTCGCCGTTGTCATGCGCAGCGCCACCCAGCAGGTGTGCGCGCGTGAGTTCATCCTGGCAGCGCAGGCCGTGGGCTGCTCCACGTCGCGCATTCTCTTGACCGAGATCGCCCCCAACGTCGTCAATCACCTGATCGTCGTCGCCACGCTCGAGATGGCGCAGGCCATCCTGCTCGAGGCCGCCCTGTCGTTTCTGGGCCTCGGCGTACAGCCACCGACACCGTCCTGGGGTCTGATGATATCGGAGGCCAAGGGCTTGATGTTTTTTGACCCTTGGCTGATCTCGATTCCCGGTGTCGCCCTCTTTCTGATGGTGCTCGCCATCAATCTGGTCGGCGATGGGCTGCGCGACGTCACCGCGCCGGAGAACCGGAACTAAGAGCGGATTAAGTTGCCCGGTAAGCAACGTCATCGCCCGCGGCGAGGCGCAGGCCTTACATGTGCAGGCGCATTGGCGGGAGAGTCCGGTGGCAAAAATTCACGAAGGCGTTTCGTCCAAAACCGGCGACGTGATCACCAGAAAGACCAGGTCCACCAACCCCGTGTTTTCGATGTCGTGCTCGACGCCGGGCGGCAGGAAGATGACGTCGTGCTTGCGCACGAGATGAGGCTTGCCGTCGATCTGCATGAGGCCTTCGCCTTCGAGCACATGATAGATTTGCTCTTGGACCTTGTGCTTGTGCAGCGCCACGCGCGCCATGGGCTGGTACATGGAGATGCGATAATCGATGTGCCGCGAGGCCGCTGTCTGCGGCATGACGAGCGGTTTTGAGAGCGCGCCGCCGAAATGGTTGGGGAACTCCTTCCACGCCACCTCGGCGATGTTGCGGATGATCGGCTTGCGCGTGTCGTTGGGCATGGGCGCCTTCGTGCGGG